>CAZXHR010000202.1:0-7531 GCA_964640465.1 uncultured Opitutaceae bacterium
GGACGCGCGGGCGTGCATCCAGTTGTTGTTGCCGCGGAGGGTGTTGATCTCGCCGTTTTGGGGGAGGAAGCGGTAGGGGTGCGCGCGGCTCCAGCTCGGGAAGGTGTTGGTCGAGAAGCGGGAGTGGACCAACGCGAGCGCCGACTCCATGAGGGGGTCGGAGAGGTCGGGGAAATACTCGGCGAGCTGCAGGGTGAGCAGCATGCCCTTGTAGACGATGGTGCGGGAGGAGAGGCTGGAGAGATACCAGTACTCGGCGCCGTCGATGGTGGTGTTGCGGATCTCGTTGAAGGCGCGCTTGCGGATGACGTAGAGCTTGCGCTCGAAGGCCATGTCGTCGGTGAGCTCCGGATCGCGGCCGATGAAGACTTGGCGCATGCAGGGCTCGCTGCTCTTGGCGGTCTCGCCGAGCGAAGCGTTGTTCACCGGAACGGTGCGCCATCCGAGGAAGGTCTGGCCTTCGGAACGGATGATCTGCTCGAACTTCTCCTCGAGGCGGCGGCGCTTGGTCGCGTTCTTGGGGAGGAAGGTGATGCCGACACCGTACTGGCCGGCCTCGGGGAGCTGGATCTGCGCCTTCTTGCAGGCGGCGGCGAAGAACTTGTGCGGGATCTGGATGAGGATGCCCGCACCGTCGCCGGTGTTCACCTCGCTGCCGGCGGCACCACGGTGGTCGAGATTGACCAGCACTTCGACGGCCTGCTCGACGATGCGGTGGGATTTGCGCCCCTTCATGTCGACCACGAAGCCGACGCCGCAGGCGTCGTGTTCGAAGAACGGATCGTAGAGACCCTGCTTGGCGGGAAGGCCGAGCTGGCCGGGACGGGAGGAGGTGCTGGTGGTGCTGCTCATTATCCGAGGGCGAGAAAAAGTGTCAGGAGAAACGGACGGTGACGTGGCTGGTTTGTTCAAAAAACGTCACCAAGGCTAACGGAACCATAGCTGCATGGCTGGAAACGGAACAAAAAGGGAAGTTTTCATGCGGCCGATCAGTCGAGCCGGAAGCGTGCCAGGGAGATGAAACGTTTTCATATAATGGCCCTTGGCGTTCGAAGCGCGAAGGACAGGACCGCTTGGAGAAGAGGGCAGACTACCATGTGCGGGGAGGCAGCCCCAGAGTATTCTTTGCCTCTCGCCCTCAGAAGAACCGGATCGGTTTGCTGGAAGGCGATGCCGATGTGGCAGCCGCCGTCCCGGGGGAGCCTCGGGCGGGCGTGGTGGCAACCGGGTTGGGCGGCGCGAGGTTGTGTGCCAGAAGGTAGTTTTCGACCTCCTCGCCGCAGACGTCGGCGAGCATCACTCCGTCGATCTCGACGCAGGGGGAGAGGGGCTGGCCGGATTTGCGCACCATCTCCGCATACAGGTCGGGGTTGCGGAATACGTCGCAGTCTTCAAACGGGAGCCCGTATTTCCGCAGGATCGCGCGGACGCCATTGCTCCAGCTGCAGTGTGGCTTCAGATAGGCCTTGATGTGCATACGAACAACGGGAGGTGGATGAGGTGAGCACCGCAAAGTGCGGCGCAGTTGTCGCCGGTAAGCTGCAAACTTAGCTGTCGCCGCCCCGGCGCAACTGGGCCGGCGGAGGCGCCGGCGGCTATTTTTCTAGCCGCTCGTCGACGGTTCGCCTACACCGGCAGTCATGAAGGTCCTCGTCACCGGTGCGGCCGGCTTCGTCGGCTCCCACGTCTGCCAACGGCTGCTCGCCTCACCCGGCAAACCCGAGGTGCTCGGGATCGACAACGTCAACGACTACTACCCCGTCGCCCTCAAGCAGGCTCGCCTCGCCCGACTCGAAGGGTGCGAGGGCTTCCGCTTCGTCCGCACCGATTTCGCCGATACTTCCGCGCTGTTCGGCTTGGTCGACGGCTTCAAGCCCGACTACATCGTCCACCTCGGCGCCCAGGCTGGCGTGCGCTACAGCCTCACCCACCCCGAGGCCTATGTGCACAGCAACCTCGTCGGCTTTGCCAACATCCTCGAGGCCTCTCGCCGCAATCCGCCCAAGCACCTCGTCTTCGCCTCCTCCTCCAGCGTCTATGGCGCCGGCGTACCGACCCCATTCCGCGAGGACGCCGTGAGCGAGCCCCTTTCCTTCTACGCCGCCACCAAGCGCGCCAACGAGCACATGGCCTTCAGCTACGCGCACGTCCACGGCCTGCGCTGCACCGGTCTGCGCTTCTTCACCGTCTACGGACCATGGGGACGGCCCGACATGACCCCGATCATGTTCTCCCGCGACATCCTCGCCGGCCGGACGATCAAGCTCTGGAACCACGGCAAATACCGCCGCGATTTCACCTACATCGACGACATCGTCGACGGCATCCTCAAGCTCACGCTCTCCCCTCGCCCGCTGCCGCCCGAGCCGGCTGTCGGCGCTGCAGCACAGCCTCCTGTTGCGCCTTACGCCGTCTTCAACATCGGCAACCACCGGCCCGTCGAGATGCTACTGTTCGTCCAGATGCTCGAGTCGCTCCTCAGCAAGAAGGCCAATGTCGAGCTCCTCCCGCCTCAGCCTACCGAGATGCCCGAGACCTGTGCGGACCTCTCTCGCATCAAGGCTGCTGTCGGCTACGAGCCGAAGACGTCGCTGGAGGACGGCTTGCGCCGGCTCGTTGAGTGGGTTCGCGACTACTACGGGCCAACTGGTGAGGAGCCGGCCTGAGCCGGAGGCGGTAGTTACAGCGGCGAAGGCGGCGTCTTGCGACGCCCCTCGGGCATTTCGGAACAACGAGCCGTTTGGCCCGAATGGGCACCGCGGACAGTGCCTCGCGATGTGGCGGAGATGAGGTCGTCCCTCAACGCGCCGCGGCGACGGCGTCGCGAGGAAGGTTGTTGAGGCGGCTGGCCCAGCGTTTGGCCTCGCGTTCGTGCCCTAGGCTGCGGGCTGCATCGACCATCAGCAGGTAGAACTCGGGCTCATCGTCCTTGATGTCGATCGCTCGCGCGAGATGGCGACGCGCATCCTCCGGGTGCCCACCGGCCAGCTCTTCGCGGGCGAGACTGCAGAGGTAGTATGGGTTGCGCGCGCGGTAGCGGGCTGCTTTTCGTTCGAGCCGCTCGGCCTCGGCCAGTCGTCCGGCGTTGCGGTGGACGTGCGCCAGGCCGCTGATCGCGGAAAGCGCCGACGGTTTCAGGGCCAGTGCCCGCTCGTAGCAGGCGCGGGCGGCTTGGTCGTCTCCACCGATCAGGTGCGCGTTGGCGAGGTTGACCCACGCCGTGGGCGAACTCGGGTCGACCTCGGTCGCCCGCTCCAGCAGGTGGAACGCTCCGGCGCCACCGCCATCGGCGAGTCGGTATACTCCCGCGTTGCTGTACAGCGCGGCGAACGCCCTCGAGTCGTCGACGATATGCGTGCCGCTGCGCGGGGAGCGCAAGTCGGCGAACATCTTGAGGTCGATTTCGTAGCCGCCTCTCACCGTGGGGACCCATACGTTGATGTGTCGCCGCTCCATCACGATGCCGCCCACCCGGTCCCAGCGGGTGAGAAGCTCGACCTCGTTGAACGATGCGGGTATCCGGTACTCGCGGGCGATGGCGACCACCAGCATGGAGAAGGTTACGCAATTGCCGCTGCGGCGGCGAAAGGCTTCGCGCGGATCGTAGATGCCGGCGGCCTCGTAGCTGAAGTGCAGGCCCTTCTCGCCGAGGATCGCGGCGACGATCTCGTCGAGCTTGGTCTCGAGAAGGGCTTTGGGGTGGACGTGTGCGGCGAAGAACGCCCGCATCTCGTCGTCGAGCCGGAGGAGATCGGCGGGGTTGTCGGGCAACCGGTAGTCGGCTGTGGGCGGCGCGGGGCTCTCGGCCGGCGCTGCGGCGCGGACTGCCGAACTGGCGCTCGCGGAGAGGGTCAGCAATGTCGTGCTCAGCAGGGCCAGCCGTAGAAACCGTGAGGGATGAGTCCCGGTCCGGGGTGGGGGTGTGACCGTGTTCATGACTGTTTCCTTCCTGCTCCGGTTCGTTTGCGTGGGGAGATGGCGTTTTTGCCGCCGCCGTACGCGCGCGTTTTCCGATGGGTATAAGCCCGCGTCCGGCGGCTTTCCCGCAGTCAATCTACACTCCATTGCCCCCTTCGGCGACCGGCGCGAAGGCGCGGCTCGTCCCGGGTCCGAGGCGGACGACTTTCCCGGTCAACGCCCGGCCGTGGCCGGAAGAGGGATGACTATCCGGATACGCGTGCCGCGGCCCAGTTCGGAGGCGATCCAGAAGCGGCCGCCGAAACGCTTGGTCACCATGAACGCCTTCGTGAGCCCGAAGCCGCCGCCCATCGTGCGCACGTTGCCGACGTTGGAGGCGCGCTTGCCGAACTGGACAACCGTCTCCAGCTCCGCCTCGGGGATGCCGCGGCCGGTGTCGGAGACGACGAAGCGCAGCGCGCGGTCGTCCTCGTACAGCGCGGCGGTGATGCTGCCTCCCGGCGCGGTGTACTTGCGGGCGTTGGCGACGAGGTCGCGCATGGAGTCCTGGAATACCGGAGGCATGAGCAGCGGCCCGCCGTCGGAGGCCTCGAAACGGATGTCGATGTAGTAGTCCTGGGGCCCCTTGCGGGCGGCGTTGTAGACGATCCGGTAGCGGCCCTTCCCGTTTTTCTCGACGGCGGCGAAGAAGGTGCGGAAGTCGGCGTGCAGTCTCTCGGAGGCCACCGGCACCCAGCTCTCCGGAACCGCTGCACGGGCGAGGATTTCATGAGCGCGAACCTTCAAGATCGCGAACGCCGAGCGAAGGTTGGCCAAGGATTCGGCGACCTCCTTCGGGTCGGGCCGCTTGGGCGGGTTGGCCAGTTTGGCGTCGAGCTCGGAGAAGATTGTCGCTTCGAATGCCTCCATGCGCGCGGCTTCGCGTAGGGCCGCTTCCGGATCGTGGAGCGAAGCGATCAGGACCGAGCAGACCGCGGTGCCTTCGCGGAAATAGTCCCCGTCGTCCGCCGCCATCAACCCGAGCACGCTGAGTTCGCAGCGAAGAACGTTCAGGACGTTGACGACGCTGTGCAGGTCCAGCAACGACTGCTCCCCCGGCGTCAGCGGCGGGATGGCGGTGATCTCGAGTTCGACCATGCCCGACCTCTCTGCGGAAGCGCCGCCTGTGGCAACCCTTGCGTACCGGCGATTGACGGTTTGCGCCGGCGGTGTGCGGGCCGCAGCCTGCTGCCCCGATGAACTGGACCCAGTTTGCAGTCGCCGCTCTCGCCACGGTCACGCTTGTGGGCGTGGCAATCGGCCGCTACCCGGCGCTGAAAATGAACCGCGCGACGATCGCGCTCGTCGGTGCGGTGCTTTTCATCGCCTTCGGGCTCATGCCGTTGGAGGCGGCCTACAGGGCGGTGGACTGGAATACCATCCTGCTGCTCTTCGGGATGATGATCCTCAACGTGAACCTGCGCATCGCGGGGTTCTTCCACCTGGTCAACTCTCACGTCATCCGCTTCGCGCGCACGCCGCGGCGGCTGCTCGCGCTGATCGTCTTCGTCTCCGGAGTGCTTTCGGCGATCTTCCTCAACGACACCATCGTGCTCGTCTTCACCCCGCTGGTGCTCGATCTGACTTTCTCGCTGAAGCGCAATCCCCTGCCCTATCTCGTCGGGCTCGTCACCGCCGCCAATATCGGATCTGTGGCGACGATCACCGGCAACCCGCAGAACATGCTTGTGGGCATCTCGTCGGGCATCTCGTTCGTCGACTTCACGCGCGCGCTTGGGCCGATCGCCGTGCTCGGGCTGGCGATCGACTGGGCCGTGGTTGTGCTGGTCTACCGGCGCGAATTTCGAGCGGAACGGTTTGAGGAGACGCTCGAACTGCCGCCGCAGCAGTATCGTCCGCTCCTGCGCAAATCGATGGTCGCGACCGCGCTCATGCTTGTCGCGCTGGTGTGCGGCGCGCCGGTACCGCTGGCCGCCGCGGCCGCCGCGGCGCTGCTGCTCGTCACCCGGCGGCTGGAGCCGGAGAAGGTTTTCCAGGAGATCGACTGGTCGCTGCTCGTGTTCTTCAGCGGGCTGTTCGTCGTGACCGGCGCCATCGAGCACAGCGGACTGAGCGCGCGGCTCTTCGAGCTGCTCCGCCCGTATGCGGATGCCGGGGCTGGCTCGCTCACGGTGGTTTCGCTGATCCTCAGCAACATCGTCTCCAACGTGCCCGCGGTGATGCTCTTCCGTCCGGTGGTACCAGGGCTGGCCGATCCGCATCAGGCGTGGCTCACGCTGGCGATGGCGACGACGCTCGCCGGCAACCTCACGCTCCTCGGCTCGGTGGCGAACTTGATCGTCGCCGAGACGGCGCGACGCCGCGGCGTGCACCTGGGGTTTGTCGAGTACCTGAAAGCCGGCACGCCGGTCGCGATCCTGACGCTCCTGCTCGGTGTGGCGTGGATCGCGTGGGTGTGAGGGAGAGGACGCCGCAAGACGGCGCCCCTACGGGCAGAGACGAAAAACGCCGAGCTGGGGCGCTCGACGTTGGCGGTGGGAAACGGCTCCGGGCTCAGCCGCGGCGGCGGCGCTTGAGGTCGAGTTGGGCGTAGGCGAAGCGCACCACGCTCTCGAGCTTCTCGGTCTCTTCGGCAGAAAGGCCCTGCTTCTGCGCGAGCGCCTCCTCGGCGCGGCGGCAGGCGTTCTCGACGGCGCTCTCGTCGATGGCGGCGACGTTGATCGCCTGCTCGGCGAGCACGCTGATCCGGTCGGCGGTGATCTCGGCGAAGCCGCGGCCGCAGGCGAGCGACTCGGTGGTATTGCCCTTCTGGACGCGCAGCTCGCCATCCTCAATCTGGGTGAGGAGCGGGATGTGGCCGGGGAGGATGCCGACCTCGCCCTGCACCGTGGGGAGCACGACGGTGTCGACCGTGTCGGAGTAGACGCGGCCTTCGGGGGTGACGATTTCGAGGGTGAGAGGCATGGCGGAGGAAGGCAGAAGTTAGTGTGAAGAATGCAGAGCGCAGGGACTATGTCGGAAGTCGGAGTGTAGCATCGGTGGCTTGGGTGACGGATTCGGCGCTCTCACTTCATCATTCTGCATTCTTCGTTCCGCGTTAGGCCGAGGGCTTGGCGGAGGCCGAAACGACCTCGTCGATGCCGCCCTTCATGTAGAAGTCGCCCTCGGGGATCTGGTCGAGCTCGCCGTCGAGGATCGACTTGAAGCCGCGAATGGTTTCGCGGACGGGGACGATCTTGCCCGGCGTGCCGGTGAAGACCTCGGCGACGTTGAAGGGCTGGGAGAGGAACTTCTGGATCTTGCGGGCGCGGTAGACGGTCTGCTTGTCCTCGGGCGAGAGCTCGTCGAGGCCGAGGATGGCGATGATGTCCTGGAGATCCTTGTACCGCTGGAGCACGCGCTGGACGCCGCGGGCGACCTCGTAGTGTTCCTTGCCGACGATGGCGGGATCGAGGGCCTTGGAGCCGGAGGCGAGCGGGTCGACGGCGGGGTAGATGCCCAGCTCGGCGATGGAGCGCTCGAGCACGATGGTGGAGTCGAGGTGGGCGAAGGTGTTGGCCGGGGCCGGGTCGGTGAGGTCGTCGGCGGGGACGTAGACGGCCTGGAAGGAGGT
>CAZXHR010000203.1:0-7518 GCA_964640465.1 uncultured Opitutaceae bacterium
GAGCGAGTAGATCGCGGGGACGATCTCGAGGGTGAGGATGGTCGAGGTGATGAGGCCGCCGATCATCGGCGCGGCGATGCGCTGGATCGCCTCGGCGCCGGCGCCGTGTGCCCAGAGGGCGGGCACGAGGCCGAGCGTGACCATGGCGACGGTCATGAGCTTCGGGCGCACGCGTTGCACGGCGCCGTAGGTGATCGCCTCGAAGAGGTCGTGCTGCGTCTTCATCCGGTCGGCGCGCCGGTAGGCGTGGAACGCCTCATCGAGGTAGATGATCATCACAGTGCCGGTCTGCGCGGCGAGGCCGGCGAGGGCGATGATGCCGACCCACACCGCGATGCTCAGGTGGTAGCCAAGAATCCAGAGCAGCCAGAAGCTGCCGGTCATCGCGAACGGGATCGAGAGGAGGATGATCAGCGTCTCCGGGATGCTGCGGAAGTTCAGGTAGAGGAGCGTGAAGATCAGCATGAGCGTGAGCGGCACGACGACCTTCAGCCGTTCGCGGACGCGGAGCATGTTCTCGTACTGGCCGGACCATTCGATGCGGTAGCCGGCGGGGAGCAGGCCGGCCTTTTCGATCTTCTCGGAGACGAGCTTTTTCGCCTCCTCGACGTAGCCGCCGATGTCGCGGCCGGTTATGTCGACATAGACCCAACCGGTGAGCGCGCCGTCTTCGTTGCGCAGCATCGGCGGGCCGACGGTGGTGCGGATGTCGGCGAGTTCGCCGAGCGGAATCTGTCGGAGCGCGCCGGCGTTGCTGCCCGCGGTGCCGCCGGCCATCGGGTCGCCGGCGACACCGCCACTGGCGAGCGGCGGCGTCATCGAGGGGATGAGGACGCGCTGGAGCGCGGCGATGTCGTCGCGCAGCTCGCGGCTGTAGCGGACGTTGATCGTGTAGCGTTCCCGGCCCTCGATGGTGCGGGCCACGGCCATGCCGCCGATGGAGGTTTCGACCTGCATGAGGACGTCCTCGACGTTGAGGCCGTGGCGGGCGATGGCCTCGCGGTTGGGGACGATGTCGAGGTAGTAACCGCCGCTGGTGCGTTCGGCGAAGACGCTGCGCGTGCCCGGCACGGCGCGGACGACGGACTCGATGTGTTCGCCGAGGCGGCCGATCTCCTCGAGGTCGGAGCCGAAGATCTTGATGCCGATCGGCGTGCGGATGCCCGTGGTGAGCATGTCGATGCGGCCCTTGATCGGCATCGTCCACGCGTTCACCTGGCCGGGAATCTGGAGCGCGGTGTCCATCTCGGAGGTGAGTTCGTCCCAGGTGAGCGGGCGTTGGTCGGGCCACACGTGGCGCAGGCCGGCGGCCAGCCAGTCCGGCGCCCAGCGCGAATACCAACGCGGCTGGTGGATGCGGCGCCATTCGCTCTCGGGTTTCAGCTGCACGACGGTCTCGAACATCTCCATCGGTGCGGGATCGGTGGCGGTCTCGGAGCGGCCGGCCTTACCGTGGACGGTGAGGACCTCGGGAAACTGTTTCAGGATGCGGTCCTGGATCTGGAGGAGTCGCGTCGCCTCGGTGACGGAGACCGTGGGCAACGTCGTCGGCATGTAGAGGATCGTGCCCTCGTTGAGCGGCGGCATGAACTCCGAGCCGAGTCGCTGGTAGATCGGGTACGAAGAGGCGACCGCGACGATGGCGATCGCGATGGAGAGGCGGCGGCGCGTCATGAGCAGACTGACCCACGGATAATAGATCCGGTGGAGCAGCCGGCTGATCGGGTGCTTGTGCTCGGGGATGACCTTCGCGCCGGTCATGAGGACGATCAGTGCCGGCCCGATGGTGACGGAGAGGAACGCAGCCCACGCCATCGTGAACGTCTTGGTGAACGCGAGCGGCTTGAACAACCGGCCCTCCTGCGACTCCAGTGCGAAGACCGGCAGGAAGCTCACGGTGATCACGAGCAGCGCGAAGAAGAGCGGTTTCCCGAGCTGCTTGCAGGCGGCGATGATGATCTCCTGGCGTTGGTGGCGGGCGAGGCCGGCGGGAGCGTGCTCGAGGTGTTTGTGGACGTTTTCCACCATGACCACGGCCTCGTCGCAGAGCGCGCCGATCGCGATGGCGATGCCGGCGAGCGACATGATGTTCGCCGTGAGGCCCATCAGGTACATCGGGATGAACGCGAGCGCCACGGCGATGGGCAACGTGACGATCGCCCGCGCCGCTCCGCCGAAATCGAGCAGGAACACGATCACGATCAGCGAGACGATGATCGACTCCTCGACGATCGTGCGCGTGAGCGTGGCGATGGAGCGCTTGATCAGATCGGAGCGGTCGTAGGTGGTGACGATCTCGACACCGGCCGGGAGCGACGGGCGGAGTTCTTCGAGCTTCGCCTTCACGCGGTCGATGACCTGCAGGACGTTCTGGCCGAAACGCACGACGACGATGCCGCCGGGCGTCTCGCCGAGGCCGTCGAGGTCGCCGGCGCCGCGGCGCATCTCCGGGCCGAGCGCGATGTTGCGGGCGACATCGCGCAGCAGGATCGGCGTGCCGCGCGCATCGGCGCCCACGACGACGAGGCGGAGATCGTCGAGCGACTTGAGATAGCCCTTGCCGCGCACGAGGTAGGTGGTGCCGTTGCGTTCGAGTTCGCGGCCGCCCACGTCGTTGTTCGCCGAACGGATCGCGGCGACGATGCGGGTGATCGGGATGTTGTAGGCCTGCAGTCGCTCGGGATCGACCTCGACCTGGTACTGCTTTTCGAAGCCGCCGAAGCTCGCGACCTCGGCCACGCCGTCGACGCTCTGGAGCCAGTAGCGCAGGTGCCAGTCCTGGAAACTGCGCAGGTCGGCGGCGTCGTGCTGGCCGGTGCGATCGACCAGCGCGTATTGGAAACCCCAGCCCACGCCGGTGGCGTCGGGCCCGAGCGTGGGTGTGATGCCGGGCGGCAGGTTGCCGGTGAGGCCCTGCATGTACTCCATCACCCGGGCGCGGGCCCAGTAGAGATCGGTGCCGTCCTCGAAGACGGCGTAGACGAACGAGTACCCGAAGAACGAGTAGCCGCGCACGACCTTCACCCGCGGGGCGGAGATGAGCTTGGTGACGATCGGGTAGGTGATCTGGTCCTCGACGAGGTTGGGGCTGCGGCCCTCCCACGGCGTGAAGACGATCACCTGCGCGTCGGAGAGGTCGGGCAGAGCGTCGAGTGGCGTGTGCCGCAGGCTGTAGATGCCGCCGAGCGTGAGCGCGCCGACGAGCAGGAAGACCATGAACTTGTTGCGCGCGCTCCACTCGATGATCCGCTCGATGAGCGAGTCGCGGTGCGGCGCGGGAACGGGACTGGGCGAAGGGGACGACATGGGCAGTGCTCAGGTGGCGGGCACAGGACGGTTTGGGGTAGGGCGAACCCTCCGGGTGAGCCGCGGCGGGTGCGGCTCGGCGGGGACGCCTCGCCCTACCTTCGCTCCGGGAAAGGCAACGGTCGTGGTGTGCATGTGGTTGCAGGGTTCAGGGTTGGTGTTCCCCCGCGGCGCCCATGCCGGCGATGGCGGCTTGGAGTTGGCTCTCGGAATCGACGAGGAAGAGCGCGCGGCTGACGACCTGTTCGCCTTCGGCGAGACCGTCGCGCACCTCGAAGTACTCGCTGGTCCGCGCACCGAGTTTCACCACCCGCGGTTCGAGGCGGTCGCCGGTGGCGACGAAGGCGAGCTGGCGTTTGCCGGTGTCGATCACGGCGGCGGCAGGCACGACGAGCTTCGTGCCGAGCGGGATCTCGATCTCGACATCGGCCCACATGTCGGGGCGGATGCGGTGATCGGGATTGTCGGTCTCGATGCGCACCGTGCCGCGGCGCGTCTGAGGATCGAGGTGCGGGTCGATGAAGGTGACCGGAGCGGAGAAGAGTGGCAGCGTGGAGTTGGCGAACGACACGGTTGCCTCCTGCCCGACGGCGATGAGCGCGAGGTCGGACTCGGTTACGCGCGCCTGCAGCCAGAGGTGCGAGAGGTCGGCGATCTCGTAGAGTGTCTCGCCGGCCATGAACGCCTTCCCCTCGACGACGGACTTCGAGAGCACGTGGCCGTCGCGCGGCGCGCTGAGGATGAGCTCGGCGTTGGGCGCATCGCGGCTTTCGATGGCGCGGAGTTCGTCGTCACCGATCTCCCACAACGCGAGGCGCACGCGCACGGCGTCGAGCAACGCCTGGGCGGCGGTTCGGCGAGCGTCAGGTGCGTCGGCCTCGATCTGGCGCAGCGCGCGCCAGGCGACGAGGTAGTCGCTCTCGGCGGCGTAGACCTCAGGGCTGTAAACCGTGAGCAGCGGGTCGCCCTTCGTCACTGCGGCGCCGGTGTAGGCGACGTGGAGCTGGCGCACCCAGCCGCCGAATCGCGGCGCGATGCGCGAGTAGCGTGTCTCGTCGTGCTCGACGAAGGCGACGGCGCGCACGGTCTGCGAGAGGGCGCGGCGCTCGACTTTGACGGTGGTGAGGCCGATGAGCTGGCGCTTGTCGGCGGTGAGTTCGATGCCGGTGCGGCCGGGCACGACGGCCGATGTTTTGGCGGCGGGCGGAGTGTCTTGTTTTATCGGTACGAGATCCATGCCGCAGATCGGGCAGCTTCCCGGCCGGTCGCTGACATAGGTCGGGTGCATCGGGCAGTGGTACTTCGGCGCGGTGACGGGAACCTTGGCTGTGGCGGGAGTGGAGGCTGCGCCGTGGTTGTGCGTGTCGGCGTCGGGAGAGCGCGAGCAACCGGCGAGGGCAAGCAGTGCAGCGACGAGCAGAGTGCTGAGGCGGAGGCGTTTCATTTTGAAGCAGGGTGTTCTGCGGGTAGGGCGGGATCGCTGGGCCCGCCGCGTTCACGGCCGGCCCGGCGGTCCGGCCCTACCTCGGACGGTTGGGCCGGTTCGCCGGCTGAGGCCATCGCGAGGAGGTCGACGACGGCGAGTTCGCGTTCGCGCAGGGCGGCGAGGCGTTCGGTCTGCATGGCCAACTCCATCGTGCCGCTCTCGACGATCATCGCGGCACCGGTGCCGCCGGTGCGGTAACCGGATTGAGCGGCGTCGCGCTGGCGCTGCACCGAGGGGAGCGCGGAGCGATCAATGTACTCGATCATGCGGTCGGCTTCGCGGACCATCGCGAGCATGCGGGCGAGTGCCGCGGCCATGTCGAGCTGCTCGGCGGAAAGGCGTGCGACGGCGGCGTCGTGGCGGGCTTCTGCGGCGGAGATGGTCTCGCGGATCTTGGTGCGCCAGAGCGGTAGCGTCATCGTCGCGGTCGGCCGCCACATCCAAGGCGCGGCCTTGACGTCGGTCATGAGCCCGACTGTGAAATCCGGCGAGCCGCCGCGGCGGGCGACATCGACGCCGGCGACGGTCATCTCGACCATCGCGCGCATGCGGGCGAGGTCGGGGTTGGCGGATTGGACGCGCTGCCAGAGTTCGTCGTCGGCCGGGAGCGGTGTCGCCGAGAGTTGGTGGCGTGGCCACGCCGGATCGGGCGCGGCGGACTGGAGGCCGAGCGCGGCTTTGAGCCGGGCGCGGGCGGCGGTGCGGCGTTCGTCGAGTGCGGCGGCTTCGGAGCGCAGACGGGCAGCGGTGTCGGTGGTCTGGATCTGGGCGGAGAGCGAGGCGTCCATGCCGCGGCCGGTGGCGTACTCGCCGGCGGCAAGCTGGGCGCGTTGTTCGGTGGCGGCGACTGAGGCGTGGCGCAGGGCGATGGCTTCGTCGAGGTAGGCGAGCTCGAGGAGGGCGCGGCGGGTTTCGGCGGCGACGCGGACCAACGTGCCCGAATATTGGGTGCGTGCGACGGCGGCGCCTGCCTCGGCTTCGCGGCCCATGGCGGCGCGTTTGCCGGAGCCCATGAGCTCGACCATTACGCCCGGCATGAGCGACATGATCGTCGAGGCGATGTCGGCCTGGAATGTGAGCTGCGGGTCCGGCAGCGCCTTCGCCGGGGCGACCGAGTGTTGGGCGGCGCGCCAGTCCTGCCACGCGGCGGCGACGGCGGGATGGTTGAGCAGTGCGAACCGAATATAGTCGTCCGGGGATGAAGCGACTGTGAGCGGAGGCAGCCCCCCGCGTTCACCCGGGCCGGAAATATCGGATTGGTCGGCGGAGATGGTTCGCTCGTCCGGTTGAGCGGCTGGCGCCGGCTTGGCGCTGGCTGGCAGAAGCAGGCAACCGAAACAAACGGCGGTTATGGTTGGGCGACTCATTGGCGTGGGCGGGATTACATATCCAGCATTGCGATGGTGTACACTCGGCGCCGGTTGTTCCTCGGAGAATTCAGGAATCTGCGTCGGGTGATTGCGGTGTATGCAAACGCCGCATAGCCGGAACTCTTCTGGGCCTTCGGCTCTGCGGGATGGTGGACTATTGGTCCTCGCTTATTGGACTGACGGGCGAAGGTAGGGCGTTCTGCCGTTCGGCAGAATGGGCCCGCCGCGTTCACGGACGGCCCGGCGGTCCGTCCCTACCTCGGTCAGTCTATTGCGTGAGGCTCAATAGATGGATCAGACCGGTTGGGAGCGGAGGGCGACGGCGGTGTGGCCGATGTCCTCGCCGCGGAGGACGGCGGCGTGGGCGGCGACGGCGTCGAGCCGGTCGGGGGCGAGGGCGGCGTCGAGCTCGAGGGCGCGTTCGCCGGAACTGGCGAGATCGACGCCGGTGAAGACCTCGCGGAGTCGCTGGATCGGATAGAAGTAGAACGGGCCGTAGCCGGCCTTCTGTTGCTCGACGTAGCCGCGCGTCATCGGCTCGGCGTCGGCCTGGATCTTCCAACTGAAGGTGTAGACCTCGGAGCGGAAGCCGGCGAGGCGGCCCATCTCGAAGAACGCCGCGAGCGGCACGCGGCCGCCGAGCATGGAGAGCACGGCGCCGCCGGGTGCGAGGAAGTCGCGGGCCTGCTTGAGGGCGAGGTAGTGAAGCGTGAGGAGCTGGCGCTGGACCGACTCGGGCACGGGCTCGGGGCGCGGCGGAACGTGGCCGGAGCTGGTGCGCTCGGCGGCGATCTGCGCGGCGTCGTTTATCGGGACGTTGGGGAGGTTCTCGTAGATCAGGTCGTAGCGGCGTTTCCCGCCGGCGAGCGGGGCGAGGAGGTCGCCGAAGCCGGCCTCGATGGCGACGGAGCCCGGCGCGCGGAGGTTGGATACGATGTTGGCGGTGGCGGTGCGGACGACGTCGTCGTGGACATCGGTGATGCCGACGCGCGAGCTGCCGAGGGTCTCGACGGCGGCGAGGGCGTCGAGGCCGGTGCCGGTGCCGATGGAGGCGAAGGCGGGGAGAATGCCTTGGCGCTGGCGGATGAGCTTGAAGGCGGGGATGGCGACGCTGGCGACCCAGTCGGCCTGGAGGTCGTCGAAGCGCGGGAGGAAGGCGCGCGGCGAGACTTCGATGGCGAGCTGGTCGCGGAGGGCGCGTGGCGCGGTGGCGAGGCCGAGGTAGGCGGCGGTGGCGACGGCGGCGCGGGCGGGTTGGGCGGAAGTGGTAGGCATGGGAGAGGCGAGAGGTGAAAGGCGAGAGGCGGGAGGAATGGGTCGGATGGGAAGGATCGAGGTAGGAGCCTGCTTGCAGGC
>CAZXHR010000204.1:0-7425 GCA_964640465.1 uncultured Opitutaceae bacterium
CCCCGCGCCCAACCGTCCGCCGCAGCCTCGCGCTCCGCCAGCGCGCCTGCGCCAGCGACTTCGCTCGCACGCGCCGACTCCACCGCGATCCTTCGGCGACGCGCTCTTGTTCCGCTCACGCCTTCGATGGCGTTGAGGGCAACACCGTCCCCCCCCCGGAAACCCTCCGGCAATCGTCATCCGTTCCGCCGCACTTAACTCGCCGCTCTCACGAGCGTCGCTACACCCCCACCGGCACGCCTGTCCTGATTTCCTGAGTTCCAGATTTCCATATTCTCCCTCAAGAGCGCCATCGAGTCCGAGCGTACCCTCGCCACCTTTCGCTCGGCCACCGCCGCTCCGCCCCCAATCGAAAATCGGAAATAAAAAATCGAAAATTCCGCCCCTCACTCCGCGATCCACAGGCCGCTGCCGAGCGGGGGCAGGTAGAGCTCGCCGTTGAGCGGGAGCGCCGGCTCCGCGTCGTGCCGGGTGAAGAAGTGCTCGCAGTCGGCCAGTTGCCGCCAGGTGCAGCGCGGCAGATCGTTCATCGCGATCGTCACCTCGTGCAGGTGCGGGTTGAACGCGAGCATGAGCCGCGTGCGGCCCTGCGAGAGGTCGGCGTTGTAGACCACGGCGGCGGCGGTGCCGTCGGGCGCGAAGCGGAACTGGAAGAAGCCCTCGCTGGGGCGGTTGTACTGGCGCAGCAGCCGGCCGCGTTCGCTCTGGCGGAAGCGTATCCAGTCGGCGAAGTAGCGGTGTGTGGCCGGGAAGCGGAAGATGCGGCGGTACTCCAGCGCGTTGAGGTCGCCGCGCAGGTAGGTGTTGTTCACGCCGTGCTTCGAGCGGAGGAAATCCTGGCCGGCGGCGAACATCGGGATGCCGATCGAGCCCATCAGCACCGAGCACATCAGGTGCGTGCGCCGGCGGTCGTTGGCGGTGGGCGTGTAGCCGTTGCCGTCGGCGTGCTCGGTGATCACGTCGAGCCAGGTGCGGTCGTCGTGCGACTCGGTGTAGTTGACAGTCTGTGCCGGCCACTTGGCGAAGTACCACGGCGAGCCCTTGAGGAAATACTCGAATCCCTCGCGCGAGCCCTGGCCGCGCACGTAGGCGGGGAGGAACTTGCGGTAGCCGTCGTTCCACGAGGCCCAGCCAGTGTCGGCGAGCGCGCCGGCGAGGTGGCCGCGGAAACTCCACGGCTCGGCGATGAGGATCGCGTCGGGCTTCACCTTCTTCAGCGCGGCCTCGATGCGCTTCAGGGGCTCGAGCCCGATCAGCTCGGCAAGGTCGAACCGGAAGCCGTCGACGCCGTAGGCGCGGATCAGGTGCGTGCAACTGTCGACGATCAGGCGCAACGCCATCTCGGAGGAGGCACGGTAGTCGTTGCCGCAGCCGCTCCAGTTCGTGAGCGAGCCGTCGGCACCGTCGTCGAAGTAGTAGTGCTTGTCGACGAACATCAGGTGCGAGGGCTCGCCCTGGTGGTTGTAGACGACGTCGACGATCACCGCCATGCCCTGTCGGTGAAACGCGGCGACGAGCTCGCGGAACTCGCCCACCTGCGAGGCGCGCGCCGGGTCGCTGGCGTAGGCGCTGGCCGGCGCGAACCAGTTCACCGGCATGTAGCCCCAGTGGTATTCGTCGGCCGTACGGTTGTCGAACTCCTGGACGGGCTGGAGCTCGACGGCGTTCACGCCGAGGCGCTTGAGGTAGAAATCCGGCGACGCGACCCACTTCGCCAGTCCGGCGAAGCCGAGCCGCTCCTTCGGGTCGAGCGGGATCGGCGCATGGGCGGCGAGGTCGCGCACATGCGCCTCTGCGATCACGAGATCCTGCCACTGCGGCGTGCGGAACGGCTCCGGGCGCTTGAACGTCTCGTCGGCCAGCACGATGCCGGGGCCGAGCCGGCCCACGGCGGCGCGGGCATACGGGTCGAGGATCGGGAACTGCCGGTCGAAGAGCCCGAAGGCGTTGGCCGGCCCCTCGACCATGAACCAGTAGAACCATCCGTGCAGCTCGCGGTCGAGCCGCAGCTCCCACACGCCGTCGGTGCCAGACTCGAGCGGGAAGAACACGGCGTCGTCGGGCCGGTCTAGCTTCTCCAAAAGCTTGAGCCGCACGCGGCGCGCGCGCGGCGCGAAGAGCCGGAACACCGTCTCGTCGCCCTCGACGACGGCGCCCAGGCGCACGTCGGAGCGGATCTTGTAGAAGAACCCGTCGGGCCGCAGCGGCACCTTCTGCTCGCCGTCGGCGTCGCTCCACACCACGGCGAGGTTCTCCGAGAGGTCGAGCGGCAGCGCGGTCTCGAACTGGAAGCGGTGCTGGCCCGTGCGGTCGGGGTCGAGCGTGTAGTTGAGATTCCCCTGCTCGTCGCGCTGGGCGTTGGGCGCCGTCGGCGGGACGTCGATCCAGTGCTGCTCGGCGGTGACGAACTTGAAGCGCTGGCGCCCGGCGGCGAGAATCGCGTCGGCCGGCCGGCGCAGCATGAAGACGAGCTGCCCGCCAAAGTCCTCGAGCTTGAGCTGCCACTCGGCGCGGCCGATGGCCTGGCCCCAGCCGTTGAAATCGCCGGCCACGTAGAGCTGGGTCGTCTTCGGGTCGAGCCAAGGGAACCGCTCGGGATCGACGAGGAACCACAGTTCCTGGCGGTTGCTCACGAAGTAGCCGGTCTCCAGCGCGAAGAAGACACCCGGCACCGGCCGTAGCGCGCGGAACGGCCGCTGCGGCGCCGCGAGCTGGAGGGGCGGCGGGGTCTTGCCGAACCAGTCGCGCGTCAGCTCGATCACGCCCGAGTCGGGAGTCTCGAGCCAGGCCTGGGCGATCGTGGGGCGGCGCGCTGTCATGCAGGGGCGTGGATGGTTTCCGGACCGGAATCGGCCCTCAACAGTATTTTCCGAAGCCAAAACCGCCAGCCCCGCCGCGTACCTACCGGAACGCGGCCGTCTTCCCCTCTTCTACCCCCGCCGCGTACCCACTGAACGCGGCCTTCTTAAGCTTCCGCTCTGCCGCGATCCTCGCGGCTTTCCGCCCCGCCGCGTACCTACTGGAACGCGGCATACTTAGCTCACCCCAGCCGCGTACCTCGCGGGATCGGCGACTCCGTCCTCTGTGGCGCCGCGCGCCAAGAGCAGCGATGCCGGCTCTCGCGATCCACCCGCCGCAGGCAGCAGGGCTTAAGCCCGCCCTCTGATCCTCTCCGTAGCGAAACGCGCCAAGCGTTTCGTGCCCGCACTCCGCCCTCCGCGCCCGCCCCCCACGCTTCCGCGCTGGACTCGCCGCCGCGCGTTTCCACCGTTGCCCCGATCACCATGCGCATCCTCGTCGCCATGTCCGGCGGAGTCGACAGCACCGTGGCCGCGCTCCTCCTGCAGCGCGAAGGCCACGAGCTCGTCGGCGCGTACATGAAGAACTGGATCAACGAGGACAACATCGTCGGCGAATGCCCCTGGCAGCAGGACATCGACGACGCCCGCGCCTCCGCCGAGCGCCTCGGCATCGAGTTCCGCGTCGTGAACCTCATGCACGAGTACCGCTCCCGCGTCGTCGACTACCTGCTCGACGGCTACCGGCGCGGCCTCACGCCCAACCCCGACGTGATGTGCAACCGCGAGATCAAGTTCGGCGTATTCCTCCAGTGGGCCCGCGACCACGGCTTCGACGCCGTCGCCACCGGCCATTACGCCCGCCGCGTCGAGATCCCCGCCTCCCGTGGCGCCGCTCCTGTAGCCGGCCGCGCCCAGGCCGGTCCGTTTCCGGGCTCGCCGCCCCCCGCCACAGCCGCCACGCCTGCGATAGGGGCGCAGTCTTGCTGCGCCCTTCCTCCATCTGCGGCCGGCTCCGCTTCCGCCCCTCTCGCCTCTCGCCCCTCGCCTCTCGCCTCCTTCCAACTCCTCGAAGGCGCCGACAAGAACAAGGACCAGTCCTACTTCCTCGCCCTGCTCTCGCAGGACCAGCTCGCCGCCGCCCGCTTCCCCATCGGCCACCTCGCCAAGCCCGAGGTCCGCGCCCTCGCCGCCGCCGCCGGCCTGCCCAACGCCGCCAAGAAGGACAGCCAGGGCATCTGCTTCATCGGCCAGGTCCGTATCCAGGACTTCCTCCGCGCCTACGTGCCCGACGCCCCCGGCCCCATCGTCCGCGCCACCGACGGCCGCATTCTCGGCGAACACCGCGGCCTCCACCTCTTCCCCCTCGGCCAGCGCAAGGGCATCGGCATCCCCTCCAACACCGACAACAAGGCCTACGTCGTCGTCGCCAAGCGCGCCGCCGACCGCGCCCTCCTCGTCGACTTCGACGGCCCCGCCGCCCTCGGCCTCCACACCGCCGCCGTGCGCGTCCACGCGTTGAGCTGGATCGGCGAACCGGTGACAACCGCCCGCGACCTCGAGGGCCGCGTGCGCTACCGCGACCCGCGCGTCGCCATGCGTTTCGAGCCGCAGCCCGACGGCACCGCGCTGGTCCATTTCCGCGAGCCGCAGCGCGGCCTCGCCGCCGGCCAGATCCTCGCCATCCACGACGGCGAACGCCTCCTCGGCGGCGGCGTGTACGTGTAGCGTTCCAAGAGGGGCGACGCGCGAGCGCCGTAGCGAAATTCTCCAGAATTTCGATCCGCAGCGCCTTATCGAAAGCCTTGGCGGCTTTCGCTACGTGGGAAGTCTCGAACCAGCACCACCGTCGCCGACGGCAGCGGCGCCGCCCTCGAGGGCGGCGATCCATTGCCCGAAGCGCCGCCGCGGCCCGCCGTTTCGGCGGACCGCCGGCGCTCAGACTCTTACTTCTTCGGCTCCGGGAACCCGGCGAAGAGCGTATCGAAGATCCCCTGCAACACCGCCTGCGCGGCACCCGCCAGCGGCTTCTTGCTCTGCAGGAGCTGAATCCGCTCGCGATATTCGAGCACGACCTGCGGCCGCGTGGGCCGCAGCAGCCGCAGCAGCTCGGTGAGGATCAACCGTGCGCAGATGTTCTCGGGCTGCGCGATGCACAGGTGGAACGTCGCATCCAGGAAGTCGCGCTCGCCCGCCAGGATGCCCGGGGGCACGCCCGGCAACGCATGGCACCGCGCAACGTGCAGTTGCTCCAGGCACAGCAGGTAGAGCCCGAACTCGTTCCCGGCCGGCACCACATAGTCGGTCGGCGGAGTGGCGGGTTCGATCTTCGCCTCGCGCTGGAGCAGCCCGATCAGCTCGGCTGCAAGGGCGCGCAGCGCCGCCTCCGGCTCGGAAATCTTCAGCTCCGCCCGCGCGGTGCCGAGCACCGCGGCGTCGGAGGCGCGCACCAGCCGCGCCTCCACCTGCCACGGTTCCGCCTGCGCCACGATGTGCGTGACAATCGTGTAACCGCACTCCGGTTTCACCGAGCGGGCATGCCGTGCTGCCTCCTCGGCCGTCCATTCCTGGCGGCCCACGACGAACGCCGGAAGCTCGCCCATCATCCAGGGCGAGAGCGTGCGCACGCGCGCCTGCATCCCGAAACGGATCTGCTCGGCCAGGAACAGCGGCAGCGCACGGCTGAAACGACCCGCCGCATCGGTGGGGCGCAGCCCGTTCCCGTCGGTCCCTCCCTCGGCCTGCGGCGTTTCCGCCGAGCAACCGAGGATGGCGATGCCGGGCACCTCGCCCACCGGCACCGTGAACAGCTCGCTGGCCGGCGAACGCTCGGGCAGCCAAATCGGGCCCTCGTCGACGAGCAGCGTCACCTTGCCCTCGTTCGGCTTCGCCTTGGCCTTCGCGGCCTGCTGGGCCAGCCGGGCCTGCACGAGCTCGCTCTCCCATTGGCCCAGCGGCTGACGCCAGGCCATCTGCTGTTTGGAGAACAACAGGTCGAGCAGCGCGCGAGCCGCCGGCAGTTCGCCGGTATGGAGACAGGCGTGGAAAAGGTTGTGGGCGCCCTGCAACCCGTGCTGCTCCACATCGAGAAGCGACGCGGCCTCCTTGAGCATCACGTCCGGGTGCCCCGTGGCGCCGAGATCGCCGGTCATCTGCATGAGCAGATCCGTCGGCACCGGCTTGCCGGCCACCGCGATCGCCTCGTGGTACAGCTCCACGGCGGCGGCGACATCCTTGCGGTCGAGCGCCCCGCGCGCCTGCCAGAGCCGAGCACGCCAGTTGCCCGGCAGGGCGCCGATCCGCAGCAGCGTATCCTGCACAGCAGCATCGCCGCCCTGTTTGTGGCGCGAGGCCAGCAACGCCCCGCTGGCTTCACGGTGGTTGACCTCCAGTCCGAGCACCCGCCAGAACGACTGCTCGGCCGCCTCGTGATCGCCGCGCGCCGCCTGCGTCAGGCCGATATTGAAAACGACAGCCACGCTCTCGCCGTGCTTCTCCAGCTGCTGCCGCAGCACGGTCTCGGCCGAGTCCCAGCGCTGCAGCTCGCGATAGACGACGGAGAGGATGACCGCACCGCGCTCCGGATTCGTGTCGATCTGCGCCAGCCGCTCGGCCGGCTCGACCACGTCGGTGAGGAAGCCGCCCTGCAACGCCTGCAGGACCGCCTCGGCCAGCGCGTCGGGCTGGTCCTTCACCTTCTCCAGATGCGGCAAGAGCACGCGCTCGCGCCAAACCGGACGCGGCACCATCGTCTGGTGGCCCTGCTCGTCGATCATCGGCATCAGATTCGCCTCCGGCGGCGGCACCGCCTGCTGCGGCGCAGCAGCCTCGGGCGCGCTGGACTCGGGAGCCGGAGCCTCGCTCGCGGCGGGCACAGCCTCCTCCGGGGCGGGTGCCGGAGTGTTCGGCACGTCTTCGGAAGGCTGATTCGTTTTCTTGCCGATGATCTTCTTGAAGAAACTCATGAAAGGGGAGGTGTTGGGGTTCTGTGTTCGGGTAAGTCGGGCTGCGCAGAGTTGACGAACCTTCCCGCGCGGAAAAGGCCCAAATCGCAGCCTTCGCACACTGCTCGTGCGCCGCCGACATTCTTCCGTCCTCGCCACCGCGGCCCTCCTCTCGACGCTCCCCGCTCGCCCGCATTGATCCGCTGGCCAACGCCCCGCCACCCGCCACACTCCCCGCCGCCATGGGTGCCCACAACGTCATCCCCGCCCGCATCTCCGAGGCGCTCTGCCGCTTCCCCCCGTTCTCCATGCTGCCCGACTCCGCCGTCGCCGCCCTCGCCGCCGACTCCGTCGTGCGCGTGCTCGCCGCCGGCGAGAAGGTCTGGGCGCAGGGCGACAGGCCCGGCGAGGAGCTGCTCTTCCTCGCGCGGGGCCGCGTGGAATACATCTGGAAGGTCGAGGACCGCAGCGAACTGGTCGACGTGCGAGACGTGGGCGACGTCCTCGGCCTCACCGCCCTGCTCAAGAACGAGCCCTTCCGCGTCACCGCCCAGGTCGTCGAGGACAGTCTCCTCTACGCCCTGCCCTGGGTCGCCGTGCACGAGCTGCTCGAGACCCACGACGAGGCCCGCGCCTACGCCCGTCGCCACCTTATCTGGGCAACCCGCGTCGGCGACTCCGTC
>CAZXHR010000205.1:0-7377 GCA_964640465.1 uncultured Opitutaceae bacterium
CGACATCACCTCGAAGAAGTACTCCCGCGAACGCCTCGGCACCAAGGCCTAGCCCCGCAGCCTCAATACCCCAATGAATCGCAACGGCATCCTCCTCGCCGGCGGCTCCGGCACCCGCCGCTACCCCCTCACCATCGCCGTGAGCAAGCAGCTCATGCCCGTCTACGACAAGCCGATGGTCTACTACCCGCTCTCGGTGCTGATGCTCGCCGGTATCCGTGAGATCCTGATCATCTCCACTCCACAGGACCTGCCGCTCTTCCGCCGCCTCTTCGGCAACGGCTCCCAGTTCGGTCTCCGCCTCGAGTACGCCGAACAACCTCGCCCTGAGGGCCTCGCCCAGGCCTTCCACATCGGCGCCAAGTTCATCGGCGACGAACCCGCCGCCCTTGTCCTCGGCGACAACCTCTTCTACGGCCACGATCTTTCCGCCTCGCTACAGGCCGCCGCCGCCCGCACTGCCGGCGCCACGATCTTCGGCTACCACGTCTCCGATCCCACCGCCTACGGCGTCGTCGAGTTCGACCATCAGGGCAACGCCATCTCCCTAGAGGAGAAGCCCAAACAACCGAAGTCCAACTACGCCGTCCCCGGCCTCTATTTTTACGACAACAAGGTCGTCGCCCTAGCCCGAGACTTGAAGCCCTCCGCCCGCGGCGAGCTCGAGATCACCGACCTCAACCGTCTCTACCTCGAAGCCGGCACGCTCCACGTCGAGATCCTCGGTCGCGGCACCGCCTGGCTCGACACCGGTACCCACGCCTCGCTGCTCGATGCCGGCGACTTCGTCCGCGTCATCGAGGACCGCCAGGGCCTCAAAATCGCCTGCCTTGAGGAGATCGCCTACAGCCAGGGCTGGATCGACCGCGCCGGGCTTGAACGCCAGGTCGCCGCCCTCGGCAAATCCGCCTACGGCGCCTACCTCCGCCGCCTGCTCGAGAACGCCGACTAGGCGCGCGCCTGCCGCGGCGCCCCTTCAGGCACAGCACGAAATTCCGGCCCGACCGCGACAGGATTCCGTGCTCTCCAGCCCGCTTCGCCCTCCTGCGCCGTCGCCGGCGACAGCACGTTTTCCTGTTCCGATCGCGACAAGAAAACGTGCTGTGAGTCCCCGCCTCCGAACGCGTCGCGACCGTACTTCGCCAGCCTCACCTCCGGGCTCGCCCTGCGCCTGCATCCACCGTTTCCTACTCCGGCACACCCAGCGCTGCGTGAAGGTCTCGTTCATCATCCCCCTCTACAACCGGCTCGATCTCACGCAGCCGTGCCTAGCCTCATTGCAGGCAACGATCCCTCGCGGTCTCGACCACGAGATACTCCTCGTCGACGACGGCAGCACCGATGGCACCCGCGAGTGGATTCAGACTCTCGGCACACCGTTTCGCGTCCTCCTCAACGACCGCAACCGCGGCTACGCCGCCACCAACAACCGCGGCGCCGCTGTGGCCACCGGCAACATCCTCGCCCTGCTCAACAGCGACCTTGTCCTCACACCCCACTGGCTCGAGCCGATGCTCGCCGTTCTCCGTCACCACCGTCGCACGGGCATCGTTGGCAACGTCCAGTTCCGCGCCGCTACCGGCGAACTCGACCACATCGGCTTCGACATCGGCCTCACCGGCAAACCCCACCACGACGAGTCGCTCCACTGGCTCTGGGCACCATGGCGCAGCCGCCGCGTGCCGGCCGTCACCGCCGCCTGCTTGATCATCCCCCGCGACCTCTTCCTGCGCCTGCGCGGTTTTGACGAGGGATTCCTCAACGGCGGCGAGGATGTCGACCTCTGTTTCCGCGCCCGCGCACTCGGCCACACCTGCCGTATCGCGCTGCACAGCCGCATCCTACACCACGTCAGCGCCTCTCCGGGCCGCAAGCTGCGCGACGAGGAGAACTCCCGACGCCTCGCCCACCGCTGGCGCGAGGAGTTGATCCGTCTCTCCGGCCAGCGCTTCAACCGGCACTATGGTCTACCTTGGAGCCTCGACTACTTCCGGCGCCATTGTGACGACACACGCGGCTTCGACCGGCTCCAGGTGCTCGACACTCTCCTGTTTCTCCTCGGTCTCCACGCCTACCCGCAACCTTGGCTCGCGCAGCATCACATCGAGGATTTCCAGCAGGAGATCGACCACTGGGACCGCACGCTCGGTCCGCTCCCCCCGATGGAGTTCGTCTCCTCGCTGCCGCAACTTGCGTCTGCTGACTGAGTCGCCGGCGTCCATCCGGACAAGCCACGCCCGCTTTTCTCTGGCCGCTCCGCCGGCCTCCGCTACGGTCCGCCGCATGAAGGTCATCGTGCTTTGCAGCGGCGGCATGGACTCCGTCGCCGCCCTCCACTGGGCCGCGCGCCACCACACTGTGGCCGCGGCGGTGAGTTTCGACTACGGCTCGAAGCACAACGCCCGCGAGATTCCCTTCGCCGCCGAACACGCCCGCGCCCTCGGCGTGCCGCACACCATCATCCCGCTCGACTTCATCGCCAACCTCTTCGCCTCCGATCTCCTGAAAACCGGCGGCTCCGTCCCGGAAGGCCACTACGAGGACAAGACAATGCGGCAGACCGTCGTTCCCTTCCGCAACGGCATCATGCTCGCCGCCGCCGGCGGCCTGGCCGAGAGCCTCGGCGCCGAGGGACTCGTCATCGCCGCGCACTCCGGCGACCACGCGATCTACCCCGACTGTCGCGAGGATTTCATGCGCGCGATGGCCGACGCCCTCCGCCTCGGCACCTACGCTGGTATCCAGCTCCTCCGGCCTTTCATCGCCTTCACCAAAGGCCAGATCGTCCTCGAAGGCGCGAACCTCGGCATCGACTTCGCCCGCACCTGGTCGTGCTACGTCGGCGGCGACATGCACTGCGGCAAATGCGGCACCTGCGTCGAGCGCCGCGAAGCGTTCCAGCTCGCCGGCCTCCCCGACCCAACCCGATACGCCGACACCAGCCCGCTCCCGCCCAAACCGGGAACACGTTGAGCCGAACCGAGGTCCTTCGCCGCACCATGCGCTTCCGCCTCATCGCCGTCCTCACGCTCCTGCTCCCCGCGCTCGCCGCCGCCAACCTCCCGCAGGTCCGCATCGTCGTGCCGGAAACGGTGACGGCGTCGTCGCGGGACGGTCTTCGTGTGGTCCCAGAGATCGAGTTGGTGAACAACGGCGGAACGCCGCTCACCTACCGCGTTTGTGGAGATGCGAGTCGCCCGATCTGGGCTGGCCGGATCGCGTTCGAGCTGATCGTTGCCTCATGCAACACGGCTGCTCCGCTCTACTTCGCGCCGTCCGATATCTTCTCTGCGAGGAAAGTGGTCCTCGGTATCGGGACTACGGTGAACCTCCGCTATGGCCAGACGGTGCGGGCTCGACTCGCCCCCGGAAGCTACACACTCAAAGGCACTGCGGTCATGGAGGACGAGCGCGGAGAGCGGCACAAAGTCCAATGCATACCCGCGACCTTCGTCGTAACGGCTGAGAGCGATACCCCGCTCCCGCCGAAACCGACAGGAACTGGGACCGCTAATGCACACTAATCCGAACCGATCTCACGGTTGCAGTCAGACTCCGTCATTAGTGCCCATTAGTGTGCATTAGTGGTTCCACTCTTCCGCCGTCCCCACCTCTCGCACCCCATGCTGATCTCCGAAATCTTCCACTCCCTCCAGGGTGAGGGCGAACTCGCGGGCGTGCCGTCGGTCTTCGTCCGCACAGCCGGCTGCAACCTCCGTTGCACCTGGTGCGACACTCCCTACGCCTCGTGGTCGCCGGAGGGGACACAGATGTCGGTCGCCGAGATCGTCGCCGAAGTCTCACGCCACTCCTCGCGCTACGTCGTGCTCACCGGCGGCGAGCCGATGCTCGCTCCGGAGTTGCCCGCACTCGCCGCCGCGCTTCGCGCCGCGGGGAAGCACATCACCATCGAGACCGCCGCCACCATCGCGCCCGGCGGCATCGCCTGCGACCTCGCCTCGCTCAGCCCGAAACTGCGCAGCGCCACCCCGCCGCCCGCACAGTTCGGCGCCGTCTGGAGCAATCGCCACGAGGCGACACGTTGGCAGCCCGCCGTGGTCGCCGCCTGGCTCGCCGCCTACGAGTTCCAGCTAAAATTCGTCGTCGCGAGCGAGGCCGATGTCTCCGAGGTCGAGTCGTTGCTCGCGCAACTGCCCGTGCCGCCGCCGCGCCACAAGGTCCTGCTCATGCCCGAGGGCACCACGCGCGAAGCGCTCGCCGCCCGCACGCCCTGGCTCACCGCGCTCTGCCGCGACCGCGGCTACCGTTTCGCCCCGCGTCTGCACATCGACTGGTTCGGCAATAGACGCGGCCTATAAGGTAGGGACGTTTCTCCGAAACGTCCGCGGCAGTTTCGGAGAAGCCGCCCCACGTCCAACGCCCTCATGCCGGCTCGACCGCACCGCGCGAACATCGCAGGCTGCGCACGGTCTACAGCCCGCATCCGATGTCGGACGATCCTACCAACACACCCGTTGATTCAGACCGTGTCCCGAGCCCCCGCGAGCGTTGGCTGGCCGGTGCGTTGCTTGCGGCGACGGCACTCGCGTTCTGGCCCATCGTCACCTGGTTGGCCGCACAGACCTTCGCCCGCGAGCAGCTCAAGCAGTCGTTCTTCATCCTCGTGCTCGCCGGACTCTGGATCGCAGTGGAGCAACGGCGTTCGCTGCGGCTCCGCCTCCAGGTCGACAACGCCGGCATCGCCTGCGTGCTTGCCGCCTACGCCTGCATCGCCGGCGCCGTCTTCCTAAAAACCCCGCTCCTGATCCTCGCCGGAGTGGTCGCCGCGGCGGCCGGCGCCGTCCAGATCGTCTTTGGTGGGCATGCGTTGCGCCGCGCGTTCCCGCTACTCGCGGCATTCGCACTGCTGATCCTCTTCGTCCTCCTGTTTCCGGTGCTCGACTGGCCGCTGCGGCAGATGGCCGGCGTCAAATCGGTGCAACTGCTCCAATCGTTCGGCCTGGCATCTCAGCTCCAGGTCGTCGCCAACCCGGATGTGCAGCTCCAGTTGGTCAATCCGCACGGCACCTTCACCGTCGCCACCGAGTGCAACGGATTCGGGCTGATCTCCTCATCGCTCCTGCTCGGGACAATTTGCCTGCTGTACCGCCGCGCCTCGTGGTGGAAGTTTCCCGGGCTGCTCGCGCTGAGTCTCCTGCTCGCCTTCGCCGCCAACCTGTGGCGCATCGCGGCTATCGTGCTCCTCGCTCCCAGTTTTCCGGAGCACTACCACGCGCTGCACGAATCTGTCGGCATCGTCGCGCTCTACACCGGGCTCGGCACGGTCTGGCTGCTCACCGGCTGGCAGCGGAAACCGCGGCAGGCGCAGAAATGAAGAAGCCGGCGGGCGCTCCGCCGGCTTCGGTGTAGCTGAAAAGCTCTTTCTCTCGCCTTACTTCGCCTCGAGCGCCTGCTGGAGGTCGGCGACGATGTCCTCGCTGTCCTCGATGCCGATGGAGAGGCGGATGAAGTCGGGCGAAACGCCGGCCGACATCTGCTCCTCGGGCGTGAGCTGACCGTGCGTCGTGCTGGCCGGGTGGATCGCCAGGCAGCGCGCGTCGCCGATGTTGGCCAGGTGGGTGAAGAGCTTGAGCCGGCCGATGAAGTCGCGCCCGGCCTCGAAACCACCCTTCACGCCGAAGCCGACCAAGCCGCCGCAGCCGTTGGGCAGGTACTTCTTCGCCAGCGCGTGGTAGCGGCTGCTCTTCAGCCCGGGATAGTTCACCCACGCAACGCGGTCGTGCGCCTCGAGGAACTGGGCGACCTTCAGTGCGTTGGCGCAGGTGCGCTCCATGCGCAGGTGCAGCGTCTCCAGTCCCTGGAGCATCATGAAGGAGTTGAACGGGCTCACGCAGGCGCCCATGTCGCGCAGAAGCTGGAGGCGCATCTTCATCGCGTAGGCGATGTTGGCGCCTCCGGCCGGGGCGAAGGCCTTGAACGCCTCCCAGTGCCGCAGACCGTGGTAGCTCGGATCGGGCTCCGTGAAGCCGGGGAAGCGGCCGCGGCTCCAGTCGAAGTTGCCGCCGTCGACGACAATGCCAGCGATAGAGGTGCCGTGGCCGCCGATGTACTTGGTGGCCGAGTGGACGACGACGTTGCAGCCCCACTCGATCGGGCGGTTGAGGATCGGCGAGAGGCAGGTGTTGTCGACGATCGTCGGCACGCCGGCCTCGCGGCCGATGGCGGCCACCTCGGCGAACGGGAAGATGTTGAGCAGCGGATTGCCGAGGCCCTCGCCGTAGAACGCCTTGGTGTTCGGCCGCAACGCGCGGCGGAAGTTCTCCGGATCGGAGCCGTCGACAAACGTCACCTCGATCCCGAGACGCTTCAGGACGTGGTGGAAGAGGTTGTAGGTGCCGCCGTAGAGCTGGGCGACGGAGACGACGTGGTCGCCCGCGCCGGCGATGTTGAGGATGGCGTTGGTGATCGCCGCCTGGCCGGAGCTGTGGGCGAGCGCCGCGCTACCGCCCTCGAGGGCAGCGACGCGTTTTTCGAACACGTCGGTCGTCGGGTTCATCATCCGCGTGTAGATGTTCCCGAGCTCCTTCAGCGCGAAGAGATTCGCGGCGTGCTCGGCGTCGCGGAAGGCGTAGCTCGAGGTCTGGTAGAGCGGCACGGCGCAGGCGCCGGTCGTGGGATCGGACTGCTGGCCGGCGTGGAGCGCGCGGGTGCCGAGTCCGGGTTGGCGGGGAGTGCTCATGGTGTGGTGATGCTAGCGATTAGCGAAGAAATGGGAGATTCGGAGGGGACGACAGAAGGGAACGAAGGGAAGGAAGAGAATGGTCGAAGGAATCAGGGAGGCGACGCTACCGGGGACGCCGCGGGTTGGCTGGATGCCTTCCGGAAGATGATCTTCTCAGGCTGAAATTCTTCGAGTTCGGCCGAAAGGCGCCAAGAGCCATCCTGCTCCTTGGACGCTCGGAGCGAAATGCCGCTATCGACGCAATATGCCAAGTCCAGCCACGCCGAGTTCTTCCTGAGCTGCAAGCGGTGTGGCTTCAGCAGTGAGAGCGGGGGCGGAATTCGCGCTGTTTGCAGCTCAACTGTCCCATCCACCCCTTTGAGCTCAGTTGTTTCCAATAGGCGGATGAGTTCATCGAGAATGAACGCCTTCTCGGTTTCGGTGAGCGCTAGGACCTTCTCACGCAGGGCGCGCACCTCTTTTGCAGACTGGCAGGTCGAAAGCATGAACGGCAATCCGCCGACGATCAGCCCGAGGAAAAGCAGGCCGTAGATCCCGAAGATGATTTTGCGAGCGGTACCCATTCTTTGGAGCGTCTATGTGTCTTCGTTCTCTTCGTTACCTTCTGTGGATTTCCGACGGTTCACCCCGAGTACGGCACATTGCTTCCGGAATGTAGGAGCCTGCTTGCAGGC
>CAZXHR010000206.1:0-7370 GCA_964640465.1 uncultured Opitutaceae bacterium
CAGCGCCTCTCTCCATCATCCCGAGCCAAGCTCAATCCTTCGTGAGGATCGGGGGGCGACATCGCTCATGTTGCGTGCACTCGTCATCTGCGTTCTCTGATCGCACTCAGCGATCAAATGTGCGCGCACGGTGAATGCCTGGCGGATCGATGGCAATCACTCGTCCGGCATCCCCAGCCGCATCCCCTGCTTGAAATGCGCCACCGCCCCGCGCATACCATTCGATCTCATGGCGAAACGTCTTCTCGTCACCGGCTCCTCCGGCCTGATCGGCTCGGAGGTCTGCGTCTATTTCTCCAAGCAGGGCTACACCGTCCACGGCGTCGACAACAACCAACGCGCCGTCTTCTTCGGCCCGCAGGGCGACACCCGCTGGAACCAGCAGCGCCTCCTGCGCGAGATCCCCGGCTTCCAGCACCACGAACTGGACATCCGCAACCGCGCCGGCGTGCTCGCGCTGGTTAAGGAGGTGCGACCAGACGTCATCGTCCACACCGCCGCCCAGCCCTCGCACGACCGCGCCGCCGCCATCCCCTTCGACGACTTCGACACCAACGCCGGCGGCACGCTCAACCTCCTCGAGGCCAATCGCCAGGTGAACCCCACTGTGCCCTTCGTGCACATGTCGACCAACAAGGTCTACGGCGATGCCCCCAACCGCATCGCCCTCAAGGAGCTCCCGACCCGCTGGGACTACGCCGACCCCGCCTACGAGCACGGCATCGCCGAGACCTTCTCTATCGACCAGTCCAAGCATTCGCTCTTCGGCGCCTCGAAGGTCGCAGGCGACGTGATGGTCCAGGAGTACGGCCGATACTTCGACATGCCCACCTGCTGCCTGCGCGGCGGTTGCCTCACCGGGCCGAACCACACCGGCGTCGAGCTCCACGGCTTCCTCTCCTACCTCGTGAAGTGCAACCTCGAGGGCAAACAATACCATATCTTTGGTTACAAGGGGAAGCAGGTCCGCGACAACATCCACTCCCTTGATGTCGCCCGGTTCATGCACGCCTTCGTCCAAGCGCCGCGCGTCGGCGAGGTCTATAACCTCGGCGGCGGCAAGGCCAACTCCTGCTCGATTCTCGAGGCCTTCGCTATCGCGGAGAAGTTCTCCGGCAAGAAGATGGTCTACGACTACGTCGACCAAGCCCGCATCGGCGACCACATCTGCTACTACTCCGACCTGCGCAAGATGCGCGCCCACTACCCGTCGTGGGACATCTCCGTCAGCCTCGAAGAGACCATCCACCAGATCGTCGAGGCGTGGAAGAAACGCCCGAAGAACTGACGAGCGTCGAGGGACGAGTGTCGAGAGCTCCGGAAAACCAAAACCATGCAACGACCGGTATTCCGCTTCGAGAAGCTGGAGGTCTGGCAGCTCGCCCGGCAGCTCAATCACCAGGTCTATACCGTTTCGCGTGCTTTCCCTGACCAGGAACGCTATGCGCTGACGTCGCAGCTCCGCCGCGCCAGCGTCTCCGTAAGTTCGAACATTGCCGAAGGTTCCGGCCGGAACTCCGACAGCGACTTCGCCCATTTCCTCGAAGTCGCCTACGGCTCATTGATGGAGGTGGTATCGCAACTCTTCCTCGCCTCAGATGAAGGCTACTTGCCCGCCGAGCAGCTCGCGGCCCTTCTCGTTGATGCCAACCAACTAGCCGGAAAGCTCGTAGCCCTCAGCCAATCCCTCGGCCGCGATCCCCGCATCAACCGCCCGCCCCAACACTAGCCCTCGACTCTCGACCTCTCGTCACTCGACAGCATTTCCGGCCCTCGTCCCTCGACGCTAGACCCTCGTCTCATGAAGCTCCTCCTCACCGGCATCTGCGGCTTCGTCGGCAGCACACTTGCCTCCACGCTGCTCGACGCCGTGTCCGGTATCCAGCTCTACGGGCTCGACAACTTCATCCGACCCGGCGCCGAGACAAACCGTTCCGCCCTGAAGGCCCGCGGCGTGAAGCTCTTCCACGGAGACATCCGCTCAGCTAGCGACCTCGAGTCGCTGCCAGCCGTCGACTGGGTAATCGACGCCGCCGCCAACCCGAGCGTCCTGGCCGGCGTCGACGGCAAGACCAGCTCCCGCCAGCTCATCGAGCACAACCTCCTCGGTACGGTGAACATGTTGGAGTACTGCAAGGCCCACCGCGCGGGCTTCATTCTCCTCAGCACCAGCCGCGTCTACTCCATCGCCCCGCTCGCATCCCTGCCGGTCGTGGCGGAAAGCGGCGCCTACCGTCCCGATACGGCGCAGCCGCTGCCCGTCGGCGTGAGCCCGGCCGGCGTGCACGAGAGCTTTGCCACATCAGCGCCGATCTCGCTCTACGGCGCCACCAAGCTCACCAGTGAGGCGCTTGCCCTCGAGTACGGCGAAACCTTCAACTTCCCCGTCTGGATCAACCGCTGCGGCGTGCTCGCCGGCGCCGGCCAGTTCGGCCGGCCCGACCAGGGCATCTTCGCCTACTGGATCAACACCCACCTGCGCCGCCGCCCGCTCAAGTACATCGGGTTCGACGGCCACGGCCACCAGGTCCGCGACTGCCTACACCCGCGCGACATCGTGCCTCTGCTGTTGAAACAGTTCGCCGCGAAATCCGCCCCGGCCGCCGCTACGCCCGCGCTCTCGCCGCGCATCTGCAACGTCGCCGGCGGCGCCTCCGCCAGCATGTCGCTGCGCCAGCTCACCGCGTGGTGCGACGAGAAGTTTGGCACGCATACCGTCGCCGCCGATCCCCAGCCACGACCCTTTGACATCCCTTGGATGGTACTCGACGCCACCCACGCCTTCCAAGTCTGGGGCTGGCGACCGCAAACGCCCATCGCCTCCGTGCTCGAGGAGATCGCCGCCCACGCCCAGCAACACCCCGAGTGGCTCGACCTCTCGGCGCCATTCTGAGCCGACCACACATACCGCGATCCGCCTATTCATGCCCGCCGCACCGCTCCAACTCTACTCCGTCGTCATCCCAGCCCGCGATGAGGAGGAGTCGCTGCCATCCACCGTCACCGCCATCTACGAGACCTTCGCCTGCGAAGGCATCCCGCATGAGATTGTCGTCGTCGACGACGGCTCGAAGGACAGCACGTGGAAAGTGCTTCAGGATCTGAAGACGAAGGTGCCCACCCTCGCGCCGACGCAGAATCCCGGCCCGCACGGCTTCGGCCGAGCCATCATCTGGGGCCTCAACCACATGACCGGTGACTCCTGCGTCATCATGATGGCCGACGCCTCCGACTCCCCGAGCGATGCCGTCACCTACTGGAAGATCCTCAGCGAAGGCTACGACTGCGCCTTCGGCTCCCGTTTCGTGAAGGGTGGCAAGGTCATCGACTACCCGCGCGTGAAGCTCTTCGTGAACCGACTGGCGAACTTCCTCGTGCGCCTCGGTTTCCGACACGGGCTCAACGACACCACCAACGCGTTCAAAGCCTACCGTCGCACGGTCATCGACGGCTGCCGCCCGCTCATCGCGCCGCACTTCAACCTCACCGTCGAGCTCCCGCTCAAGGCCATCGTCCGCGGTTTCACCTTCAAGGTCTGTCCCATCTCGTGGCAGAACCGCAAATACGGCGTCGCCAAGCTCAAGATCAAGGAAATGGGCTCCCGCTACTTCTTCATCTGCGCCTACGTCTGGCTGGAGAAGTATTTCAGCCGCGGCGACTACCGCCGCCGCTGACATCTTTCCCGTTCCCCGCCATGCCCCCCGCCCCGCTCCCGTACGACCTGCGTCTCTTCGAGTGGGTCGACCACAACAGCTGGGCCTACTGGACGATCGGCTGGAGCGTTTTTGCGTTCGTCCTCGCCTCGGCGCTGGCCTCGTTCGCATCGTTCCAACCAGCGAAACCCTCTTCGCTTCCCGAGTATCGCCCACTCTGGCTGCGTTTCCTCGCCTCAAACACCGTCTTCGCGCTGGCCGTCCTCTTGGTCTTTTGCGCCTTCCGCTGGCCGCTCTGGTTCGCCGGACCGCTAGAAAACCCCGACGAAGCCCAGTGGATCGCCGGCGCGCTCACTTTGCGCGACGGCGGCCTGCCATGGAAGGCCCTCGACTGCCACACCTCCGGACCGCTCAACCCCGCCACGCTGCTGCTCACCATCCCGCTCGGGCTGCCACTCGACTACGTCGGAGCACGAGTGCTCGCGTCGCTCCTGCAAGCCATCGCTGTGCTAGCATTCTGGAGAGCCGCGCGTCGATTCGTCCCGGAGTGGGCCGCTCGCCTCGCCGTGCTTCCGGCTGTGAACCTCTGGGCATGTCGCTGGTTCCACGACCTCGGCCAGTACTCCAGCGAGCTCACACCCGTGCTCCTGCTCACGCTCGCCGGCTGGGCCGGGGCTGTCGCCCTCACCATGTCCTGCACACATCGGCGACGCGCGCTGTTCGTCGCCGCAGGAGCCCTCACCACCCTGCCGTTCTTCGCCAAACCCCAGGCGCTGCTGCTATCCGCCACACTCGGGCTGCTCTTGGTCGGCGCGGTCTGGTTTGCAGCTCCCCGCCACAGCGCCCCCGTGCCGTCTATCCGCGACCGTCTGTGGCACAGCGGAGCGTTGGCGCTCGGTGCAGCGCTTCCTGTCGTCATATTCTTCGGCTACATCGCGATCTACGGACTCGTTGCTCAAGTCCGGATTTTCTTCTGGCAGAGCAATCTCCTCTACACCGGCGTACGGGGCTTCGCTCTCTGCGATACGCCCGAAGTCCTCTTCGATCTGGTCAATCCCATTCGGGGCTTCACCGCCGCCGCACTCGGGGTGCTGGCTTTCGGACTAGTCGCGCTGGTTCCCTCATTCGACACAGATCAACGTGCACGCGGCAGACTGCTCGGTGCTTGGCTCCTAGTCGGCGTGGCGCTTCTCACTGTCGTCAGCCCAGGCCGCACGTTCCGGCACTACATCCAGTTTCTTATCGTTCCTCTTTCCTGGCTAGCCGCTGTCAGCCTAGCCGGTGCCAACGACTTTCTCCGAAACGTCCGCCCCACCTCCCGATGGCAGCACTCCCACAGCCTCGCTATCGTATTCCTGCTCGTTACCACCGCTTGGCCCGTCTGGCAGACGATGCACGTCTGCCCACCGATGAACGGCCAGCTCTACTTCTGGCGCCAGCGCCAGCTTGGTTCGGTCGGCGTGCAACTCCGCGCACTCGCCGCGCCTGGCGACAAGCTCGTCGTCTGGGGCTGGGCGCCAGGGCTTCATGTCGAGAGCGGCTTGGGGCAAGGTGCCCGCGAAGCGCACAGTGAGCGCATCATCAATGAAGGGCCGCTCCAGAACGACTACCGTCACCGGTTCCTCTTCGACCTTCGCCGCAACCGCCCCCGCTGGTTTGTCGACGCCGTCGCGCCGGGCCAGTTCGGCTATCAGGAGCGCACGCTCTTCGGCCACGAAACTTGGCCGGAGCTGCGTGAACTCGTCGCCGCCGACTACGACCAGATAGCCGAGTCCGACGGAGTCCGTCTCTTCCGTCGTCACGACTGATCGCAAACCGCTGCTACAGAAACATCTTGGCCCGGCAGCAGCCACATCCCTAGCCTCGAAGCCTTCATGATACTGCTCCTCGGTGGCTCCGGATATGTGGGACAGGCCTATCAGCGCCTGTTCGCCCGCAAGAACCTCCCCTTCCGCAATCTCGCGCGGCGCGATGTCGACTACACGCGGCCCGAGATTCTCACGTCGTTCCTGCGCGAGCTGCGCCCCGAGTTCGTCGTCAACGCCGCCGGCTACACCGGCAAGCCCAACGTCGACGCCTGCGAGCTCCACAAGGCCGACTGCCTCGACGGCAACGCCGTCCTCCCCGGCCGCATCGCCCAGGCCTGCACCGCCGCCGGCATCCCTTGGGGCCATGTCTCCTCCGGCTGCATCTACTCCGGCACCCGGCCCGACGGCACCGGCTTCCGCGAGGACGACGCCCCCAACTTCTGCTTCCGCACCAACCACTGCTCCTTCTACAGCGGCACCAAGGCCCTCGGTGAAGAGGTCCTCGCCGGCACGCCCAGCGTCTACATCTGGCGCCTGCGCATCCCCTTCAACGAGGTCGACAGCCCGCGCAACTACCTCACCAAGCTGATGCGCTACGACACGCTCCTTGAGGCCGCCAACTCCATCTCGCAGCTCGACGAGTTCGTCGCCGGCACCTTCGCCTGCTGGGAGAAACGCGTCCCGTTCGGTACCTACAACGTCACCAACCCCGGCCACGTCACCACCCGCGAAGTCGTCGACCTCATCACGAAGAGCGGTGTCTGCACCAAGCAGTTCAAGTTCTTCGCCAACGAGGACGACTTCATGCACAAGGCCGCCAAGACTCCGCGCTCCAACTGCGTGATGGACTCGTCGAAGCTCGCCTCCGTCGGAATCCGTCTCACCGAAGTCCACGAATCCGTCCGACAGGCTCTCGCCAACTGGAAGCGCCAATCCTGATCCCATGAATCTCCTCGTCACTGGCGGCTGCGGCTTCATCGGCAGCAATTTCATTCGTCAGCGCCTCACCGAGGCCGGCTCGACGCTCGGCAAGATCGTCAACCTCGACCTGCTCACCTACGCCGGTAACCCCGCCAATCTCGCCGACCTCGCGCACGATCCGCGCTACGTCTTCACGCAGGGAAACATCGGCGACACCGACCTCGTCGCCCGCCTGCTCGCCGACCACCAGATCGACGCCGTGGTGAATTTCGCCGCCGAGTCGCACGTCGACCGCTCGATCGACTCTCCCGAGCCGTTCATTCAGACCAACGTCGTCGGCACGCTCCGCCTCCTCACCGCCACCCGCCAACACTGGGCCAAGCTTCCCGAGCCAAAGAAGAGCGCCTTCCGTTTCCTCCACGTCTCGACCGACGAAGTCTACGGCACGCTCGGCGCGGCCGACCCGAAGTTCACCGAGGAAACGCCCTTCGCTCCGAACTCTCCCTACGCCGCCTCGAAGGCCGCCAGCGACCACCTCGTGCGCGCCTACCAGCACACCTACGGCCTGCCCACGCTCACGACCAACTGTTCGAACAACTACGGACCCTTCCACTTCCCCGAGAAGCTCATCCCGCTGGTCATCCTCAACGCCCTCGACGGCAAGCCGCTGCCGATCTACGGCGACGGTCAGCAGATCCGCGACTGGCTCTACGTCGAGGACCACGCTTCCGCCATCTGGACCGTGCTCCAGCGCGGCCGCACCGGCGAGACCTACAACATCGGCGGCATCAACGAGCGACCCAACCTGGAGGTCGTCCGCACAATCTGCGCCCTGCTCGACGCCAAGTCGCCCCGCAAGGACGGCAAGAGCTACTCCACGCAAATCACCTTCGTCGCCGACCGTCCCGGGCACGACCGCCGCTACGCCATCGACTGCACCAAGCTCCAACAGGAACTCGGCTGGTCCCCCCGCGAATCCTTCGAGACC
>CAZXHR010000207.1:0-7356 GCA_964640465.1 uncultured Opitutaceae bacterium
TCGTTCCGCGCCGGCAAACTCTTCGTCACCGCCTCCGTCCGCTGGAACCTCCCCGCCCGCACCGGCCCCCGCCGCCAGCTCCCCGCCGACCTCCTCAAACGCTACATCACCCTCGCCCGCCAGATCGCCGGCAACCTCCAGCGCACCGAGCCCCTCGAGGACGCCCGACTCCACCTCGCCATCGTCGGCCAGCCGCAGACACCGCCCCGCCTCCACGCCGAGCTCGCCGTCGCCCGCATCGCCCAGCCGCTTCCATCCCAGCTCGGGGAGCTCGTCGCCGAGGACCTGCGCATCGTCGCCGACACCGCCTGGCGCCCCGCCGGCCTCGACCCGGCCTCCGTAACTGTATCCGCCGCTCGTATCTCCGGCCCGCAGGGCGTCCTTGTCGTCCACCCTTGGCTGCGCACCGGCGGCCACCTCGACCTCAATCCCGTCCGCTGGCACGGCGGCCCCGTCGAGTTCACCGCCGCCGCCATCGCCCGCGGCGACGATTCCCTCGCTCACCCGCGCGCCACCGTCGAGTTCGACTCGCTTCCGACCCTGCGCGCCGAGCTCGCCGCCCTGGCCGAGAACAACAGCCCCGTCGCCCTACGCGCCATCGTCGACACCGCCGCCAAATCCGCCGAGCTCGATGTCGACGCCGCGCTTGCCCCCGGCTTTCTCAACGAAGCCGCCGCCCGCGCCGCCGTCTGGCGCAAGAGCCGTATCCTCGCCCAGCTCACCTTCTCCGAGGCCGCCGAGCTCACCGGCCACGTCAGCCTCGCCCCCGGCTGGAAGCTCCGCGAGGCCCGCGCGTCCGCCCACCTCGGCGCTGGCGTCGCCTATGGCACCGAGCTCCTCCGCACCGACGCCGAAGTCGCCATCGATCCGGGCAAACTCCTCGTCGAGCCGCTCGTCTTCCACCGCCGCGATGCCGCCGTGCGCGGCAGCTACGGCATGGATCTGAAAACCCAGGACTACCGTTTCCTCCTCCACGGCTACTTCTTCCCCTCCGCCATCGACTCCTGGTTCAGCGAGTGGTGGACCCGCCTCTGGGACGACTTCAAGTTCGGCCAGCGCCCGCCCGACGCCGACATCGACGTGCTCGGCCGCTGGCGCTCGCCCGAACTCTCCGTCGTCTACGGCTGGGCCGACATCGCCCCCGTCGAGCTGCGCGGCGTCCCCCTCGACCGCCTCCGCGCCACCTTCTTCATCCGCCCCGAGCACTACGACATCCTCTCGTTCGACGCCCGCCGCGGCCCGCTCGCCGCCACAGGCGGCTTCACCCGTCACGACGATTCCGACACCCACAAGCCCCGCTGGATCGCCTTCGACTTCCGCTCCACGCTCCCGCTCCAGGAAGGAGCGCGCCTCTTCGGTCCCGAAGGCGCGCGCACCGTCGAGCCGTTCGTCTTCGCCAATCCCCCCGAGGTCGTCGCCTCCGGCCTCATGGATTGGACCGGCTCCAGCCTTCGCGAGAGCATCCACGCCTCCGCCGCCGCCCCCGGCGAATTCCGCTTCCACGAGTTTCCTGTGCAAAACGCCCGGCTCGCCTTCGACATCCTCGACGGCGACATCCTCGTGCGCTCCATCGACGCCGAGATCGCCGGCGGCCCGCTCACCGGTACCGCCACGGTCACCGGCCCACAGGACGCCCGCCGCCTCGCCTTCTCCGGCAAACTCCGGCAGGCCGACCTCGCAGGTGTCGTAGGAACATGGATGGACTACCGCACCCGCACTGCCCCCCCCGGCACCCCGCCATTGCCGGACAGCGCCGCCAAGCTCGGCAGCAATGGCCGGCTCGACCTCGACCTCGACGCCGCCGGGCCACTCGAGAACCTCTACGCCCTCCAAGGCCAGGGCGGCGCCACCGTCCGCGGCGCCGAGCTCGCCGACATCGAGATGTTCGGAGCGCTCTCCCGCCTGCTTCGCGGCACCTTCCTCGGCTTCACCTCGCTCCAGTTTGCCGACGCCGACGCCAAGTTCGCCCTCAACGGCGAGAACCTCGACTTCTCGACGCTCAAGCTCACGGGCCCCTTCGCCGCCCTCAAGGGCAAGGGCCGCTACACCATGCCCAGCAGCACCCTCGGCTTCAACGTGGTCCTCTACCCCTTCCGCGAGAGCAACTCCCCCATCTACATGGTCATGGGCACCGTCCTCACGCCATTCTCCCACGCCTTCGGTATCCACCTCGGCGGCACTCTCGCCAAACCCGAGTGGTCGCTCTCCGTCGGCACCGGCGAACCCTATCCCGCCGTCCCGGCGTCGCCCGCCCCAGCACCGGCCGTTCCCCCCGCGAATCCCGCCGCCGGCAACGAGGCGAAGCCGCCTTCCGCGCATTGATTCGCCGCCGAATTTGTCCCAACGTCGTCCCGTCGCCCTCGTTGTGAAACCCTTCCGCACACAGTCCCTCCTCGCGCTGCTCACGCTCGCGTTGTGCGTGGCCGGTTGTGTCACGACCGACACCGGCCCCGCTCCGCTGCCCTCCGTCGTCTGCACCCTGCGCTGCTCCGACCCCGCCGCCGAGCTCGCCTATGGAACCGTCCTCGAGCTGCGCCTGATCGACTACACCCGGCCCGACACCCGCCCGATCGTCCTCGCCGAGCGCGTCGAGTCCAATCCCGGCCAGCCGCCCCTGCGCTTCCGCCTCTTCTACAACGCCTCCGCCATCATCCCCACTCACGACTACGGCATCGAGGCACGCATCCTCTTCAAGGGCCGCCCTCTCTGGGTCCTGCCCGAGCCGCTTCCGGTCGTCACCAAGGACCACCCCTTCGACGTCGAGCTGGTCCTCCGTCCGCCGTCCTGAAACTCCGGAGCCGCACAATGAGCCCCTCCCGCTTCGCCGGCTGCGTCGTCTGGATCACCGGCGCCTCCTCCGGCATCGGCGAGGCCTGCGCTATCGCCTTCGCCCGCGCCGGAGCGCAGCTGGTCCTCTCCGCCCGCCGCGCCGAGGAACTCGTCCGCGTGGCCACCCTCTGCACCGGTGCCCCGCCGCCCCACATCCTCCCGCTCGACCTCACCCGCCCGCAGGAGTTCGCCCCGGCCACCGCCGCCGTCCTCGCCCGCTTCGGCCGGATCGACGTCCTCGTCAACAACGGCGGCGTCGGTGAGCGCGCCCTCGCCAAGGACACCCTCCCCGCCGTCGAGCGCGCCGTGATGGAGGTGAACTACTTCGGCGCCGTGGGCCTCACCAAGGCCGTCCTTCCCATCCTCCTCGCCCAGCGCTCCGGCAGCATCGTCGCCGTCAGCAGCGTCATGGGCTACGTCGGCGTTCCCAAGCGAGCCGCCTACGCCGCCTCCAAGCACGCCCTGCGCGGCTGGTTCGACTCCCTCCGCACCGAGGTCGGCCCGCAGGGCATCCACGTCTGCCTCATCTGTCCCGGATACGTGGCGACGAATATCTCCCGCCATGCGCTCGAGGCCGATGGCGCCGCCCACGCGCGCCTCGATCGTGCCCAGGCGCGTGGCATCCCGCCCGAGCGCGTCGCCACCGCCCTGCTGCGCGCCGTCGACCGTCGCCGCGACGAGGTCTTCGTCGGCGGCCCCGAGATCTGGGCCGCGCGCCTCAAGCGCCATTTCCCGCGCCTCTTCGCCTGGCTGTTGCGCCGCGCCGTGGCCCGCGGCTGGTTCTGACATTGCACCGCACGCCGCCGCGCGCTCCCCTCGTCCCACCGGCATGGCCATCGTCGAATCCAGAAAAAGCTACGACCCGCGCCTCCTGCTCTTCTACCCGATCCTCGGGGCGCTGCTGCTCGTGCTCGTCGGCGGCCTGACCTTCCGGCAGCTCCTGCGCACCGACGAATACGTCGAGCGCGAGAAGGTCCAGAATCAGCGCCGCGTCCTCATCCCCGGCCCGCGCGGCAACATCACCGACCGCGAGGGCCGTGTCCTCGTCGGCAACCGCGCGCGATTCTCCGCCGTGCTCCACCTCGCCGAGCTCCGCGCCGAGTTCCGCCGCGAGCTCATCCAGATCGTCCGCAACTACCGCGAGATGGACCGCGAGCTCCGCCCCTCCGGCCGCGAGCTCGAGAGCCTCGCCCGCACCGCCGTCGCCCAACGCTACCTCGACAAGGTCAACCACATCCTCGGCCGCACCGAGCGCGTCGATCCCGACACCCTCGACCGCCACATCGGCCAGGAGTTGCTTCTCCCCTACATCCTCGTCGACGACCTCAGCCCCACCGAGTACGCCCGCCTCCTCGAACAGCTCCCCGTCCGCGGCCCGCTCCAGGTCTACAGCGCCAGCATGCGCAGCTACCCCTACGGCTCCGCCGCCGCGCACGCCCTCGGCTACGTAGGCGCCAACGAGGAGCTTCCCGCCTCCGACATCGAGGGCGAGGACCTCCGAACCTTCCACATCCGCGGCACCATCGGGAAGGACGGCCTCGAGAAGGTCTTCGACGACCAGCTCCAGGGCCAGACCGGCGGCATCATCTACCGCGTCGACCCCGCCGGCTTCAAAATCGACCCGCCCCTCTACCGCCAGAAGCCCCAGCAGGGCCAGAACCTGATGACCAGTCTCGACATCGATCTGCTCCTCGCAGCCGACCGGGCAATGCAGGGGTTGGTCGGCGGCCTGGTCGCCATCGATGTCTCCAGCGGCGAGGTTCTCGCCCTCTGCAGCAAGCCCGACTACGATCTCAACGAGCTCTCGCCCCGCATGAGCGCCGAGACGTTCAAGCGCATCAACGACGAGGGCGGCTGGTTCAACCGCGCCGTCAGCGGCCTCTACGCCCCCGGTTCCACCTTCAAGATCGTCACCTCCTGCGCAGCCCTGCGCGCCGGCGCCATCACCCCCTCCGAGCTTTTCACCTGCAACGGCTACTACCAGGTCGGCAACCGCCTCTTCGACTGTCACGCCCGCGCCGCCCACGGCCAGGTCGACCTCCGCAAGGCCATCACCGTCAGTTGCAACGTCTACTTCTACCAGGTCGGCCTCGAGGCCGGCATCGACGCCATCGCCGCCGAGGCCCGCCGTTTCCACCTCGACCGCCCATCGGGGATCGAGATTCCGGAGACGCACCGCATGATGGTCCCCGACCCCGAGTGGAAGAAGAAGTCCGGCTCCGGGAACTGGAACCCCGGCGACACCGCCAACGTGTCCATCGGCCAGGGCTTTCTCGCCTTCTCCCCCCTCCAGATGGCCTGCTTCGTCGCTTCCTTCGCCCGCGGCGAATCGTACACCGCCCCCACGATCCTCCACCAACCCGGCCGCTCGCCCACCGGCAACCAACCCCGAGTGCCCCTCGGTCTCTCCGAATCCGACTACCATGCCATCGTCGATGGCATGGAAAACGTCATCGCCTCCGGCACCGCCAAAACCGCCCGCATCCCCGGCATTCGGATCGCGGGCAAGACCGGCACCGCCCAGAAGAAGGTGCGCAACGAGCAGACGCAGCGGGTCGAGAACCTCAACGTCGCCTGGTTCATCTGCTTCGCCCCCGTCGAAAAGCCCGAGATCGCCATCGCCATCGCCCTCGAGGGCGGCGATGCCGACGTCGAGTATGGCGGCGGCCGCTACAGCGCTCCCGTCGCCAAGGCCGTCCTCCAGGAGTACTTCGCCAAGAAGGAGCGCCGCTCCGGCATCAAGCCGGTCTTCAACCTTGCGCCTCAGCCCTGAGCCGCGCCGGGCGACCGTGGCGCCGCCCGCAAGGACACGATCCCCGTCGAGATCCGGGTCTCCGCGCTTCCGTGGCGAAGGCAGCCAAGGCCTTCGCCTCCGCCCACCGTCGCGACGGCTGCTCGCCCGGTCGTTCCCCGGGCACTTCACCCGTCGCGCCACCGCCATTTCACCGCCACCGAGGCCCGCCCGTGTCGAACTGTTCGACTAAACGTGGACTGAGGAAGGCGGGTTTTTTGCGTGCGCCGCCCCCTCAAATGGCGGACACTCTTCTTTTTACATGAACATCCACGAGTTTCAGGCGAAGGCCCTCTTCGAGAAATTCGGCATCGCTGTGCCGAAGGGAGTGCCCGCGAAATCGGCTTCCGAATTCGCCGCTGCCGTCAAGACACTGGGGGATGGACCGTGCGTCGTGAAGGCGCAGATCCACGCCGGTGGTCGCGGCAAAGGCACCTTTACCGACGGCTTCAAGGGCGGCGTCAAGCTGACCAAGACCCCCGCCGAAGCGATCGATGTCGCCCAGCACATGCTCGGCAACACCCTCGTCACCGTCCAGACCGGTCCCGCCGGCCGCAAGGTCAACACCGTCTACTTCACCGAGGCCGTCTCCATCAAGAAGGAGTACTACCTCGCCATCCTCCTCGACCGCGGCTCCTCCCGCCCCGTCATCATCGCCTCCACCGAGGGCGGCGTTGAGATCGAGAAGGTCGCCAAGGAGACCCCCGAGAAGATCACCAAGGTCTTCGTCGACCCCGCCGTCGGTCTCCAGAGTTTCCAGACCCGGCAGGTCGCCTTCGGCCTCGGCCTCAAGGGCGACGAGTTCAAGGCCGCCTGCAAGCTCATCGAGTCCCTCTACAAGTGCTGGTGGGAACTCGACTGCTCGCTCGTCGAGATCAACCCCCTCATCACCACCGGCGACGGACGCGTCCTCGCCCTCGACGCCAAGGTCGGCTTCGACGACAACTCCCTCTTCCGCCACCCCGAAGTCGTCGCCTTGCGCGACCTCGCCGAGGAGGACCCGAAGGAGGTCGAGGCCTCGAAGTTCAACCTCTCCTACATCGCGCTCGACGGTAACATCGCCTGCCTCGTCAACGGCGCCGGCCTGGCCATGAGCACGATGGACATCATCAAGCACTTCGGCGGCAACCCCGCCAACTTCCTCGATGTCGGCGGCAGCGCCTCCAAGGACCAGGTCGCCGCGGCCTTCAAGATCATCCTCTCCGACAAGAACGTGAAGGGGATCCTCGTGAACATCTTCGGCGGCATCATGGACTGCAACGTCATCGCCACCGGCATCGTCGCCGCCGCCAAGGAGACCGCGCTCTCCATGCCGCTGGTCGTCCGCCTCGAGGGCAACAACGCCGCCGCCGGCAAGCAGACCCTCGCCGCCTCCGGCCTCAAGCTCACCACCGCCACCTCGATGGCCGACGCCGCCGAGAAGATCGTGAAGCTCGTCGCCTGACGGGAGAAACCCGAAACTCGAAACCAAAAACTCGAAACGATTTCTCCCATGTCCATTCTCATCACTCCCGAAACCCGAGTCCTCGTCCAGGGCATCACCGGCGAGTTCGGCGGGCGCCACGCCAAGCTCTCCCTCGACTACGGCACCCAGATCGTCGCCGGCGTCACCCCGGGCAAGGGCGGCCAGTTCTTCGAACACGGCTCCATCAAGGTCCCGATCTTCAATACCGTCGCCGAGGCCGCCAAGGCCACCGGCGCCACCGTCTCCGCCATCTTCGTGCCCCCCTGCTTCG
>CAZXHR010000208.1:0-2880 GCA_964640465.1 uncultured Opitutaceae bacterium
GTTTCAAGCCGTTCCACGAGACGAAGCGCGCGGATTTCCTGCAGGCGACGACGATCTCGGCCTTCTCGGTCGTGGAGCTGGCGCGGGCGTTCAAGCCGCACTTGGCGCGCAACGCGTCGGTCGTGGTGATGGGCATCTCGTCGCTGCTCGTGACGGCCGAGAACTACGGCTACATGTCGCCGATCAAGGCCGCGCTCGACGGCATCGTGCGCAACCTCGCCAAGTCGTTCAGCGCCGACACCGAGGTGCGGTTCAACTCCGTGGGCGCCGGCCCGCTCAAGACCGCGAGCAGCTCGGGCATTCCCGGCTACGTCGAGAGCTACCTCTACGCCGAGAAGCTGACCTTCCGCCGCCGCAATCTGGAGACGCAGGAGGTTGCCAACGCCGCGCTGTTCCTCCTGAGCGAGCGCTCCAGCGGCATCAACGGCACGACGCTGGTCGTCGACGCCGGTCTCGGCATGAACTACTTCGACAAGGAAGTCATCCGGCTCGCGATGCGGCCGGAGACGAAGGCCTGATCTTTCCGCGATGCGTTTCCAGAACGTCGTCATCGAATCCCTCGTCGCGGTGCTGCCACCGCAGGTGCTGACCACCGCCGCGTTGGAGGAACGCCTGCGTCCGCTCTACGAGCGGCTGCGCCTGCCCTTCGGCCGGCTGGAGCTGATGACCGGCATCAAGGAGCGGCGGTTCTGGGAACCGGGCACGAAGCCCTCCGAGGCGAGCGCCCGGGCGGTGCGCGCCGTGCTCGCGAAGACGGCGGTGCCGGCGGCGAAGCTCGGCATGCTCATCCACGGCGCGGTCTCGCGCGACATGCTGGAGCCGGCGACGGCGGCGTTCGTGCATCGGGCGTCGGGATTGCCGGCGCAGATGCAGATCCTCGACGTGTCGAACGCCTGTCTCGGTTTCCTGAATTCCTGCACGCTCGTCGGCGGCATGATCGAGTCGGGCCAGATCGAGGCCGGCGTCGTCGTGTGCGGCGAGAACGGTGGCCCGCTCGTCGAGGAGACGATCCGGCGGCTGTGCACGAGCGAGCTCGACCGGCAGCAGATCAAGCCGTTCTTCGCCAACCTCACGATCGGCTCGGGCGCGGTGGCGGCGGTCCTTTGCCGGCGCGATCTCGCGCCCTCTGGTGCGCCGCGGCTGGTCGGCGGCGTGGTGCGCGCGGCCAGCGAGTACAGTTCGCTGTGCATGGGCGATCGCGCCGAGGGCGACGCGCTCGCGATGCAGACCGATTCCGAGCAACTCCTCGTGGCGGGCGTCGAGACGGCGCGGCGCACGTGGGCGGATCTAGGGAACGAGTTCGGCTTCGCCGAGAAGGACTTTGACCGGTTCGTGTGCCACCAAGTGGGCGTCGCGCACCGGCGGAAGTTGTACGAGACGCTCGGGCTCGATCCGGCGAAGGATTTCTCGACGTTCGAGACGATGGGCAACACCGGCTCCGTCGCGCTGCCGCTCACGCTGTGGCAGGCGCGCGAGGCTGGGGTCATCCGGGCCGGCCAACGTGTCGGCCTGCTGGGCATCGGCAGCGGAATCAACTGCGTGATGCTCGTGCTGGAGTGCTGAACATGGAAAACTGGCGCAGCGAATATCCCTTCGAATCGCATTTCTTCGACGTCGGCGACGGCGTGAAGATGCACTATCTCGACGAGGGCCCGCGCAGCGACGAGGCCGTGGTCATGCTCCACGGCAACCCGACGTGGTCGTTCTACTTCCGGAACGTGGTGCAGGCCCTGCGCGGCGGTATGCGCTGCATCGTGCCGGACCACGTGGGCATGGGGCTCTCCGACAAGCCGGCGAAGTACCCGTACCAGCTCGCGCGCCGCATCGGCGACGTGCAGAAGCTCATCGCTCATCTTGGTCTGAAGCGCATCCACCTGATTGTGCACGACTGGGGTGGCGCCATCGGCATGGGTGTGGCGACGCGCGCGGCCGACGCCACCGGGCGGATCGTGATCCTCAACACCGCGGCGTTTCCCGACGAGAACATCCCCGGGCGCATCTCCGTGTGCCGCTGGCCGGTGATCGGCTCGCTGCTCGTGCGCGGGTTCAACGGTTTCGCGGGTCCGGCGGTGTCGATGGCGGTGACCAAGCCGTTGCCGCCCGCGGTGCGCGAGGGCTTGCTCGCGCCGTACCGGAGCTGGGCTGACCGCGTGGCCGTGCACCAGTTTGTCCGCGACATCCCGATGGAGCCTGAGCACCCGACGCTCCCGCTGCTCCAGCAGATCGGCGTCGATCTGGCGTGGCTGAAGGCGAAGCCGGTCTTGATCGGGTGGGGCGGCAAGGACTTCTGTTTCAACGACCACTTCTTCGAGCGCTGGAAGCAGTTCTTCCCGCAGGCCGAGACGGAGCACTACGCCGACGCCGGCCACTACGTGCTCGAGGACGCCCGCGAACAGCTCGTGCCGCGCATCGCGGAGTTTCTCGAGAGGTGAGCTTCGGAGCCGACGCACGCGAACTCCCGCCTCGACACCCGGCGGCTGCGCGGTAAGGTGGCCGCTGTCTCGTTTCCCATGAACGCCCGGATCGCCAACGCCATTTCGATTATCGGCTCGTTTATTACCAGCCGCCGGCCCGGGCATGGAAACGGCGCGTGACAAGCCACGCACTTCCGACTTTCCAAGACCCCGGGCCGCAAGCCCGGGGTTTTTTCATAACCACCGATCCCATGAGCTCCAATCGCATCCTGATCTACGACACCACCCTCCGCGACGGCACGCAGGGCGAGGGCATCTCGTTTTCCGTGGCCGACAAGCTCCGCATCGCGGAGAAGCTCGACCACTTCGGGATCGATTTCATCGAGGGCGGCTGGCCGGGCTCGAATCCGCGCGACATGGCGTTCTTCCACGAGGTGAAGAACCTGAAGCTGAAGCACGCCAAGAT
>CAZXHR010000208.1:2890-7330 GCA_964640465.1 uncultured Opitutaceae bacterium
TCGCCGTTATCGAACAGTGGACCGGCCGCATGAGCGCGCATACCCCGGTGCCGCCCGAGGTGGAACATATCGTCAGCCAGACGGGCCGCCTCAACCCGATCAACATCCAAAAGGCCCTGCCGCGCTTTGGCGGCGACATGGCGTTCTTCCAGGCTGTGCGGCAGATGAAGTTCAAACACGCCAAGGTCGCCGCCTTCGGCTCGACGCGCCGCGCCGGTATCCGCGCGGCCGACGATTCCCAGCTCAAACTGCTTCTCGATGCCGGGACGCCCGTCGTGACCATCTTCGGCAAAACCTGGCTGCTTCACGTCACCGAGGTCTTGCGCACCACGCCCGACGAGAACCTCGCCATGATCGAGGACTCCGTACGGTTCCTGCGCGAGTCCGGCCGCGAGGTGATCTATGATGCCGAGCATTTCTTCGACGGGTACAAGGACAACCCGGCGTACGCGCTCCAGACGCTCGAGGCGGCGGCGCGGGGTGGGGCGACCAATCTCACGCTGTGCGACACCAACGGCGGCACGATGGTCGACGAGGTGAAGCGGATCGTCGGCGAGGTCGTTGCGAAGTTTGGCCCGGGAAAGATCGGCATGCACTGCCACAACGACTGCGGGCTTGGCGTGGCGGTCTCGCTGGCCGGCGTGCAGGCCGGCGCGGCGCTGGTGCAGGGCACGATCAACGGCTACGGCGAGCGCACGGGCAACGCCAACCTCGTCTCCATCATCCCGAACCTGTTGCTGAAACTCGGCTACGACGCCCACTGCCGGCCGCAGCTTCCGAACCTGCGCCAGCTCTCACTCTTCGCCGATGAACTGGGCAACCGCAACCCCGACACCCACGCGCCATTCGTCGGCGCCTCAGCCTTCGCGCACAAGGGCGGCGTCCACGCCAACGCTGCGCAGAAGGTCGCGCGCAGCTACGAGCACATCGTCCCGGAGCTGGTCGGCAACCGCCAGCGGGTGCTCATCTCCGACATGTCGGGGCGCAGCAGCGTCGTGATGAAGGCGCGCGAACTGGGCGTGGAGCTGGAGGCCGACTCACCGGCGCTCAAGGAGCTCATCGATGAGATCAAGAGGCTGGAGTTCCTCGGATACGAGTACGAGGCCGCCGATGCGTCGTTCCAGCTCCTCATCGCGAAGGCGCTCGAGAGGCACCGTGAGTTCTTCGGTTTCGAGGGCTACCGGGTGATCGTCGAGCGCCGCGGGCCCGGCGAACCGGTCATGTCGGAGGCGACGGTGAAGCTACGTGTCGGCGACGAGGTTCACCACACCGTGGCCGAATCCGACGGCCCGGTCGGTGCGCTGGACAAGGCGCTGCGGCTGGCGCTCGAACCGGTCTTCCCTCAGCTCAAAGAAATCCTGCTGCGCGACTACAAGGTGCGCATTCTGGAGAGCCAGCAGGGCGCCGGCGCCCGGGTACGCGTGCTGGTCGAGACGGCCGATGGCGACGAGCTTTTCGGCACCGTGGGCGCCGGGGAAAATATCATTGAGGCGTCGTGGCAGGCGCTGAAGGACGCGTTGGAGTTCAAGCTCTTGCGCGACGAACAGCGCAAATCTCGCACCTGAGTAGGCCGGCGCAGGGGAGGGCGCTCTACCTATCCCGCCCGGCGCCTGCAGGTCGCGAGCTGTTGTGTTGGGCGGTGCCGGCCTGTGTAGAGCGGCCGGCGCGTTCCGACGCCTCCAACTTCGGACTTGGTTTTTGGAGGGGCGGCCCATTTCCTGAGCCCCTTCCATCATGTCACTCGCCCTCATTTTCTCCGGTCAGGGAGCTCAGAAGGTCGGCATGGGCAAAAGCCTTGCCGACAATGCCGCCACCGCCGCGCGGATCTATTCTCGCGCCAACGAGGTACTCGGCTGGGACTTGGCCAAGATGTGCTTCGAAGGCCCGGACGAACTCCTCGTCCCGACCCGCGTGTGCCAGCCCGCGCTTTTCGTGCACGGCTACACCCTGTACTCGCTCCTGAAGGAGCAGGGGAAGCTGGCCGATCTCACGACCGTCATGGGGTTGAGCCTTGGCGAGGTCACCGCCTTGACCGTCGCCGGCGTGTTCGACTTCGACACCGGTCTTCGCGTCGTCGCCGAGCGCGGCCGTCTCATGCAGGTCGCCTGCGAGATGACCCGCAGCACAATGGCCAGCATCATCGGTGAGGATCTCGTCAAGGTCACCGACCTCTGCCACGAGTTCGACATCGAGATTTCGAACCTCAATTGCCCCGGCCAGGTCGTCGTCTCCGGCGAGAAGACCAAGGTCGACGCCTGTGTGACCGCCGCCAAGGAGCGCGGCATGAAGAAGGTCGTCCCGCTCAACGTCGCCGGCGCCTACCACAGCCGTCTCATGGAGCCGGCCCGCGCCGAGTTCGCCAAGTTCCTCCAGACCGTCACCTTCAGCGCTCCGAAGCTGCAGGTCCTCACCAACGTCACCGGCAAGCAGGTCACCGACCCCAACGAGATCCGCGAGATGCTGATCCAGCAGGTCGTCTCCACTGTGCGCTGGGAAGCCTGTATGCGCGAGGCCGCTGCGCTCGGCGTGACCGAGTTCTGGGAGTGCGGCCCGGGGGCGGTGCTTGTCGGCCTTGCCCGACGCATCAACAAGGACTGGCCCGCCAAGACCTTCAACGAGTACGCCGACCTTTCCGCGGTCTGACGCCCGACTGCCTCCGACCCAAGAATGGACGTCTCCCTCAAGCGCAACTTTTGCATCATTGCCCACGTCGATCACGGCAAGACGACGCTCTCCGACCGTTTGCTGGAGTACACCAGCACGGTCGAGAAACGCGTTTTGCAGGATCAACACCTCGACTCGATGGACCTCGAGCGCGAGCGAGGCATCACCATCAAGTCGCATCCGGTCACGATGCACTACACGGCCAAGGACGGTAAGACCTACCAGCTTGGCTTGATGGACACGCCCGGACACGTGGACTTCAACTACGAAGTCTCGCGCAGTCTCGCGGCCTGCGAAGGTGCGGCGCTCCTGATCGACGCCTCACAGGGCGTCGAGGCGCAGACGGTGGCCAACGCCCATCTGGCGTTTGGCCAGAACCTTAAGGTCGTGCCGGTCATCAACAAGATCGACCTGCCCAGCGCCAACCTCGAGCTTTGCCTGCGCCAGATGGAGGACATCCTCACCATCGCGCACGACGAGGCGATCCTCGCCAGCGGCAAGGCTGGCATCGGCATCCAGGACATCCTAGAGGCCGTCGTTGCGCGCGTGCCGCCGCCGCGCTGGACCGACTATCCGGCGACTCGCATCTTGGTTTTCGACTCCAAGTACGACTCCTACCGCGGCGTGATCGCCTACGTCCGCGTGTTCTCCGGTTCGATCAAGGCCGGCGATTTCGGCCTGCTGATGTCGAATCACACCAAGTTCGAGGTGAAGGAGGGCGGCACGTTCCCCCCGAAGATGGAGGTGCGCGATATCCTCGAGCCGGGCGACGTCGGCTACATCGTCGGCAACATCAAGACCGTCTCCGATATCCGCACCGGCGACACCATCACCCTCGCCAACAAGCCCGCCGAGCAGATGCTCAAGCTCTACGAGAAGCTCGAGGAGCTGGACGACATCCAGAACGTCTGGGCCAACTTCGACATCTCCGACGAGGACATGGAGAAGTTCGGCAAGGAATGATGCTGATCCTGGGCCTCGATCCCGGCTCGCTGAGCTTCGGCGTCGGCCTCGTGAGCCGGGAGCGGCGGCGCTTCGCCTATGTCCATTCCCGCACCCTGCGCCTGCGCGACGGCGATTTCATCGAACGCATGCGCAGGCTGCTCGCCGGCCTCGAGGAGGTGCTCGACGCCTTTCCGGTGGAACAGGCGGCGATGGAGGAGGGATTCCTGGGCAAGAACATCCGTTCCATGTCCCTGCTGTCGACCGTGCGCGGGGTGGCCATGGCCGCCCTGCTGCGCCGCGGCCTGCCGCTGGCCCTCTACGCGCCGCGCCAGGTCAAGCAGGCGCTGACCGGTTACGGCAACGCCGACAAGGAGCAGGTGGCCAAGATGGCCGGCCTGCTGCTGGGCCTGCCGGCCAAGCGGGTCGGCCTCGACGAGAGCGACGCGTTGGCCGTGGCCTACTGCCACGGGGTGCATTGCCCATGATCGCCGCCGTCTCCGGCAGGGTCCGCCAGCTCGGCCCCGGCCGTGTCGCCGTCGACACCGGCAGCGGCGTCACGCTGCAGCTGCAGGTGCCCGTCTCCAGCTTCGTCGCCCTGCGGGAGGGGCAGCAGGTGCTGCTGCACGCCGTGCTGAAGGTCAAGGACGAGGACCTCGTGCTCTACGGCTTCCTCGACCCAGGGGAAAAGGCCCTGTTCGAGAGGCTGCTGACGGGCACGGGCGTCGGCGGCAAGACGGCCCTGGCCGGCGTCTCGGCCATCCCGCCGGCCGAGTGGCAGGCGGTCATCGCCGCCGCCGACGTGGCGCGCATCAGCGCCATCCCCGGCATCGG
>CAZXHR010000209.1:0-7318 GCA_964640465.1 uncultured Opitutaceae bacterium
CCTCGCCGCGGTGGTCATGCTGGCGGTGGGGTTGCGGGGACGGCCGGCGCGGCGGTGAACGCTGGCACATGCGGTCTCAGCGTTTGAGCGCGGAGAGCGGGATCGCGATCAGGAGATCTTCGGAGGGATCGCCGTTCTCCAGCATCCAGCGGATGGAGCCGTTCCTCTTGTCGGAAGATTGGCTTACTTTCCCCTGAACGCCACTTGGCGGCGACTCGTATTCGGGTAGCTCAGTTCCGTCGTCGTTGAGTGCCCTCGGCGGTTTCCTGCTCTGCAGGATCGCGCTATCAGCGGCCAGTGCGAGTTTCGGCTCTGAAGTAATCTCGATGACTTCCTGCCCGATCACGCTGTCCCACGTGGCACCGGAGCGGAGTACATAGTCGAAAAAGTAGAATTGGTCGTTCCACCGGTCGCCTTTCAGGCTTTTGGAGGGAATGACATCCCAGTCGCTCTCTTCGGCATCGTAGGCCTTGGAATAGTGGATCGATTGCGGATGGAGCGTGACGGTGTACCGCACGTGCACGTGGAGGCTGGCGCCGGGATGCGCGGCTTGCTGCCAGACGTAGGAAGCGCGGTAGTCGTTGTCTCCGGCATAGTCGATCTCCCATGCGGAATTGGAGCGCTTGAGCTCGAAGCGCGCATCGAGCTTACCGGAAACCGGGCTGTCGATGAGTTGTGCTTTGCGGCGTGAAATGGTGATTCCTTGCCTCAGCACCGTCGCCGGCGTCTTGCCGTCGACCGTCACGGCGAAGTTGTCGATGGTGACGATCTTCGAGCTCAGGCCGGTGACGGGGAAGCCGACGAGGTAGAGCTGGCCGGCCAGCTCGGCAGGTGAGGAGTCTTCCAGCTCGAAGTCGGCGGTGACGTCGGCCTTGAGCGTATCGCCTTCTCCGGGGCTGAGGTGGATCTTCACGTCGGCGGTCTTCATGGCGACTTTCAGGCCGGCGGGGGCGTCGGCGATGAGGCCGGGATTGGAGAACGCGCTGCCGCTGTGCGGGCCTTTCTCGCGGAGCACGGCGATGTCGGCGCGGGCGGCGAACGCGGCGCTGACGAGGCCGAGGACGACGGCCAGCCGGCGCAGGAGGCGAGGCGAGGGGAGCGGGACGGTTGTTCGCGGGGCGGGCATGGGGCGGCGGGGGTGGTTGCGCACGGCGGTGCAGGCGCGATCCCAGCGGTTTCGGAGGATACGCGCGAGCGTGGAAAATGTTCAGCGGGCGGCCGCTGTTTTGCGGCCATGTCACACGGCCGTCACGGGACCGTAACAATCGGCCGCTAAGGTTCAGAGCGTCGCAGCCGGCGTGTCCGCCGGTCGCGCAGAGTTTCAACAACCATACCGACACCCAACATGCGCAAACTCCCGTTCGCCCTGCTCGCCCTCTGCGGCGGCATCGCCTTCACCGCCGCCACCGCCGTGGCCCAGGATTCCGGCCCGCTCATCGACCTGCTCGTCAAGAAGGGCCTCATCAACGACCAGGAGGCCGAGGAGCTCCGTACCGACCTCGCCAAGGATTTCGCCACCAACACCTCCGCCGGCAAACTCAACCTCGGCAACCAGATCACCGAGTTCAAGCTCGGCGGCGACGTCCGCCTCCGCCACCAGTATCAGGAGACGAGCGCGCAGAATTCCGGCGTGACCACCAACCGCACCCGCGAGCGCTTCCGCTTCCGCTTGAACGGCGACATTGCGATGCAGAAGGGCTGGAGCGCCGGCTTCGCCCTCGAGCCCGCCAGCGCCGCCGACTCCGGCAACCACACCTTTCAGTACGTCGCCGACGACTATAACCTCTTCCTCGCCCGCGCCTACGTCGCCTGGCAGCCGCGCAACGACCTGAAGTTCGTCGCCGGCAAGCAGCGCAATCCGCTCTACACCACCGATCTTGTCTGGGACGGCGACATCAACCCGCAGGGCGTGGCCGAGCTCTACAACGTCTCACTGGGCGGCAAGGACACCTTCGAACTCCGCGCGCTCCAGTCGATCATGGACGACAACAACGAGGCCACCAAGGGCCGCCTCGGCAACGACGCCTGGCTCTTCGCCCAGCAGGCCGTGCTCACCAAGTACTTCGGCGGCACCAAGCTCATCCTCGCCCCCGGCTACATGCTCTACTCGACCTCGAACATGTCGGGCCTGACCAACGAGACGCCGTTCAACGGCGACACCTGCAACCTCTCGCTCGTCACCTTCGCCGGCGAGCTCGAGTTCGCCAACGTCGGCGGCGGCGCCAACAGCGTGAAGCTCTACTGGGATTCCTCCTACAACACCGAGGCCGCCAACCGCGTCCACAAGGTCTACGCGCTGCCCACCGCCGACAAGGATGCCCTCGCATGGCTCGTCGGCATCGGCTACAACCACGGCACCGGCAAACTCGCCGGCGACTGGAGCGTGAAGGCCGACTACCGCCGCATCGGGCTCGGCTCCGTCGACCCGAACCTCAGCGACTCCGACTTCGGCTTCGGCAACCTCAACCAGTCCGGCTACAAGATCGGCGCCTCCTACAACCTCGTCGATTTCTGCAGCCTCAACCTGACCTACTTCCGCACCTCCGATATCCGCGACACCCTCAAGCACGCGGTCGCCGGCCTCGACAAATCGAGAATCCTCCAGGTCGACCTCGTCACCAAGTTCTGAGCGCGTCGCACCCCGCCACCGAAATCGCACACATCATGAAGACAACCGTTTCCGTCCTCACGGCCGCCCACCCCGCGGGCGCCTTCGAGATCGCCGCCGAGGGCGCCACCACCGGCATCGCCGCCATTACCGACGGCACCGCGCAGATCGGCATGTCCTCCCGCCGTGCCAAGCCCACCGAGCTCTCCGCCGCGCTGGCCAAGGGCGTGAGCATGAAGCCCATCATCGTCGCCTACGACGGCATCGCCGTGATCGTCAACGAGGCCAACCCCGTCTCCCAGCTCACGCTGCGCCAGGTCGAGCAGATCTTCACCGGCGACGTGACCGACTGGAGCGCCGTGGGCGGCAACGCCGGCAAGTTCTCCATCTACACTCGTAACACATCCTCGGGCACGTACTCCGACTGGAAGGAGCTCGCGATGAAGAAGCGCGACTACGCCGGCTCCTCGCAGAAGATGGCCGGCAACGAGCAGATCGCCTCCGAGGTCGCCAAGAATCCGAACGGCATCGGCTACGTCGGCCTCGCCTACACCAGCGCCCCCGGCATCCGCGTCGTCGCCATCATCGGCAAAGACGGCAAGGCCGTGCTGCCCAGCGACGAGACGGTCCAGGCGAAGGCGTATCCCTATGCGCGCCCGACGTTCTTCTACACCAACGGCGAGCCCACCGGTCTGACCGCCCAGTTCGTCGAGTTCATGCTCGGCGCGGAGGGACAGTCCATCGCCAAGAAGGTCGGCTTCGTCCCGGTCGCCAAGGAGTGAACTGATCATTCTCGGTGGGGGGCTGCTCTGTTGTAGGCCACGTTGTCGACGTGGCCTACAGCGAGCCAGTTGCGGGTAGGGCGAACCGTCCCCGGTGAGCCGCGCTCGGTCCGGCTTGGCGGGGACGCCTCGCCCTACCTTTCGACCACCTGCCGCTGATCGTTTCCGACGCCCACGGGCTTTGGGGTTGAAGCGCCCCCGTCAGCTCGCAGACCTTTCCTCGTCCTTTCCCTCCATCGCCGCCGCATCATGGCCAACGACTCCACGCCCGAGCCCGCCACCGCGCATTCCGTGCGCAAGCAGCTGCTCGCCCCGGGCAAGTTCCGCCTCTTCGGCCGCAACCGCGACTGGTGGATCAAGCAGTTCTTCGAGGCCAACGCCACGATCTCCATCGTCGTTCTCCTCCTCATCGTCTTCACGCTCTTCCGCGAGGCCGCCGGCTTCATCCCCGGCAACCGCCGCAACCTCGAGGTCTACCGCCGCGCCGGTCTCGAGTATGTGGACATCCTCAAGCGTCAGACCGACACCTACGCCGCGCTGGGCCGCGAGTTCTCGGCCGTGCGGCTGGCGTGGTCGCAGCGCCTGACCGCCGCGGGCCTTCCTGCCGCGGCAGCGAACGCCAAGCTCGCCTCGCTCGACGCCCTCGACGAGCGCCTCGCCGACGCGATCTCGGCCCACCGCGACCTCCTTTCCGAGATGACCGACCACGCCTCCGCCGTGAAGGAACGCGTGAAGGTCGCCGAGGACATGCACGAGGTGCGCGACAATCTCCTCGGCGGCACCGCTGAAGCCGATTCCGCGCACGCCGCCGCGCTCAAGGCTCAGGCCGACGCCATCGTGATCGAGGAGGTCGACTACGCCGCCGAGGCCAACGTGCTCACCTCGCGCTTCCCCGAGATCCAGGCGGCGAATCGCAATCTCTCCGCCGAGCTCGGCGACATCGTCGCGGCGTTGCCGCAGTCCGACGACCGAAAGATCGCCCGCCGCATCGAGCGCTTCGGCGACAAACTGCGCGACTATCGCGCGGCGATCCCGGAGTGGGAGAGCGAGATGGTGCGCTGGCGCGGCGACCGCCCGGTCTCCTGGCTGGACTCGTTCCAGGCTTTCGCCTTCGGCCGCGACTGGATCACCGCCAGTTTCTGGCAGGACTGGTACGGCGTGCTCCCGCTGTTCTTCGGGTCGTTCTTTATCTCGGTGCTCGCGCTCTTCTTCGCGATCCCGCTCGGCGTGTGTGCGGCCCTGTACGTCAACCAGGTCGCCCGGCCCTGGGAACAGCGCTTCATCAAGCCGTACATCGAGTTCTTCTCGGCGATCCCCAGCGTGGTGCTCGGCTTCTTCGGCATCGCGATGCTCGGCGAGTCGCTCCGCCAGCTCTCGCATGTGCCGTGGCTGTCGTGGGTGCCCGGTTTCCCGATGCAGGAGCGGCTCACCGCCTTCACCGCCGCCGCACTGCTCGCGCTTATGGCGATCCCCACGATCTTCACGCTCGCGGAGGACGCGCTCCAGAACGTCCCGAAGGCGCTGCGTGAGGCCTCGCTCGCCATCGGCGCGACCCGCATGCAGACGATCCTGCACATCATCCTGCCCGCCGCGCTCTCCGGCATCACTGCCGCGGTGCTGCTCGGCTTCGGCCGCGTGATCGGCGAGACGATGGTCGTGCTGCTCTGCGCCGGCAACCGCATCGCCATCCCCGATCTCACCGCCGGCCTCGGCGTGGCGTTCCAGCCTGTGCATACGATGACGGGCATCGTCGCCCAGGAGATGGGCGAGGTCGTCCGCGGCAGCCTGCACTACCGGGCGCTGTTCATGGTCGGCTGCCTGCTCTTCATGCTTTCGCTCGGCATCAACTACGGCGCGCAGAAGATCGTGCGCCGCTACCGTCTCCCGCAGAGCTGATCCGCCCATGAGCCCGCGCTCCGATTTCCCGCCCCGTCGCTCGATCCTCCTCCGGCCATCGTGGACGGCTCGTTTCGAGAAGACGTTCTTCCTGCTGCTGCGTGTGGCCACCTACGGCGTGCTCCTGGCCGCTGCCACCGTCTTCCTCGATATCGGCGTCAAGGGCTGGCGCGTGGTCTTCCAGCTCGCGCCGCCGTTCGTCAACGTGCCGTTCCTCACCGAGGCGCCGGAGACGCTCCATGTGCTCACCGTCGATGGCGCGAAGGTGAAGATGGGCGACCGCGAGTACCGCGCCTTTGCCGCCGCGCATCCCGACAAGGTCGCCGATCCGCACGCCGAGACGTACGCCTACTCCGCCGGCGGCATCTTCCCCAATATCGTCGGCACTGTGCTGCTCGTCGTCGGCTCCATGGCGATCGCGCTCTTCCTGGGCGTGTGCAGTGCGGTGTACCTGAGCGAATACGCGAAGGACGGCCCGCTCGTGCGCCTGCTGCGCCTGTCCATCGCCAACCTCGCCGGCGTGCCCTCGATCGTGTTCGGCCTGTTCGGCTTCGGCCTCTTCGTCGTCGCCTTCGGCTGGAAGGTCTCGTTGCTGGCCGGCTGGTTCTCGCTGGCGTTCATGGTCCTGCCCATCGTCATCACCGCCAGCGAGGCGAGCCTGCGCGCCGTGCCCAAGGGCTTCCGCGAGGGCGCTCTGGCGCTTGGCGCCACCAAGTGGCAGACGATCCGCACGAACGTCCTACCCTACGCGATGCCCGGCATCCTCACCTCGTCCATTCTTTCCATCGCGCGCGTCGCGGGAGAGACGGCGCCCATCATGTTCACGGCGGCCTACGCCATGCGCGACAAGATGCCTTGGCAGGTGGACTCGCTCTGGGGATTCTTCCAGCAGGGCGTGATGGCCCTGCCCTACCACATCTACGTGGTCAGTTCCAAGATCCCGCAGAACGACTACACCGCGCGCATGCAGTACGGCACGGCCCTGGTCTTCATGATCCTCGTGACGGCGATCACGATGCTCTCCATCTACATGCGGCAGAAGGCCCGAAAGAAATACAGATGGTAACCTCCGCAACACTTTTTCCCAGCATGGAACCCAACGCATCCCTTTCACGACCCGTCCCGCGCCACAGAAGCGCGGAGGAGAAGACCGGCACGGGCCGGACGGTCATCGAGGTGAAGAACCTCGACTTCTTCTACAGCGACAAGCAGGCCTTGCACGGCATCTCCCTCGACGTGTACGAGAACGAGGTGACGGCCTTCATCGGGCCCTCCGGTTGCGGCAAATCGACCTTGCTGCGATGCATGAACCGGATGAACGACCTCATCGTCGGGGCGAAGGCTCGCGGCGAAATCCTCATCAACGGCGAGGACATCTACGGGAGCGAGGTCGATGTCATCGAACTGCGCAAACACGTGGGCATGGTGTTCCAGAAGTCGAACCCCTTCCCGATGTCGATCTACGACAACATCACCTACGGTCTCAAAATCCACGGACGCAAGAACAAGCGCGAACAGGACGAGGCCGTGGAAAAGAGCCTGCGAGGAGCCGCACTGTGGGACGAGGTGAAGGACCGCCTGCACGAGAGCGGTCTCTCCCTTTCCGGAGGCCAGCAGCAGCGCCTCTGCATCGCAAGGGCCATCGCCGTGGAGCCGGAGATCCTCCTCATGGACGAGCCCTGTTCCGCGCTGGACCCTATCGCCACGGCCCGCGTGGAGGAATTGATCCACGCCCTCAAAAAGGATTTCACAATCGTGATCGTTACCCACAACATGCAGCAGGCGGCACGCGTGTCGGACCGCACGGCCTTCTTCTTCATGGGGAAGCTGATCGAATACAACGACACCGAGCACATCTTCCTCAACCCCTCCGACGCGCAGACCGAGGCCTACGTCTCGGGCCGCTTCGGCTAGGGAGTGTTTAAGAATACGCGGACCGAGGAGGCGGGATGTATTTTCGAGTGGAGAATCGGAACATGAGACGAAACGAATCAGGATTCTTTGAGTCGAATGGGGCGATTTTACGCCGAAA
>CAZXHR010000210.1:0-7134 GCA_964640465.1 uncultured Opitutaceae bacterium
GGGACGGCGGGGCCCGGGAAGATCGGCAGCGGCTAAGCTGGAACCCAGGAACGCAGGAGCGGAGGCGGTGGGGGTGGAGGGGCGGGGCAGAACGGCGGAGGGAATGTGGGAATCAGGAAATCAGGAACGGAGCGGAGGAATTGGGCACAGAGGGCTCAGAGGCGGAGGAGGGCACAGAGGACGGAAGAATTTTCGATTTTGGATTGCCGATTTGCGATTGGGCGGAGGGGCAGAGCCGAAGGGCGTGCGGCTAGCGGGGCCGGGGAGATGAGGACTGAAAGAGGAAGGCGGGAGACGTGGGATTTGGTGCGGGGAGTGTTCGCGTTGGACTCTGGTCCCATAGGTCCCATTCGTCCCATCCGTCCTATTCGGGGGTTTCGGCGAGTCGGGCGTCTTCGGCGCGGGCGGTGGCGAGGCCGCGTTGCTCGTCGACGAAGAGCGTGAGCACGCCGCCGACGACGAGGAAGGCGAGGAGGACGAGGAGCGCGGCGGGTGTGCCCCAGGAGTCCTTGGCGAGGCCGAAGGGAATCGTGAGGACGGCGGCGAGCTTGAAGACCAGACCCCAGAGGCCGAAGAACTCGGCGCTGCGGCTGGCGGGCGTGAGGTAGCCGACGAAGGCGCGGTTGGCGGAGCCGAGCGAACCGAGGCCGAAGCCGACGAGGTTGCCGATCAGCCAGAGCGGCCAGAGGGGGTAGGCGGCGGGCGCGGCGGAGCGGGCGCGCAGCCAGGCGTAGAGCGCGAGGGCGGCGGCGGTGACGATCCAGAGCGCGAGGAGGAGGAACGTGGTGCGCTTGTGGCCGAGACGGTCCTGGCAGAGGGTCGGTAGCAGCGTGCCCAGAACCCCGGACACGGTGATGACGGCGATGAAGAGGACGAGCTGGATGTCGCCGAAGCCGAACTCCTTGGCGAGGATGGCGGCGAACATGATGATGACCGACATGCCGGTGCCGTAGAAGAGCGAGGCGAGCAGGAGTGTCGCCACATCGCGGAAACGGCGGATGTGGCCGATGGAGTCGGCGAGGCGGCGGAAGCCGGCGCGCAGGAGCGGCGTACGGGGGCGGTCGGCGGGCGCGGGGCGCTCGCGCAGGAAGAGGTGCGTGGGGATGGCGAAGGCGAAGAACCAGAGCCCGGCGAAGACGAAGAGCGGGCGCCACGTGTCGGGAGTTTCCCAGCCGAAGGCGAGCATGCCGCCAGCGGTGAGGGCGAGCAGGACGAGCGCGGCGAAGTAGGCGCAGGCCCAGGAGAAACCGGAGACGCGGCCGAGCTGCTCGCGCGCGGCGAGCTCGGGAAGGAAGGAGGCGAGGAAGTTCTCGCCGATGGAGAAGAGGAAGTTGGCCGGGATGTAGAGCGCGACGGCGAGCCAGAACCGGCCGGGGCCGATCAGCGCGAGCGCGCAGGTGAAGGCGGCGCAGAGGAAACCGGTGAGCAGCAGCGAGAGTTTCTTCCACGCGCGCTCGTCGGCGATGGCGCCGGCTATGGGCGAGGCGAGGACGACCAGCAGCATGCTGGTGGCGTAGGTGAGCGACCAGAGGAAGTCGTCGCGCGCCGGGTCGCGCACGACCTCCTGCTGGAAGAAGACCGAGAACAGGAGGGTGTTGACGATGAGCGTGAACGACTGGTTCGCGACGTCGAAGGAGATCCAGGACCAGAGCTGGCCCTGCTTGGGCAGACCGCGGAGCGGGTAGAGGGGCATACGCTTGGCTAAGGGTGAATGAAGAATGCAGAATGAAGAATGCGGAATGGGCTGCGCGGGAGACGGGAGGGGCGATCGGAAGAGGAGAATCTGGAACTCAGGAAATCAGAAACGGATGAGCTGTGGCTGGAGGGGCGGGGCAGAACGGCGGGGAAGATGTGGAAATCAGAAACTGACCCGGGGGATTTGGGCACAGAGGACGGAAGACCGGAAAGGGAAGGCTAGAGGCGAGAGGCTGGAGGGGACTAAGGCCGGGCTGCGCGGAGGATGCGATAGGGGGCGCGGTGGTTTATGAGGTGGGCCGCTGGCGAAAATGGAGCATGGCGGCAACGGCGGCGCAGGCGCGCGCGGCGAGGAGGTGCTTCAGTGAATGGCCGCTGATCGCTCCGCCGGTGAAGGCGAAGACGGCGCGGTCCGATTGCTCGGCGGCGAAGGCGAGGGCGTAGCAGCCGAGTCCGGTCACGAGCCAGCCGCGGCCGGCACCGTGCTTCGGGAAGAGCACGAGCAGGGCGGGCACGCCGGCGAGCGCGAGGGCCTGCACGGCGAAGTAGGGGCGGAGATCGTCGCGCTGTTGCCACCAGAGGACGGCGACGGCGCCGGCGAGAACAAGCGGGAACAGGAGGCGGCGGCCGAGCTGCGGGGAGACCGTTTCGCCGAGCACGGCGGCGAAGAGGCTGGTGAAGGCGAACGTCATCGGCAGGCGATCCCAGACCAGCGAGGCGTCGGTCGGAGCGAGGTGGTAGAAGCCGGAGCCGAAGGCGACGAGGGCGACGCCGCCGAAGAAGGCGAGCCAGCAGGCGCGCTGCGGTGCGGCGGGCAGGCGAAGTGCGGCGCGGAGACCAAGGAGACCGGCGAGGAGGAAGGGGAGGTTGGTCAGGACGTCGAGCGCGTTGGGCAGGCCGAGCCACGGTCGGGTGTCGGCGAAGGCGTGGTACGCGGAGGGCTGAGCGAGCGGCGGGAGGAGGAACAGGACGACTAGCGGCGGGATGGCGACGCAGAGGGCGGCGGCGAGGTGCGCGGGCGTGGTGAGCGGCCGCTCCCTGTCGAGGGCGGAGGCTGCGGCTGGTAGAGTGGCGGACTTGGAACGGGCGGGCATGGCGGTGTTTGGTGTGCCCAAACTTTACCGCCGGAGAGGGGAAAGGTGTTATTCGATAAATCCGATGCACGGCATCGAACGGGGCGATGGGACCGGCTGAGACGTGCCGATGCAGTTGCCGGCGTCTTGCGCCGCTGGCCAGACGTTGCTGGCCCCCGATTCGACTGCTGCCAACGGGTGTCGCAAGACGACGCCCCTATGCCGGAGCGTGCCGCAGCGAGCGCCAAGGCGCGCGGTTGCGCACCGACGTGCGCCCGGCCACGTTGGCGGCGTGCTCAACATCCATCACCTCGAGTTGTTCTACCATGTGGCGCGGGCGGGCGGCATCAGTCGCGCGGTGAAGCGGATTCCGTACGGTATCCAGCAACCGGCGGTGAGCGGCCAGATCGCGGCGCTGGAGCGCGAGGTGGGCGTGCGGCTGTTCGAGCGCAGTCCGTTCAAGCTCACGCCGGCGGGGGTCGATCTGTTCGACTTCGTAGAGCCGTTCTTCGGCGGGCTGGGCGAGATGGAGGCGAAGCTGCGCGAACGGTCGGCGCCGGTGCTGCGCGTGGGGGCGGCGGAGCTGGCGCTGCGCTTCCACCTGCCTGCGGTGCTGCAACGGCTTCGGGCGCGCGAGCCGCGGCTGCGGCTGACCCTGCGCTCGGGTTTCCAGGCAGAGTTCGAGGCGTGGTTGACGGACCGCAGCATCGATCTGGCGGTGACGCCGCTCGACCGGCGTCCGCCGCGCGGGCTGCGGTCGGCACCGCTGGTGCGGGTGCCGCTGGTCCTGCAGGTGCCGAAGAAGTCGCGACTGAAGTCGGCGGACGAGCTGTGGCGGAGCCGCGATATCGAGGAGCCGCTGATCGCGCTGCCGGAGACGGAGAGCGTGGTGCGGCGGTTTCGCGCGGGGTTGCAGCGGCGCGGCGTGCGCTGGCCGACGTCGATCGAGGCCAGCTCGCTGGAGTCGATCACGGCGTATGTGGCGGGCGGAGGCGGCGTGGGGCTGAACGTCGGCCTACCCGAGGTGACGAAGCATCCGAAGGTGCGGGTGCTGCCGCTGGACGGTTTCGAGCCGTTGGAGATCGCGGCGCTGTGGCGCGGGACGCCCGGGCCGCAGGTCGAGGCGCTGCTGGATGAGGCGCGAGCTTACGTGCGCGAGCGATGGCCGCAGTGGCAGTGCGTGGAGTGAGGCGCGGCACCGCCGGCCGCCATCTCACGGCGTTGGAATAGCGCAGTGCAAAGAGCGGATTCCGCGGGTGGCGGTGGATGGTGTCCAACGGGCGTCGCAAGTCGACGCCCCTACGCGGAAACAACCGATGGGCGGTGCAGGACACCGCCCCTACAGTGTGGCTGACTCCGTTGCGGCTAAGCCGTAACCATTCGGTCGAGAGTCCGGCGTCGAGCGCCGAGTGCCCGATCCCCGAGGGCGAGCATCAAAGCACGCGTGCGGTCGGTCCGGCCTCCGATGGTTTGGCGCTGGTCACTCGACACTCGGCTCTCGTCTGCAGCATCACGGTTCAGGCGAGCTGCGTGCGGAAGTAGTCGATGGTGCGGCGCAGGCCCTCCTCGAGCGGGATCTGCGGCTCCCATTTGATGACGCGGCGGGCGAGGGAGATGTCGGGCTTGCGCTGCTTCGGGTCGTCGGAGGGAAGGGGCTGAAAGACGATCTTCGAGCGGCCGCCGACGAGCTTGAGGGTGAGCTCGGCGAGCTGGAGCATGGTGAACTCGCCGGGGTTTCCGCAGTTCATCGGGCCTACGATCTCCGTCTGCTCCATGAAGCGGACGAAGCCCTCGATGAGGTCGTCGACGAAGCAGAAGGAGCGGGTCTGTGTGCCGTCGCCGTAGATTGTGAGATCCTCGCCGCGGAGGGCCTGGACGATGAAGTTTGAGACGACGCGGCCGTCGTTGGCGAGCATGCGGGGGCCGTAGGTGTTGAAGATGCGGATGACGCGGATATCGACCTTGTTCTCGCGGTGGTAGTCGAAGAAGAGCGTCTCGGCGCAGCGCTTGCCCTCGTCGTAACAGGAGCGGCGGCCGATGGGGTTGACGTGGCCCCAGTACTCCTCGCGCTGCGGGTGCATCTCGGGATCGCCGTAGACCTCGGAGGTGGAGGCCTGGAAGACGCGGGCGCGCACGCGCTTGGCCAGGCCGAGGCAGTTGATGGCGCCCATGACCGAGGTCTTGGTGGTCTTGATGGGGTTGTACTGGTAATGCGGAGGCGAGGCGGGGCAGGCGAGGTTGTAGATCCGGTCGACCTCGAACTTGAAGGGGTCGACGACATCGTGGCGCACGAACTCGAAGCGCGGGTGCTGGAGCAGGTGGGCGATGTTTGCCTTCCGGCCGGTGAAGAGGTTGTCGAGGCAGACGACCTCGTGGCCGTCGGCGATCAGCCTATCGCAGAGATGTGATCCGAGGAATCCGGCTCCGCCGGTGATCAGAATTCGCATGCCGCGGAGGTCAGCAGGAAGCGTCAACGATGACCACGAAATTGTTAGGACGTCGTGAGGGGACGGCCGCGACCGCGACGGTCAAGATTTGTTCCCGGACCCCATCAAATTTTTACATTGAAAGTCCGGCTTGCCGGCCTAGTCCCATCGCCCGCTCCGACCCCGAATCGGAGTCTGAATAAACAACAAACTAGAAAACTAAAATGAAACTCGTTGCTGTATTCGCAGCTTCACTCATCAGCGTCGCCGCGTTCGCCCAGAGCGCGACCGTCGAGACCGAGACCGTCACCTCCGGTCTGCTCGGCAAGCGTTACGTCAGCGCCGGCTTCGGCTGGACCGACATCAACAACTCATCCGTCGAGGGCATGGCCACCGGACTGAACCTCAACGTTCCGGTCCACACCAACTTCGACCTCAACCTCGGCTACGGCTACTCGTGGCTCGAGGGAGTCGTCGGCGTCGGCCACAGCGCCAACGCCGCCCTCACCGGCTACATCACCCGCGGCGCCTTCAAGCCCTTCGCGAGCGTGAGCACCGGTTACGAGTGGATCGAGAAGCGCTTCGATTCCGACCACGGCGTCTGGGGCGCCAAGGTCGGTGTCGAGTGCGAGCTCAGCAGCAAGCTGGCGTGCGAAGTCGACGTTTGCTACGACGACGACTTCCGCAACCACGGCGAAGGCCTGTGGGACGCCTCCATCGGCGTGACCTACAACATCACCGACAAGCTGGTCGGCATGGCCAAGGTCACGTACATCGAGTACGGTTCCATCGGCTACATGGGCGGCCTGGCCGTCCGCTTCTAAACGGAACGCAGAACGTTTCCACACGGCCCGCGGACATTGTTCCGCGGGCCTTTTTATCGATAGATTGCGCGAGCGGCTGAGTCTGCTCAGTTCTCGACGAGAAACGGCGCGACGAGGTCGCGCAGGGCGAAGGGGACGCGGCCGGTGATGTAGACGGCGTCGTCCTCGGCGCGCTCCTCGGTGATTCCTCCGCTGGTGTGGAGCTTGGCGACGATGTCGTAACGGTCGTGCGGGATGCGCAACTGGGCCGAGAACTCGGCGGTGCTGGTGAGTTCGCCACAGCGGGCGAGGAGCCGGTCGATGCCGGAACCGGTGAGCGCGCTGAGAAAAACGGCGTCGGGGTGGCGGGCGCGGGCGCGCTCGATCGTTTCGGGGCGGGCGGCATCCGTCGTGGTGACCACGGTTATGGTGGGCGTGGGGTCGGCGCCGAGCTCGCCGAGGACGGAGAGGGTGGCCTCCAGATGTTTCTCGACCTGCGGGTTGGTGAGATCGAGGACGTGGATCAGAAAGTCGGCGACGACGGTCTCCTCGAGCGTGGCCTTGAACGCTTCGACGAGGCGGTGGGGCAGGCGGCGGATGAAGCCGACGGTGTCGGTGACGAGGAGCTTGCGGCCGTCGGGCAGCGCGAGCTGGCGGGTGGTCGGGTCGAGAGGGGCGATGAGCTTGTCCTGCACGAGGCCGGCGTCGCCGAGATGGGCCACGCAGGTGCGAGTGCAGATGGCAGCTAACCGGTCCGGGTGAGCCGACTTGTGGAACTTGTTGGGCTTGGCGCCGTTCTGGCAGATGGCGCACTTGCTGTAATCGACGCTGGCCACGGTCGTTTGCTTGCCAGCGATGGAATAGGTCCTCTTGCCCTCGGTGCCCATGGCTCCGAGCGGGCATGCCTCGGCGCACTGCTTGCAGTTATCGCAGACGGGCGTCGTCAGCATCGGGTCGGGCTCGAGCAACGCATCGGTCAGGATGGCCTCGACGCGCTGACGAGGCCCGTACTGCGGTGTCAGCTGCAGGCCACAGTAGCCGATCTCGCCAAGGCCGGCGCGGACGGCGGCCTCTTCGCAATCCACAAGCACGTTGGGCTCCGGTTGGCCCGGGCGAACGGCGATGCCCATGGGCGGG
>CAZXHR010000211.1:0-878 GCA_964640465.1 uncultured Opitutaceae bacterium
GGCACCGGCTGCGGCGAGACCCCGTACATCAAGCTCGTCACGCAGTTCTTCGGCGACCGCATGCTCGTGGCCAACGCCACCGGCTGCACCTCGATCTACGGCGGCAACCTGCCCACCACCCCGTACTGCACCGACGCCGCCGGCCGCGGCCCGGCCTGGTCGAATTCGCTGTTCGAGGACAACGCCGAGTACGGTCTCGGCCTGCGCCTCGCGGCCGACCAGCTCGAAGCCAAGGCGCACCTCCTCCTGAAGGAGCTCGCTCCGCAGCTCGGCGACGGTCTCGTCGAGGCGCTCGCCAAGGCCGACCAGTCCAACGAGGCCGGCATCGCCGAAGCCCGTCGCGTCGTTGCCGCGGTGAAGGCCAAGCTTGCCGGCATCGGTTCGCTCCAGGCCAAGACCCTCGCCCAGATCGCCGACTACCTCGTCAAGAAGAGCGTGTGGGTGTTCGGCGGCGACGGCTGGGCCTACGACATCGGCTACGGCGGTGTCGACCACGTCCTCTCCACCGGCAAGAACGTCAACATCCTCGTCCTCGACACCGAGGTGTACTCCAACACCGGTGGCCAGAAGTCGAAGTCCACGCCGATCGGCGCGGTCGCGAAGTTCTCCGCCAACGGCAAGGACACCGGCAAGAAGGACCTCGCCCTCATGGCCGTCCAGTACGGCAACGTCTATGTCGCCCGCATCGCCATGGGCGCCAAGGACACGCAGACGATCCAGGCCATCCGCGAGGCCGAGAGCTTCGACGGTCCGTCCCTGATCATCGCCTACGCCCACTGCATCGCCCACGGCTTCTCGCTCGCCGACGGCTTCGACCACCAGAAGCTCGCCGTCGAGTCCGGCCACTGGCCGATGTTCCGCTACGACCCGCGCCGCCG
>CAZXHR010000211.1:888-7005 GCA_964640465.1 uncultured Opitutaceae bacterium
CCAAGGTCCCGCACACGGCCGCCCCGGAGCGCGCCGCCGCCCTCGCCGAGAGCGCGCAGAAGACCGGCACCGCCCGCTGGACCGCCTACCAGCAGAGGGCCGAGGCCTCCAAGGCCGCAGCCGCTGCGAAGGCCGCCCCTGCGGCTCCGGCGTCCTAAGTCAGCCGATGCGCAACCGGCACCAGTAACGTTTCCAAGGGCGGCACCTTCACCGGTGCCGCCCTTTTTTTGATCCGCGCGGTTGCCGGTTCCCGCCTCTTAGCTCCTTTAGCTGTCCCGAAGATATACTTTCACGAACACCGGACCGCCGGCTCATTCGCGCTCTGCGCGCCACATGCGCTCCGGAACCCGAACCTCGAAACCTGAAACGCGAAACCCGCACCGCCCATGCCCATCGATCTCTCCACCACCTACCTCGGCCTCAAGCTCGCCAACCCAATCATGCCCGGTGCCTCTCCCTTGGTGGACAGCCTCGACCGCGTGAAGGCCCTGCAGGACGCCGGCGCCTCCGCCATCGTGATGCACTCGCTCTTCGAGGAGCAGATCGACCGCGAGATGAAGGCCGAGTACGCGCACCTCCATCGGCACGAGGACGTCTTCGCCGAGGCGGCCAACTTCTTTCCCGAGAGCGATACCTACGCTCTCGGCCCGCAGGAGTACCTCGAGCACATCCGCCGCGTGAAGGAGACCTGCCGTCTCCCCGTCATCGCCTCGCTCAACGGCATGCAGCTCGGGGGTTGGGTCGAGTACGCCAACCTCATCCAGCAGGCCGGCGCCGATGCCTTGGAGTTAAATCTCTACTACCTCGCCACCGATGCCGCCGTCTCGGGCGAGGAGGTCGAGAGCGACGCGGCCGAGATCGTGCGTACGGTAAAGGCCGGTGTGAAGATTCCCGTGGCGGTGAAACTCTCGCCCTTCTTCTCCTCGCTCGCCCATTTCGCGAAGGAGATCGAGACCGCCGGCGCCGACGGCCTCGTGCTCTTCAACCGATTCTACCAGCCCGACATCGATCTCGAAGAGATGGAGGTTCTCCCGAAACTTGAACTCTCCACTCCCGAGGAGCTCCGCCTGCGCCTGCGCTGGCTGGCAATCCTCTTCGGCCAGGTGAAGCTCCCGCTCGCCTGCACCGGCGGCGTGCACTCCGCAGCCGATGTGGCCAAGGCCATCCTCGCCGGAGCGGACGCCGTGCAGGTCGTTTCTGCGATCCTCAAACACAACCCCGCCCAAATCCGCATGATGCTCGATGGTTTGGAGAGATGGATGCAGGCGAAGGAGTACGAGTCGGTGAACCAGATGCGCGGTGCCCTGAGCCTCCAGAATTGCCCCGATCCCTCCGCCTTCGAACGCGCCAACTACCTGAAGGTCCTCCAGCTCTGGAAGACGTGAGGGGAGAAGAAGTAGCGAGTAGCGGGGAGTACGGATCGAGCAGGTTCGATCCATCCGCTGCAGTATCTTCGGAGGCCCGCCGGTTCGTCGGCGGGCTTCTTCGCGTTCTCGGCCTGCGACGAAGGTGCCGTACAGGAGCTCGGTGCACCCAGGAGGAGTGGTACCGGCCTTCGTGCCGGCGATCTGGGGATATGGCGGTGGCGGAAGCCGCGGGCAGGGACGTCTGCGCCGCGGCGCGAGGACTACGCGGGGTTACACACCGCTCCACGACCGAGAGGATTGCAGGCTGGATTTGGCTGGGTGCGGACTGCGAGGATGCTGCACGATGAGCGAGACGAAGAACTACTCCTTCGGCGAGGAGATCGCCAACAGCATTACGCATGGCTTGGGCTTTCTGCTGGCGATTGTGGCGCTGACGCTCCTCGTCGTGGGTTCGGCGCGAATCGGTGATCCGTGGCGGGTGGCGAGTTTCTCGCTCTACGGTGCCTCGCTCATCGCGCTTTATCTGGCGTCGACATTGTACCACGCGATTCCCGGCGCGACGGCGAAGCAATGGCTGAAGCGCTGCGACCACGCGGCGATCTTCGCCCTGATCGCGGGCACGTACACGCCGCTGCTGCTGGTGCCGCTGCGCGGCCCGCTCGGCTGGACGATGGCCGGCATCCTCTGGGGCGTGATGGCCGCGGGGATCGCGATGAAGTTTCTCTTCATCCATCGCTTCCAGAAACTGCTGCTTGGCGCCTATGTGGCGATGGGCTGGGCGGCGGTCTTCATCCTGCACGCGCTCTGGCGGCGACTCGACTCCGGCGCACTATGGTGGCTGTTTGCCGGAGGGGCGACGTACACGGCGGGGGTAGCGTTTTACGTGTGGAAACGGCTGCCGTACGGCCACGCGATCTGGCACCTGTTCGTGCTCGGCGGCAGCGCGTGCCACTTCTTCCTTTTCTACGAGCATGTGATGCCGGGGACGTGAGGAGATCTCTGATTTCGGAACGCGGATCGCGGAACGGGCGGCGGGTTCAACTGCTGCGGCGGTACGCCGGAGACCGCACACTTTTCTGTTCCGATCGGACGGGAAAAGCGTGCTGTGCGCTGGGAAGGATGCGCGTGCTTGGTTCCAAAGCCCCGCGCACGCCCGGAATCCGGAGGGCACCGAGAGGCGCGATGCGCAACACGCCGACTCGGATCGACAAAAAACCCGGCGCGGGGAAGGCGCCGGGTCAAAGAGGGCTGGTTGCGATGGGCAAGGCTCAGGGGATGACGAGGACCATGCCGGGGCGGAGCATGTCGGGATTCTTGAGCTTGGTGCGGTTGGCGGCGACGATCTTGTCCCACTTGTTTGGCGACTGATAGTACTTGAAGGAGATGAGCGAGAGGCTCTCGCCTTCGGCCACGGTATGGGTGCGCACTTGCGTGGAGGCGGTGGCATCAGGCTTGGGCGCCTCGGTGTTGGCGGCGACGGCCGGGGCGGGGCGCTCGGTGGCGACAGGCGTCGGTGAGATGGATGCGCTAGGGGTGAAGGGCACGCCGGAGCGGGCGGCGAGGGCGCGGGAGAGGTTCTCGATGCGGATCTGCGCGGCGTAGAGCTCGTTCTGCATCGCGGCTTTGGCGGCGACGGCGGCGGCCTCGGACTGCTTGGCGGCGTCGCGCTCGGCGGTCGCGCGGGCGACTTCGGCCGCGGCGTTCTGGCGGGTCTGCTCGGCCTCGGCCCGTGCCGCATCGCGCGCGAGCTCGGCCTCGCGGAGCTTTTCGGTGGCGGCGGCGGCGAGCTTGTTGGCCTCGATGGCCTCCTGCTCCTTGAGGGCGTAGGCGCGCACCGTCATGTCGACGGTCATCTCGGCTTCCTTCTGGGCGCGGACGGCCTCGCTGGCCTCGACGGCGCTAGTCTCGGCGGCGCTGACCTTGGACTTGGCGGCCTCGGCCTCGTTCTTGAGTGCATCGCGCTCGGCCTTGAGTGCATCGCGCTCGGCCTTGAGCTGGTCGACCTGCGCGGCGAGCGCATCGCGCTGCTGCTGCACCGTGTTGAAATCGCGGCGAAGCTGGGAGGGTGAAGGATCGGCGGTTTGCGCGGAGCCGACGGCGGCAAAAACCGGCAACGCGAGGAGGGGCAGAAAGAGTCGCAACTTCATTCGAGCCGGGATGTTAGCGGATCGGAACGCGTTCGTCCATCCTGCGGTTACGTTGTTTTTTACGAGGCACATGGGCGGAAAGCGGGCTGTCGGGGCTCCGGCGGCGTCACAGTCCGATCCACCAAGTGCCGAACTTCATCCAGAGCGGAATCACGAGGATCGAGACGACGGTGGTGCTGACGACGACCTGCGCGGCGGTGAGCGGCTGGCCGCCGTAGTGTTTGACGAGCACGATGGGGAAGACGCCTGCGGGCATCGCGGCCTGGACGATCAGGACCTGTCTCAGCTCGGGCGAGAGCGGCAGCCACCTAGCGGCGGTGAGGACGATGAGGGGGAGAATGCCCAACCGCAGCAGGACCGAGCCGAGGGCGATGCGCGGGGCGACCAGCGCGCGGGGATTGCGGAGGTGCTCCTCCAGGACGGCACCGATGAGCAGCAGGCCGATCGGCACGGCGCAGGCCCCGAGCGAGGCGATGGTACGTTGCAGAATCGACGGGACTTCGACGTGGAAACAGTTGAGGGCCACGGCGCCGATCAGTGCGAAGACGGGCGGATTGAGCGCCTTGCGCCAGTTTTCGCGGAAGGTGCCGCCGGCGAGCAGGAGGACGCCGACGGTCCAGGCGGCGAACTCGTTGCCGGTGGTGAAGACGAAGAGCACGCCGAGGGTGCCGGCGCCGTAGAGCGCGCCGATGATGAAGATGGGAACGTAGCTGTAGTTGTAGAAACCTGTCGCATAGGCGAAGGTCCGCAGGCCCTTGCCGCGTTCGAGGCCGATGGCGCGGCCGGTCCACCAGGCGGTGAGCCAACCGAGACCCATGGAGGCGAAGCCGAGCACCGGTGGCCAGAACAGGTTGCGCGGATCGCGGAGGGCGGCGTTGCCCATGACCGATTGGAAGATCAGGCAGGGGAAGAGGAGGTTGACTCCGAGGCGTAGCAGGGAGGAGTCGGCCTCGACGGTGAGCCAGCCCACGCGGCGCAATACGGCGCCGATGGCGATGAGAGCGAAGATGGGCGCGAGGATCGCGAGCAGATGGAGGATTTCGTCCACGGGACGGAGACGATGGGGCGCGGTGCCGGTGGGAGAAAATCTGGAAAGTGGGCGGACTGTCGGACTCGGCAAGGTGTCGGGTGCCGGGAGACTTGGTACCAGCTCGGCGTCGGACCGGGAAAGAAAACGGCCGGCATCGGGGAAGATGTCGGCCGGAGAGGCGGGGAAAGACGAATATGGGGGCCGATGCAGATCGCTGGGCGAACTATGGCGCCCGAGGCTTCTTCGGCTTTCTCGGAGTGCCAAACGTGCGGCCCATCCAGTCGTCGAGGAGCTGTTTCTCGTAGTTCGTCGTATCGTGGTCCATGACGGGCGTTTGGTAGCGGAAGGTGAGATTGGTAAGCTTCTCGCTGCCTTCCTTCACGACGGCACCGGAGTCGTCGAGGAGCTGGTAGTCGAAGACGAGGCGCGGCGGGTGGGTATCGCGCATGTAGCGAATGCGGCCGAAATCCGGACCGCGCCACGGCTCGACGGTGCCGGCGAGGTCGATGTCGCGCATGGTGATGACGAGCGTCTGGCCGGGAGCGAGGTAGCGCTTGGCGAGCGAGGCGAGGTGGCGGTTGAGCTCGCTGTAGATGATGTCGCTGGCGGCTTTGTCGGAGGAACCGTCGACGACGATGTCGGTGAATTTTTCCCAGTTGGAGAACGTGAGCTTCACCCGTGGGCCGGAGGGGCCGGCGGCGGGATCGGGTGCGGCGCGCAAAGCCGGGCCTGCGAGGGCGAGCAGCAGGAGCGCGGCGGCGAGGAGGTGACGGAGAAGCGGTTTCATGGGCAGGGGCGCCGAGGTGGGACTCGAGCCCGAGGCCGCAGCGCAGAGGCGCGGCCTGCTGGTTTGATCGGAAGGGGTGGGACCGACGGGGATTAGGGAGGTTCCCGGTGCGAAAGGCGAGAGAGGAAGGGCGGAGAACAGAGGACAGAAGACGGAAGACAGAGGACGGGAAACGTTGGTACAACGAACACTGCTGGGCCGCGGGGGTCACTTCGGGTGCTGCGCGAGGTAGGCCTCCATGGCTTCGCGGGTGACAACGTGCTTGGCGGCGCAGCGCGGGCAGCTGACCTGCACCGAGGGCTCGTCGCCGAAGAGTTCGGCGGGATCCTTGCGCATGACCGGGGCGAGTACGCGCAGGATCTTCTGCTGGTTGCAGCCGCAGCGCCAGGCGTAGCGGCGGCGTTCGAGCAGGGAGAGCGTCTCCGTCTGGTCGATGGTGCGCAGCGTGTCGGCGGTGAGGGATTCGAACCACGCGGTGTCGCAGTCGGGGTGCGAACAGACCATCGCGTACTCCTCCGGCGCGGTGGCGAAGAACTTCGCGGGGCGTTGCTCGCTCTGGAGGTAGAACGCCTCGGAGGCGCGGAAGGAATCGGCGCCCTCGAAGGGCACGGCGCTGCGGCGCGGCGGCTTGTTGTGGTCGACGACGTCGGCGTAGAGGTAGTTGCCGCCCATCTCGCGGACGTTTTCGGCGAGGATGCGGCCGGTGACGGCCTCCTCTTCGGTGTCGGCGGTGAGGAAGAGGTTCACCGGCGGCTCCTCGAAGTGGATCGGCCACGCGAACATCTG
>CAZXHR010000212.1:0-6979 GCA_964640465.1 uncultured Opitutaceae bacterium
CTTCCCGCGCCGGGATGATGAAAAATTCGGCGGCGGTCGTGCGGGTATGCGTCGGGAATGGAGCCCCCGAATTTTTAATCCTCCCGGCGCGGGAAGGAGGCAACCGGCGCCAGTTGGGCGGCGGGGTGGGCTTGGCTTGCAGGAGCGCGTCGCGGTTGGCGGGCAGCGAGGTGAGGAGCCACTCGTTGGTCTGGAAGGCGCGCTTCTGCATGAGGGCGTTGATGGGAGCGGCGTCGCGGTTGGCGGCGATGAAGACGAAGACCGGGCCGGGCGCGGCGGGCGCAGGAGCGCCCGGTTTCGCGTTTTGGGTTTCGAGTTTCGAGTCTGCGGTCTCGGATTCCGAGTCGGCGGGCGAGGATGGCGAGGATTCGGATACGGCGATCGCGGGCTGCGGGCGGGTGGCTTCCGGCTGCTTGGCTTCCGCAACTTCTGCCTTCTGCACTCCGCTTTCCGGGTTAGCCGCTGCGGGCGGCGCAGACGGCGCGGGGCGGCGGCCGAGGGCGACGGTGTAGGCGGTGCCGTCCTTGAGCGTGAGGACGACGGTCTGCGCGTGCTCGCGGGCGGCGACGGCGTCGGGCGCGGCGGGCTCGGCCGTCTCCGTGAACCGGAGCGTGGCGAGCTGGGTGACGAGCGCGTCGAGATCGGCGGACTTGAGCTCCTTGCCCTCGGGGAGGGCGTCGGCGGTCCAGGCGGTGGAGTCGGCGTTGCGCTTGGCGGCGAGGGTGGAGCCGTCGGCGAAGCGGAGCTCGAGTGCGGCGACGTCGGCGGGTTTCACGTCGAGGAGCTGGCTGCGGGCCCAGTTCTTGGGGACGGCGTCGAGCCAGGCGTCGAGTTCGGCGAGGTAGGCCTTCGGCTCGTCGGCGAAGCGGACGAAGCGGCCGCCGCTGTCGTTGTTCCTGCCGAGGTGGAGGGTGAGGAGGGGCTTGGAGTCGGCGCCGAGGAGCTCGATGAGGTCGCCGGAGAAGCCGAGGCGCTCGATGCGGTCGGCGCGGGCGGTGACGAAGCGGGCGATCTTGGCGGAGCGGAGCGACTCGACGAAGGAGACGAGCTTGTCGAAGTCGGCCGGGAAGCCGAAGTAGCCGGGGACGGTCCACTGGCGGCCGTCCTTGTCGGCTTCGAGGACGAGCGTCTGGCCGCCGGAGACGAGGCGCAGGCCGCGGAGGGCGCCGAGGGTGTCGGCGGCGACGATCGGCCGGCCGGTGCGCGGGTCGGCGGAGGCATCTGTCGCCGGGGCGTGGTTGCGCCAGAAGACGATGCCGGCGGCGAGCGCGAGCAGGGCGACGACGAGGGCGAGAGGCTTGAGGTTCATGGCGAAAGAGGGGCGAGAGGCGAGGGGTGGGATGGCGGAGGTCGAAACGCTTGGCGCGTTTCGCTACGTTCGGAGGGGCGGATGCGTGCACTCAGGCGCGTTGGCGGCGGGTGCGGCGGCGGAAGAACCAGATGCCGGCGGCGGCGACGCAGCCGGGGACGACGAGGAGGTTGAGGGCGATGAGCGTGTTCTGGAGGCGCTCGATGCCTTCGCGCAGCGAGAGGCGGATCTGGCGGCGCTCGGACTTCATCTTCGCCTCCTCGACGCGGAACTGCTCGATCTCGGCCTGCATCTCGGGCGTGGCGACGAGGCGCGTCTGGCCCTTCTGGTTCTGGAGCAGCTCGGTGAGGCGCTGCTGGACGGACTGGAGGCGGGCGTCGAGCTCGTCGAGCCGGTCCTGGTACGCGGCCTGCGCGGCGAGCTCCATGCGGCGGATGACCTCGAAGGGGCGCTGCGCGGTGCCCTTGCCACGGAGGTTGATGAGGTCACGGCTGCCGCCGAGGAAGTCGACGACGTTGGTGCCGAAGGCGAGGTTGTCGTTGATCGGGTAGGCGATGCCGGCCTGGAGGTAACGCTGGTCGAGCGAGGATTCGTCGAGGAGCCAGTCGGTGTCGGCGATGAGGAAGACGGTGCCGGGCTGCGCGGACGCGGCGAGCGCCGCGGGCGAGGCGGGTTTCGAGTTTTGGGTTTCGGGTTTCGGGACGGAGGCACCGGGGGCGGCGGAGAGGGCTTCGGTTTTCTCGTTTCCGGTTTCCGGCGTCTTGTCGCCGGGTTTCGGCGACTCGGCGGGCTTCGGGGCTCCTTCGGGGAAGGCGGTCTTGAAGGTGCCGCGGAGGAGGGCGGCGAGGACGCGCGGCTTGCCATCGGGCTTGAGCTGGCGGGCGATGTCGGCGCCCTGGCCGAACTGCATCATGAAGGCGTCGAACTCGCCGCTGCGGGTGCCGGTCTGGAGGACGGGCGTGGCCACGAGGCCGGCGGGCGGGTTGAGCGCGAAGGAGCCGGCTTCGAGGAGAAGGAGGTCTTTGATGCCGTCGGCGGGGAGGAAGTCCTTGCCGAAGTTGGCGGACTGGAGGCCGAGCCAGGCGGGCATGCTGACGGTGCCGTCCTGCGTCTGCGCGAGGTAGGCGAGGTCGAGGTCGCCGACGATGCGCTTGCTGTCGAAGGCGACGCCCCAGGCGGCGAGCAGGCGCGGGAGGTCGGAGGCGGTGTTCTGGGGCTGGGCACCGTACATCCCCATCTGGCGGCTCTGCGCGGCCATGTGGCGCGAGGAGGGGTCGACGGCGAGGAAGAGCGGCTTGCCCGCGAGGACGAACTGGTCGATGGCGAACTGGAGCGTGTCGGAGACGTTCTGCGGGTGGACGACGGCGAGGGCGTCGAGCCCGGCCGGCAGTTCGGTGGCGGTGGGCTGGATCTCGACGATCTCGAAGTTCTGCTCCCATTCCTGGGCGACGACTTGGCCCTGCTCGCGCTGCATGCCCGGCATGGAGAACGCCGGGGCGCGCAGGGGCAGGCCGGAGAGCAGGCCGAGCTTGGGCTTGCTGACGAGCTGGACGGAGTGGACGAGCTTGGAGAGGTCGTATTCGAGATACGGTTCGCGGTCGGGCGCGAGGAAGGCGATGGACTTCTCCTGGTCGGCCTGGGTGGCGACGAGGCCGAGGAAGAGCTTGGTGCCGTCGCCCAGCGGCTGGCCGGTGATGCGGGCGCGCGTGGCGGCCTCCTCCTCGGGCGTGTCGGGCTTGGGGTCGGTGACGACGACCTTGATCCTGCCGCCGGAGGCGGAGGCGTACTGGCGGAGCAGCTCCTCGACGCGCGTGGCGTAGTTCTTGATGTAGGAGATGCGCGGGTTGTCGCGCAGGGAGCGGCTGAAATAGAGGTGGAGCGTGATGGGCTCCTCGATCTTCGCGAGGAGGGTGCGCGTGCCGGCGGAGAGCGTGTAGGTCCGGTCGGCGGTGAGGTCGAGGCGGAGGCGGGCGGCGCCGGCGAGGTAGTTGACCAGCACGAGCGCGGCGAAGAGGAGGGCGACTGCGACGGTCTTGCCGCCGGTGCGGCGCTCGAGGGCGACGACGTTGAGGTAGAGCGCGAAGCCGGCGAGCGAGAGGAAGTAGACGATGCTGCGCAGGTCGACCAGGCCGCGCACGATCGACTCGAAGTGCGGGTAGAAGCCGAAGTTGGCGACGGCGTTGACCAGCGGGACCGGCAGACCCCAGCCGTTGAGCAGGTCGGAGAACAGGCTGAAGCCCACGAGCACGAAGCCCAGGCAGACGGCGGCGCCGAGGACGAATGCGATGACCTGGTTCTTGGTGAGCGCCGACATGAGCGAGGCGACGGCCAGGCAGGTGCCGGCGAGGAGGACGCTGGCGACGTAGCCGGCGGCCAGCACGCCCCAGTCGGGCGAGCCGAGGTATCCGACCGTCAACACCAGCGGGAAGGTGAGGGCGATGGCCAGCGCGAGGAAGCACCAGCCGGCGAGGAACTTGCCCAGCACGGCCTGCACCGGCGTGGTCGGCAGCGTGAAGAGCAGCTCGATGGTGCCGCTGCGGCGCTCCTCGGCCCAGAGTCGCATGCCGACGGCCGGCACGAGGAAGAGGAAGACCCAGGGCTGGAACCAGAAGAACGGCTCGAGCGAGGCGCTGTTGGTGCCGAAGAAGCGGCCGACGAAGAAGCCCAGGCCGCTGGAGGCGACGAGGAAGACGACGAGGAAGACGTAGGCCACCGGCGTGCGGAAGTAGCCGGCGAATTCGCGTTTGAAGATCGCGGTGATCATGGGACGCAGGGTGTGGGAAACGGGTGGTTGCGGGCGCGCCGCGCGGCGGCGGGAGCCCGCGTAGGGAGTTTTCGGAATCAGGCCGCGGCGGTGGCGGCGGGGCCGAGGGTGAGTTCGCGGAAGACCTCGTCGAGCCGGCCCTCGGGATGGCGGGCGCGCAGCGTGGCGGGCGACTCGTCGCAGACGACGCGGCCGCGGGCGATGATGATCACGCGGGTGCAGAGCGCCTCGACCTCCTCCAGGATGTGGGTGGAGAGGATGACGGCCTTCTCGCGCGCCATGCCGGCGATGATGCGGCGCACCTCGCGCTTCTGGTTCGGGTCGAGGCCGTCGGTCGGCTCGTCGAGGATGAGCGCGGGCGGGTCGTGGAGCACGGCCTGGGCGAAACCGACGCGCTGGCGGTAGCCCTTGGAGAGCGTTTCGATGGGCTGGCGGCGCACCTCGGCGAGGAAACAGAGCTGGAGTGCGCGCTCGACGGCGGCGTACTGCGCGACGGCGTCGCCGGGGAAGCGGACGGCGGCGATGAAGGCGAGGAACTCCTCGACGGTCATCTCCGGGTAGGTGGGCGCGCTCTCGGGCAGGTAACCGAGGCGGCGTTTGACGCCGACGGGGTCGCGGCGGACGTCGATGCCGTCGACCAGCGCCGTGCCCGAGGTGGGGGCGAGGAAGCCGGTGAGCATCTTCATGGTGGTGGACTTGCCGGCGCCGTTGGGCCCGAGGAAGCCGAGGATTTCGCCGCGGTCGACGCGGAACGAAACGCCGTCGACGGCCCGGATCGGTCCGAATTCCTTCACGAGTTTCTGGACTTCAATCATGGCGAGAGTGGGGAGTGTGCAGGGTTGCAAAAACACGCGCGGCGGCGGGAAGTTCCCTGCTGGCGGCGCGTGCGGAAGTTTCCCGATAAAAGCGCTGCGGGCGGCGTGTCCAGAATTTTGCCGTGGTGTGGGGCGGCGCGTGGCGGCATCGCTCTGGCGGACGCCGCGGAGCGGGGGCGGCCCAGCGCAGTGGATCGGCGGCGAGGCGCTGGCGCTGCCGGCGGTCGCGAAAATGGCGTGAGGTTTCCGCGGGCCGGGCGGCGCGCTTGCCAAGGCGCGGCGGCGGCGGTTGCCTCGCCTCCGCACCCGATGAAAAACCTGACGCTGGTCCTTGCTCTCGTGTTGTTGGCGGCCGTGGCGGCGCTGCTCTGGCGCCTCGAACGCAACACTGCCGTCCTGGCTGAGCTGGCGCGCGTGCAGCTCGCCGACCGCGAGGAGTACCGCCGCGAGGAGCAGGTGCGCCGCGCCGCCGCGGAGCGGGCGCAGGCCGAGGCGAAGGTGCGCGAGGAAGCCGCCGCCGCCCAGCAGGCCGCCGCCGCGGCTGCGGCCGAGCAGCGCGCGAAGGACGAGGCGGCTCACGCCGCGCGGCTGGTCTCGCCGGTCAAGCCGGGCGAGGTCGTCCCCGAGATCGTCTTGGACAACCGCACGACGGTGCGCGACGCGGTCGTCGTGGCGGTGCAGGCGACCAGCGTGAGCTTCAAGGTCGGCGCGCGGCTCTACAACGTGCCGACCGAGCGGCTCCCGGAGGAGCTGCGCGGGCGGATTCGCCGGATGTTCCCGGAGGAACCGGCGGCGGAGGCTGCGCCGACGGGCCGGCCTTGAGGCGGGGCTGCGTTGCGCCCCTCACTCCACGCGAAGGCAGAGAGCGCTGCCGGGCCGAGGAAAGGTCCGGGCGTTTCCGGAAATTCCGTTGACCCGTCCCCGCCCGCGCCCGTTATGACTGCAGCTCCAGCGCCGTGATGTTCACCGACCACGACTTCCTGCAGCACAACGCGCCGACCTCCCAGGGGGAGGCGCCGACCGGCCGCAACCGCGCGCCGGTCACGACGGGTGCCCGGTGAGGCCCGCCACCCTCCGCCCAGGAGCTCCCACGCCATGAGCGACTCAGTGAAACATGAGTGCGGCATCACCCTGATCCGCCTGCTCAAACCGCTCTCCTACTACCAGGAAAAGTACGGCACGCCGCTCTGGGGATTCTTCAAGCTGTTCCTCATGATGGAGAAACAGCACAATCGCGGGCAGGACGGCGCCGGCGTGGCCGCGCTGAAGCTCGATGTGCCCAACGGCCTGCCGTTCATGTTCCGCGAGCGGAACATCAAGGCCAACCCCCTCGACAAGATCTTCAAGACCCTCCTCGCACAGTACCAGGAGAAGGTCGATGCCGGCACCATCCACCCGGAGTTCACCGAGACGGTGAAGCAGCATTTCGACTTCGGCGCCGAGGCCTACCTCGGCCACCTGCGCTACGGCACCTCCGGCGGCTACAGCATCAGCGCCTGCCATCCCTTCTTCCGGAAAAGCCCGTGGCCCACGCGCAACCTGATGCTCGCGGGCAATTTCAACATGACCAACACCGCCGAGCTCAACGACCAGCTCGTCGGCATGGGCGCTCACCCGATCTTCGCCACCGACACCCAGGCCCTCCTCGAGCTGCTCGGCTTCTACCTCGATGAGGAGCATGAGGACCTCTACCGCGAACTCCGCGACAAGAAGCTTCCGGGCAAGGTCATCTCCGATCAGATCAGCGAACGCCTCGATGTCGCCAAGGTCCTGCGCCGCGCCGCGGTGAAATGGGACGGCGGTTACGCCCTCGCCGGCATGATCGGCAATGGCGACACCTTCGTCATGCGCGACCCCGCCGGCATCCGCCCGGCCTTCTGGTTCCAGGACGACGAGGTGGTCGCCATCGCCAGCGAGCGCGTGGCGCTCATGACCGTCTTCGACAAGGAGCAGGCCGACATCCGCGAGATCACCCCCGGCCACGTTGTCGTCGTCAAAAAGAACGGCCATGGGAGCGCGGAGCAGGTCCGCGAGCCGCTCACCCGCCGCTCCTGCTCGTTCGAGCGCATCTACTTCTCCCGCGGCAACGAC
>CAZXHR010000213.1:0-6916 GCA_964640465.1 uncultured Opitutaceae bacterium
CTACGGCGGCACCTACCAGCTCTTCCACTACACCTTCCCGAAGCTCGGCCGCACGGTGAAGTTCGTCGACTCCCGCGACCCCGAGGCCTTCCGCGCCGCCATCGGCCCGAAGACCCGCGCCATCTACGCCGAGACTATCGGCAACCCGAAGCTCGATGTGCCCGATTTCGAGCCGATCGCGAAGATCGCCCACGCCGCCGGCATCCCCTTCGTCGTCGACAACACCGTCGGCGTCGGCCTCGTCCGCCCCATCGAGCACGGCGTCGACATCGTCGTCGCCTCCGCCACCAAGTACATCGGCGGCCACGGCACCAGCATCGGCGGTGTCATCGTCGACTCCGGCAAGTTCGCCTGGAACAACGGCAAGTTCCCCGAGTTCACCGAGCCCGACCCGAGCTACCACGGCCTGAAGTTCTGGGACGTCTTCGGCAACCTCCCCGGCGCCGGCAACATCGCTTTCATCATCAAGGTCCGCGTCCAGCTCCTGCGCGACATCGGCGCCGCGATCAGCCCGTTCAACTCCTTCCTCTTCATCCAGGGCCTGGAGACGCTTCCCCTCCGCCAGAAACAGCACTCGGAGAACGCCCTTGCCGTGGCGAAGTTCCTCAAGTCGCACCCGCTCGTCTCGTGGGTCGTGTACCCCGGTCTCCCCGACAACCCGGGCCACGCCAACGCCGCCAAGTATCTCAAACGCGGCTTCGGCGGCATCCTCGGCTTCGGCATCAAGGGCGGCCGCACCGCCGGCCGGAAGTTCATCGACTCCGTGAAGCTCCTCTCCCACCTCGCCAACATCGGCGACGCCAAGACCCTCGTCATCCACCCGGCGTCGACGACCCACCAGCAACTCACCCGTGAGGAGCAGCAGGCCACCGGCGTCACCGAAGACTACATCCGCCTCTCCGTCGGCCTCGAGGACTACCGCGACATCGTCGCCGACATCGACCAAGCCCTCCGTCAATCCGCATCATAAAGAGTCTCGCAAAGTGGACTGACGTTTGAGGTAGGGCGGGACCGCTGGGCCCGCCGTGTGGACGGACGGCCCGGCGGTCCGTCCCGACTATTCCCGTGGCAAGCCAGAGAACCTCTACCTCGGTCAGTCCACTATTGAGCCTCGCGCTATAGACCGATCGGTGGAGTACCGTTATGTAGCGAGAGCCGCCAAGGCTTTCGTCAGGGAGCGTACAGTCGAAGTTCTGGCGAACTTCGCTACCGCAAGCGTCAGCCCATTACGCGGGGATCAATAATCGCGCGTCCAGCCGCCGCTCCGCTTTCGCGCTCCACTCGCCAAACGCCATCCACCTCGGGCATTCCACCGAACGTGCCACCGCAATGTGCCGTTCTCCTTTCCGATCCGCTCCACCGCCATGCACCTCCTTGTCTGGGATTTCAACGGCACCCTCGGCTACCGCGACGACCACTGGCGCGGCGCGCTCCGCGATCTGCTCGCCGCCAAGGCGCCCGAGTTCCTGCCGCTGCCGGAGGTGCTGCCCACCTTCTTCCGCGCCGCCTTCCCCTGGCGCCATCCAGAGATCCCGCACCCACACCTCAACGACGAGCACGCCTGGTGGGCCGCGCTCGAACCGACCTTCGAGCAAACCTTCCTCGCGCTCGGCCTCGATCCCGCCCGCGCCGACCGTTTCTCCCGCCGCGTCCGCCACTACTACCGCGCCGCACACCGCTGGCATCTCTACCCCGACGTCCTGCCCTCGCTCGACGCCCTCTCCGCCGAAGGTTGGCAGCACGCCCTGCTCACCAACCACGTGCCCGACCTGCCGCAGATCCTCGACGCTCTCGGCATCGCCGACCGTTTCATCCACATCGGCAACTCCGCCGCCACCGGCTACGAGAAACCGCACCCTCGTGCCTTCGCGGCGCTCGCCGAAGCCGTCGGTCCCACCGACGAGATCTGGATGATCGGCGACTCGCCCACCTCCGACTATGCCGGTGCCACGCGCGCCGGCTGGAACGCGATCCTCGTCCGCCAGGAGTCCTTCTCCGCGCAACCCAGCATCACGACCCTGGCCAGTCTTGTGCCATTCCTCGATGCGTCTGCATCTGCATCCCTCACCGCCGCCGTCCGCCAATCATAGACCGAAGCACCACTGTCACATGCGCGGGATCCTTTCGGCGGTTCAGCGTTTCCTTCTGCCCAGGCCCTTCAGCGCCTGCGCGAGCTGCTCGGGTGTAAACGGCTTGTGCAGGAGAGGGAACTCGATCGCGCCGGCCTTGCGGTCGAGCGCCTCGGGGTCGTAACCGCTGATCAGCAGCACGGGCAACTCCGGGCTCTGCCGCCGCAACGACTCAGCAAGTTCACGTCCCGATTGCCCGCCGGGCATCACGATATCGGACACGAGCAGGTCGATCCGTTCGCGCTGCTGCTCCCAGACGGCAGCTCCCGATCGCGCATCCCCGGCCTCGATCACATCAAATCCCAGACGGCTTAGCATCTTGGTCGTGGCGGCACGTACATTGGGATCGTCCTCGACCAGAAGGACGGTTCCTCCCGCTCCGGCATCCAGCACAGTGAGGGTGCTAGCCGCGACAGACGTCCGTGCAGCTCCACTCAGACCAGACTCGACATCGTAATACGGCAGGAAGATCCGAAACTCGGAGCCCTGCCCCATCTCGCTCCGTACCTCGATGCGTCCGCCATGCTGCTGCACGATTCCAGCCGAGGTCGCCAACCCCAGGCCCGTGCCACGGCCGCTGGGCTTGGTCGTGTAGAACGGTTCGAAAATGCGGGGCAGCGCCTCCGCAGGTATCCCGGATCCAGTATCCCGAACACGAATCCGAATCAATCGCCCGAGCGTTCCGCTCGGCCCGGCGTCCGCCGCCACCTCATCGACGAGGATAGTCAGCACGCCGCCCCGTGGCATCGCATCGCGCGCATTCACCGCCATGTTCAGGATCACCTGCTGCAGCATCGAGGGATCGGCGTACAGCGGAGCCTGCGCCACCGACGACTCGATCTGCAGCCGAATGTCCTCGCCGATCACGCGACGCAGTAGCTTGGCGAGATCCTGCACCACGCGCACCGCGTCGAGCGGCTCGCACTGCATGGCCTCGCGGCGACTCAGGACCAGCAGCTGGCGCGTGAGGTTGCGCGCCCGCATCGCGGCGTCGGTTATCTCGCGCAACGCTTCGGCGCTCTCTTCGGGCGTCGTGTCGGGCAGCACCGCGCACTGCGCCTGCCCAAGGATGACGGTGAGGATATTGTTGAAGTCGTGCGCCACACCGCCGGCCAACTGGCCGAAGGCCTCCATTTTCTGGGCCTGCAGCAGATGGCTTTCGGCCTTCTGGCGTTCCTGCATCTCCGCGAGCAGTTGCCTGTTGGTCTTCGCCAGCTCGGCCGTGCGCTGCTGCACTCGCTCCTCCAGCTCATCCTTGGCAGCGCGCAGCTCCGAAGTGCGCTGCTCCACCAGCTCGCGCAGCTCGGCGTTGCGCTTGCGAATCATCCGGATGCGCCACGAGAAGCCGCCGAGGACCAGCAACGCCAGACCGACGATCCACGCGATGCGAAACGCGAGCGTCTCGTGCCACGCGGGCAGGATCACGATGGACAGGCTGGCGCCGGTCGGGTTCTCGATGCCGTCGCTGTTGGCGGCAGTGACCTCGAAGCGGTAACGGCCGGGTGGCAAGTTTGTGTAGGTCGCCAGCCGACGTTGCGCGGTGGTGTGACGCCACTCCGCATCGAAGCCGACCAACCGGTATTTGTAGGTGCTGCTCTCCGGCGCGCGGTAGTCGAGCGCGGCGAACTTGAGGCTCACCACCGAGGCAGTGCGCGGGAGCTCGAGCTCACGCGTGGCATGCAGAGGGCCACGCAGGGGCGAGCCCGGCCGATGCGCGCGAAGCACCTGGTCGCCGATCTCCAGCTCGGTGAGCACCACGGGGGGCGGCGTCGTGTCGATCGCCAGTTGCCGCGGATAGAAGGAACACAGACCACCAAGCGTGCCGAACCAGAGGCGCCCGTCGGGGTCGCAGAGCGCCGCCCTGGCCGAGAACTGGTTGCTGGGCAGCCCGTTGCTGCGGGTGTAGACGCGGAGCACGCGCGACTGTTCGAGGCTGAACTGCACCAGACCGCGCGGCGTCCCCAGCCAGAGATTGCCCTCCCGGTCCTCCACCAGACTTGTCACAGCATCGCTCGGCAGACCATCCGCGATGCCATAGTGTCGGAGGTAGCGCCTCTGGACGGTGTCGAAACAATACAACCCGGTGGTGCTCGCTATCCATAGGCGCCCGCGGGCATCGCCATGCATGTCCTGGCAGTAGGTGTCCAGATTGCTGGGAGGCCCATCGGCATCTGAAGCGAAACGCTGAAAACCTCCCGAACGCGTATCGAAGCGGACCAACCCCCATGGCAACGAACAATACCAGAGCCCTCCGTCAGCGTCGGTATAGCCCAGCACCGCGTTGTCGATCGGCCTCCGCTCGCCCGAAGCAGCATACTGGCCCATGTGGTCGAAATAGCGGCCATCGAACCGATCCAACCCATAGGAACGCGCCCCGACCCAAAGCTGCCCCTGCGGATCGAGGTAGAGCGAGTCGATGTTGTTGCCGGTAAACGTCTGGGGGCCGTCGACGGGCAGCGTTTGGGCATCGGGTCGACGGTAGTTGCGGAAATGCTTTCCATCCCAGCGGTTCAGACCGCCGACCATGGTCGAGATCCAGAGATCGCCCTTCGTATCCACGACCAGACCGGTGACGAGGTTGGCGCCAAGGCTCTCCGGATCGCCCTCCCGATGGAGATAGCGCGTGACACGCTCGCCATCGATGCAGTTGAGCCCGCCTGTCGTGCCGACCCACAGTGGCCCCCGCGGGTCGCGAGCCAAACTGGTCACGAAGTCATGGCTGAGCGAATTGGGGTCGCCAGGCTTGTGGATGAATCGACCGAAGGGCTTGTCGGCACTCATCAGGCTGTTCACCCCACCGAACTGCGTGCCCACCCAGAGCGTCTTCTGCGCATCGAGGAAGAGCACGTTGACGATGTCGTCGCTCAGGCTCAGGGGATCACCAGATTCGTGGACCATCCGTTGCAACCTGCCGGTGCGTCGGTCGAAACGATCGAGCCCGTGGTTGGTGCCGATCCAGAGGATGCGATCGTCGACGAGCAGCAGGCAGTTGACCGTGCTGTCGCTGTACGCGGGCGGAGAGCCGGTCGGTCCGCCGAACCGTCGGAAATCCGCCTGCACGACCGGATGCACTCCAGGCGGGATGGCGGCAGCCTCGGTGTCCAAAGTGTAGAGGCCGTCCTCGGTGCCGACCCACAGGCGGTTGTCGGAAGCCTGTTGGATCGCGTTGATCGCATTGCGGGCCGCACCCCGCGAAACCGACTCGGGAATCGTGTACACCAGGCAGGCGTCGCTGCGCGGATCGTAGGCGACCAGGCCGTCGCTGGAGCCGAACCAGATCAGACCGCCCCGGCGGTCCGGCAGGACACAGCGCAGGTTGGCCAGGTTGTAGACTCGATAGTCCTTCGCAATGGGCACATGCACGTCGAAGTCGCCTCGCTCCGGTCGGAAGCGGGCTATGCCGCCGCGGGTTGCCAGCCAGAGGCGCCCTTCGGCATCCTGCGCGATATCGTTCAGGCTGTTGTGCGGCAGGCTACGCGGCCGGCCCTCCTCGTGTTGGAAACGCTCGAAGGTGTCGCTATCCTCGTGGTAACGGCAAAGTCCGCCCACGGTGCCGACCCATAGCGTGCCATCGCGATCCACATAGCTCGCACGGACAAAATTGTGTCCCAGGCTCCGGGGATCGCCGGGCTCACGCTCGTACACGCGCACCTCATAGCCGTCGAAACGGTTGAGGCCGTTGCGGGCGCTGCCAAACCACAGGAAGCCCCGACGATCCTGCGCGATGCTCCGGATCTCCCCTTGGCTCAGTCCCTGGTCGAGGCTGATGTGGCCGAAACGCGCAAGGAATTCCACCTCCGGCGGAGGCGGCCCAGCCTGGGGTTCCGAACGCACAACACCGCATAATCCCAATACCAACCAGACACCTAGTGCAGGCAACCAACGGCAATGCGCGCGGATAGGGCAATGCTTCGATGTGAATCGCAAGTAGGGTAAGTTCGCGTCATTATCGGACACCGACTGGAAAACTCAAGCACCCAGACCGGCTGGCCGATGTTCCACCGGCGTCCGTTCTCGTCAGCGCCGGCACAACAAAACCCCGAGCCAACGGCACCGGGGTTTTGCTCAATCTGTCGCTGACGCGCTCAGGCGTCGAGGATGGCGATGCCGTGCGCAGGAAGCTGGACGGACTTCGTCGTCTTGCCGTCGCCGAGGGTGACGACAGTCGACTCGTCGGTGCCGGCGTTGTTGATCACGACGAGCTTCTGCGCCTTCGGGAAGTACGTCGCCTCGGTGCGGATGTTCGAAGAGCTCCACGCGGACCACTGCGCCTCCTTGGCCGCGGCCCAGTAGAGCGCGCGGTGCAGCAGGCGGGTGTTCTCCGGCGTGAACTTGAAGCCGCTGAGGTAGACGGCGCGGCCCTTGCCGAAGCCGTGCACGGCCAGACGCGGGGAGTTGTCGCGCTCGGCGAGCACCTGCGTGTCCGGACCATGGACATAGATGCCGTCGACGTCCTTCGCAAAGTCCGGCGCCACGCCCGCCGGCAGGTCGGCGGTGATGAAGTGCGAGGCGAACGCCCCCTCAGGCTTGGCGTACTTGTACTTGCCGTTGGCGAGACGCTCGCCGCCGTCGCGATCGAGACCGAAGACCTGCGCGAGCTTGAACTGCTGGCCGGGCTGCGCGAAGGCGCTGGGCTCGCCCACACCGATCACGCCGCCGCCCTTCTGCACGAACTGGGTGAGGATGGCCTCGACCTCGGGATTGCTCCAGAAGTGGCCGCCCGACCACGCGGTGCCCGCACGGCCGGCGTTGATGATGACCTTCCCGCCGTCCGGCACGCCCTCGGC
>CAZXHR010000214.1:0-6752 GCA_964640465.1 uncultured Opitutaceae bacterium
CACCGCCTCTCTCCGCCATCCAGAGCCAAGCTCAATCCTTCGTGAGGATCGGGGTGTGGCAACTGAAGGCGAGATCTGTATTGGCAAGATGTGTGCCGCGGCTTTTCTCGGGGCAGTTGCCATGGAGCAGGGTCCTCCTTCCCCGTTTCGCATGGGCGAACGCCTGTTCGCCGTGCTGTTGCTGTGCGGATTGACCGCGTTTGCCCTCTGGGGAATCGCGGGCGGCTGGCGGAACCGCTCGCTGCCTGGGAACAGCTTCCGCCAGACGCAGACGGCCATCACGGCGTTGTTTGTGCAGCGCGACCACGACTACTCGCTCGCGTACCCGACGCCGGTGCTCGGCAAACCGTGGTCCGTGCCGTTCGAGTTTCCGCTCTACCAGTGGACAGTGGCGGCTGTGAGCGACACGACCGGGCTCGGGCTGATCAAATGCGGACGGTTGGTCAGCGCGGTGTGCTTCTTCTTCGGGTTGCCGGCGCTGTGGCTGCTGCTCGGGCGGATGGGGCTGCCGTGGGTGCAGCGCGCTGTCGCGATGGGCATGGTGTTGACGTGTCCGCTGCTGCTCTTCTATGCGCGGGCGTTCCTGATCGAGACGATGGCGCTGATGTTCGCGCTGTGGTTTCTCGCGGCGTTCGTGGCGGCGGTGGAGAAGCGCAGCTACGGCTGGCTGGTTGTGGCGAATGTAGCCGGCGTGGGCGCCGGACTGGTGAAGGTGACGACCTTCATGGTGTATCTCGTGCCGGCCGCGGCGTGGGCGGTATGGTGGCTGTGGCGGGAATGGCGCGGACAGGACAATGCGAGCGGCGAGCGGCGCGGACTGGCTCGGCTCTCCGGCTGGATCGCGGCGGCGACAGCGATCCCGTTCGTGGCGACGTACGGGTGGATCGTGTTCAGCGACCGGACGAAGGCGCTCAATCCGGGGGCGCGCAACCTAGTCTCGTCGACGATGCATGGGTACAATTTTGGCACATGGGCCAACCGTACGGACCTCGCCATCTGGGCGGCGCACTGGCGGACGTTCTCGGTCGAGATCCTGCCGGTGGCGACGATGGCGGCAGTCGCGGTGGTGGCCCTGCTTTGGTGCCGGGGGCGGGCGTTGCGGTGGGTGCTTGGCTGCCTGGTGCTGTGCGCGCTCGCGCCGGCCACGTTCCCCGTGCTCTACGCGTGGCATGAGTACTATTTCACCGCGGTGGCAGTGCTGCCGATGGCGGCCGCGGGCATAGCCCTTGGTGCCTTGCTGGACGGCGCCGTGCCACGGTGGCGGGCGTGGGCCGCCATCGTCGCGGTGATCGGGATTCAAATCCATGCCTACGCGACGACACTCAGACCGCAGCAGCTGGAGGAGCCTCGCGGATCGAACGATCTGGCGGAGGCACTGCGTTATACCACGGAGAAGAGCGACGTGCTCATCATCGCTGGCGAGGATTGGGGCTCGATCACGCCGTTTTATTCGCAACGACGGGCGCTGATGCTGCGGCGCGACATGGAGAGGACCGTGCCGTATGTGGAGGAATCCTTTGCGAACTTGGCGGGCGAGCACGTTGGGGCGCTCGTTCTGCGCGGGGCGCAGCGCGAGAACCGGCAGCTTCTGGAGAAGGTGGCGGACTATTTCGGGATCGATCCGAACCCGGTCTATCGCTGGCGTGATGCGCTCGTCTATGTGCCGGGCGGGCGTGTGGGGGCGGTGTTGGCGAAGCTGGCCCAGATGGGATTGCCCGAGATCGAGGTCGTGCGAGCTGCCAATCCGACTGTGCCTCCGGAGACCGTCGTGTGGGAGGCTGAGTACATGACGGAGCGGCAGAAACTGGCGTTTCTGCCGATGGGGAGGCAGCCAATTCGCTATCTCTCGCAGTTCGGAGTCGGAACTGGGCAGCTGGAAGGCGTCGCCTACACCGGTGCCCATCCGACGACGCGCATCTGGTTCCCGGCGACAGAGGGCAGGCACGAGGCGATCGTGGAATATGCGGTTCTACCCGGGGCCTATGCGGGCCTGCGACGCGAGGACGCCACCGACGGCGTCGAGTTTGTCGTGGCCGCTGCGCGTGGCGATGCCGGGCGGCGTGTGATCTTCAGCCGACTGCTCAATCCCTTTGACGAGCCGGCCGACCGAGGTTGGCAGCGGGAGACGGTGAAGGTCGAGCTGGAGGCGGGTGAGGCGCTCGTGCTGGAGACGCTGCCCGGTCCGGCCGGAAATGCCTACCGCGATTGGTGCGGTTGGGGACGGGTCGAGATCCGGTGAGCGGCGGCTAGGCTGCCGGTGCCGGAATGTTCTCGTAGAATGCTGCGAGCGAGTCGGCGGAGCGGTCCCAGCTGAAATGATCCCTTGCGAAGGTGGCGGCACTGGCGGCGAGGAGCGCGGCGAGCGCGGGATCGGCGCGGAGCGTGCGGACGGCGGCAGCGATGCCGGCGGCGTCGGCCCGGTCGAGCACGTAGGCCTCGACGCCGTGGCGGAGGTGTGCACCGAGGTTGCTGCGCGGCAGGATCACAGGGCGGCCGGTGGCGAAGAACTCGGGCAGCTTCGATGGAAAGCGGTAGTTGTTGAACGAATCCGGCGATCCGGGCTGCACGAAGACGTCGGCGAGGGCGAGCAGCGGGGCGAGGTGGGCGTGGTTGTCGATGCGGCCGAGCGAGATGACGTGGGGTGCCGCGCGCGCGGCGAGATCGCCGGGGAGCGCGCAGAAATCGCGGCCGGCGCGGACCAGGGTCGTGGGCGTGCCGGTGGCGTTGAGCGCGACGACGGCCTCGTAGAGCTCGGCCATCTCGGCGCGGTTGGTCGGATGGAGGTTCCCGTGGTAGAAGAGCACCGTGTGGTCGCGGCCCCAGCCCAAGGCATCGCGCAGCTCCCACGGGATTGGGCGTTCGAAGAACTCCGGCGCGGCGGCGGGCCAGAAGACGCACGACGGTTTTCCGGGTGGAAGCAGTTCGGCTAGGCGGTCGAGGATGAGGGTGCAACCGGCGGCGCGGGCGAGAAACTCGGCACGGCGCCGGGGGTGCGAATGGTCGTCGCCGACGAGGGCATCGAGCTCGGCCGGCGGCAGAGCGGCAAGCTCGGCGGCGGTGCGGCCGGTGGTCGACTCGAAGATGGCGCCTTCGTTGTCCTCAAGGTGGACGATGAGCTGCGCTCCGGTCGCTGTGCAGACGGCTAGGGCGAACCGGCGGACGCGTTCGGCGGTGGTCCAAGCGTGGACGATCTCGGGTGCGGCGCCGCCGACGAAGAGTGCGGCGCGCTCGCCGCACTCGGCGTAGGTCGCGCAGCGGAAACGGGCGCCGGGGTGGTAGCGGATCGTGTCGGCGTCGCGCGGCACGGCGACGACGCACTCGTGGCCGCGGGCGATGAGACGGTCGGCGAGCGCGGCCACATGGAGCGCGCTGTTTGAGGTCATGTCGCCGTAGAGGACGAAGAGGATGCGGCGGGGGCGAGCTGCCGGCGCGGGGGTTGTGGCGGCCCCGGCGGGGTGGCGCGGGCCGAGCCGGGCGGCAGGCGCGGAGAGGTCGAGCGGATGGGGGTTCTCCTCGTCGGTGCGGATGTCGACGTGGCGGTCGGTGGTGAGAAAATGGAGCCGGCCGGTGGTGTCGCGCGCGCAGAGGCGGAGCGGGCCGTGGCCGACGGGGATGTTTTTGACGGAGATGAAGCCGGCACGGGCGGCGTCGGGCGAGGAGGGGACGATCGCGGCGACATCGGTGCGCGGCAGGCCGAACTCGCAGGCGATGCGGCGGTTCCCGTAGTGCAGCTCGAGGGATGCGAGGGCGGCGTGTGGGTGGGCGCACCAGCCCTGGATGCGGACGCTTTCGGCGACGACGGAGCCGGTTGGATACTCGATGGCGCCGTGGAGCGTGTCGGGGGTGCTCGCGAGAAGGAAGCGGCGCAGGCAGTGCCATGTGGTGCCGTCGAGCGAGGCTTCGAGACGGGCGAGGTGGGCGCCCGGAGGGACGGAGCCGGAGATCTCGAAACCGCTGGTCAGGGCGGTGGCGGGAAGCCCGAGTGCGGCGGCGACATCGGGGCGTTCGAGGCGGGCGGCGCTGGGAAGGACTGTTGCGCCACAGACGAGGCGAACCTGCGGCGGTTGTGGCGACAGGGTTGAGGCACACCAGCCGCGCAGAGCCAAATGGCCGGCCTGCGCGATGTGCGGGCCGGTTGTCTCAAGCTCGTGGCGGAACGTGGTGGCGGCGTTCACGCCTGCGGGCCTCCGCGGTGCAGGAGCCGGCCGAGCGAGCGCAGCGGTGCGGTGCAGCGCCAGCTCCACGAGGATTTCATTGCGCGACGCTCGGTCTCGAGCTGGGCGATTCGCTCCTGCCGGGCCGCGGCCATTGCTGTGGTGTTTGCCAGGGTTCGCGCTGTTGCGGCGAGCTGGGGTTCGAGCGAGGCGACGCGGGCGGCCAGAGCGGACTCGCGGCCGAGGGCGGCGGAGAGTTCGGCGCGGAGCGACTCGGTGGCGGCCTGCTGGGTCGAGAGGCGTTCCTGGAGGTCGGCTGCGAGGCGCTCCCGATCTTGAAGCGAGCGATCGGCGAGGGCTTGTGTCTGAGCAAGGAGGTCGTTGGCGGCGTCGAGCCGGGACTGGAGTTCGTCGCGGACGTCTTCCAGCTCCATCAGCTGGATCTGGGCGAGGATGAGCTGGCGGCGCAGCGTATCAGTGGAGGCGGGGCTGCTGTCCGTGGGGAGCGACATCGACGTGGGCGGGTTGCGGGCGGCTAGAACTAGTCCTCGGAGGCAACTCGGATGTGGCCGTGGGCATCGAGCTCGAAGGTTTCGCGGCGGATGCTGCGCGGGGCCAGCGGGAGAAGGAGGGCGATGCCGAAGGTGGCGGTGCCCGCGAGGAGGAACAGGACCCAGTTCTTGGCGAGCTTGGCGGCGTACCAAGACCAGAGGCCCAGCTCGACGGGTTGCGTGAACGCGCCCCAGGTTCCGAGTGCGGCGGGGCCGGCGACGACGACGACGGGGTCGGGCGGGCGGACGAGGTTGGCGGTGCGCCAGCGTTCGCCCGTGGAGGTGTCGAGCTCGAGCGGGGAGGTCTCGCCGGTGCTGGTGGAACGAAGGGTGAGGGGGAAGCGAGGGGTGCCGAGGTCGCCTGCGGTGAGGAGGCGCAGGACGCGGGTCTTGGAGGCGGGCAGGGGGAGGCTCAGGAAAAAGGTGCTTCCTTCGACTTGTGCGGCTGGGCCGCCGGCCCATGCGGGGTCGGCGGGGGTTGGAAGTGCGAACTGATTGCGCTGAAGAGGGACGAAGTCGTCGGTGGTGGCCGGGCCTGCTTGGACGAGGATCGCGGGCTGGAGCGAGAAGGGCAGGATGCGACGCAGGGCCGGATTGGCGAGGTGCGGCACGGCGTAACCGATATCCGGTTGCGCAGATGCCTGTTCCGGGGCTGATGCGGGCCGGGGTGTGTCATCGTCCAAGGCCAGCTGGAGCGTGGAGAGTTGGCGGTCGTGGAGCGCGGCGAGGGCCGGCAGATCGCGGCCGATGGCATCGTTCGTCCTGAGATGAATGCTGAGCAGGAGAGTGGCGCTCCAGGCCGCGGTAAGGGCGATGCGTGCGGGGAGCCGTTGCCAGTGGAAGTGCCAGAGCTGGGTGATCGAGACGAACACGACCACGAGGATCGGCAGCATCATGTCCTGGGCGGCAGTGGCTGAGCCCCAGGTGCGGGGGAGCCGTTCGGCGCCGATCCAGCCGATGCTAGCCAGGCAGGCGATGGCGATGGCGAGGAGCGGCGCCAGGGAGTGCTTACGGTCGGCATCGCGGATGCCGACCCACAGGCGCAGCGCCAGCGGCAGGAGCAGCACTGCGGTGAGGCCGGGCAGGGGATCGCCGATGGCTGTCAGGGCGCCTTGGAGCGAGGGCCAGTGAAGCGCGGCCCAGCGGCCGGGGTTGAGGATCTGGTTGGTGCAGAGGGCCAGGGTTGCCAGGATGATGACCGCAATGTCGCGGCCGCGACGGGTGCGTGTGGTGCAGGCGCGCACGGCGGAGACGGCGCCGAGCGTGATGCAGACCATGATGGGCCAGTCGGCGGCGGTCTGCGCCAGGAGCAGTGAGAACGCCGCGACCCACCAGAACGGCGAGGTGAGGTTGCGGTCGAGCAGCGCCCACGCGGCAGGGATTGAGAGAAACAAGGCGAGACGGTCGGGTAACGCGGAGCCGATGAGCGACTGTTCCCAACTGACCGGGAGCGCCACTAGGATGCCGGCGCAGAGCGAGCTGGCCCAGAGCGCGGTCCAGCCGATGCGTCGTGCGAGGGCGGCGAGCAGCAGCGCGGTGGCACCGACGAGCAGGAGCGAGGAGACGATCGATGCGATGCGGTCGTCCCACTGGCGGTTGGCATGGACGACGGCCCCCAGGACGGCACGGGCGAGGATCGGGAGCCCGTGCGGGTCGGTGGTCGGACCGAGAGCGACATTGCCGTCGGCCCAGGCGGGCGCCAGCTCCGCGATGCCGGCGCGCCATTGGGCGGCATCGGGGACCGGGGTGCCGAAAGTGAAGATCAGCCAGAGCTTGCCGCCCAGCCCGACGAGCATGAGGCCAAGGAGGCAGCACGGCAGAAAGTACTGGAAGAGGTTGAGTCGGCGCAGCACGGCGAGGGCGCATCAATAGCGGTGTGCGGTGTCGTGGGAAAGGAGTTTCGCGGGGCGAAGGACTCCCCCCCAATCCTCACGAAGGATTGAGCTTGGCTCTGGATGATGGAGAGAGGCGCTGCGGCACGGGGGCTGGCACAGCGTTTGGCGGCAAAAGCGGCGGGGGGCAGGCGGCGGAGGGCGGTTTTCGGCTG
>CAZXHR010000215.1:0-6697 GCA_964640465.1 uncultured Opitutaceae bacterium
CCTGGATTCGAAGACCAACTGCGACGTTACGCCGACGTGATCGTGCGGTTCGGGCTGAACCTGCGGCCGGGGCAGCGCGTGCTGATAGCCGAGCCGTACGAGCTGCAGGGCGTGGCGCGCGCGGCACTGCCGCTGGTGGAGGCGGTCATGGCGGCGGCACAGGCGGCCGGTGCCGGTGATGTGGAGACGATCTGGGGCGACGCTGCGGCGTGGCGCGCTGCGGCGCAGCGCTGGCCGCAGCGGGATTTTCTGGAGCGGCTCGAGGACAACACCGAGCGGCTCCGGTCGGCGGTGGCGCGGGGCGACGCGCTGGTGTTCCTCCTCGGCGCGCATCCGCAGCTTGCCGACGGGATCGCGCCGCAGGCTGCGGCGCGGCTCCGGCGGGTGTGCGGCGAGTTCTACGGCCAACTGGTGCCGGAGCTGATGGCCGGCGCGACGAACTGGACCGCGGCACCGGCGCCGAACCCGGAATGGGCCGAGGCGGTCTTCGCCGATGCGCTTGCGCCCGAGCGCACGGCGCGGCTGTGGGCGGACGTGCTGGCGGCGTGCCGTGCCGACTCGGCCGATCCGGTCGCCGCCTGGCAGGCGCGCGCGGAGGAACTGGAGCGGCGGCGCGACGAGCTGAACGCCCGCGGATGGCACCGGCTGCGGCTCCACGGAGCGGGTACGGATCTCACGCTCGCGCTGCCGGCGGCGCACCGCTGGTGCACGGCGCTGCTGCGGACGCGCGACGGCCGGCGCTTCGCGCCGAACCTGCCGACGGAGGAGGTGTTCACGGCGCCGCACCGCGACTCGGCCGAGGGCTGGCTGCGGGTGGCGCGGCCGGTTTGTCACGGCGGAGCGGTGATGGAGGGCGTGGAGCTGGAGTTTCGCGGAGGGCAGGTCGTGTGCGCCCGGGCGCGGCGCGGCGCGGAGCTGCTCCGCAGCGTGCTTGCCACGGACCGCGGTGCCTCCTGGCTGGGCGAGGTGGCGCTGATCGATGGTGTCTCGCCCGTGGCGCGCAGCGGTCGGTGCTTTCGCCAGGCGCTGCTCGACGAGAACGCGATGAACCATGTGGCGCTGGGGGACGGCTACGCGTTCATCGCGGCGGCTGGGGCGCGCGACTCGCTCAACCGCAGCGCGCTGCACCTCGATCTACCGGTCGAGGCCGATGCGTTACTGGCGTAAGGTTGATGAGCTTGCAGGGAGTGTGCGGTTGAAACCCGGGCATTGGCAGTCCACACGTTTTCGACTCCCTCCATGCGCCAATACCTCCTCCTGCTTCTCCTCACCATGCTCTCTGCTTCGACGACTCTCCTCCGCGCCACCGACGCCGCCACGCCCGAGCCGCGCACGGTCGATTACGAGTGGATGTCCGTCGCGACGTGGCAGGAGAAGCATGCGGCCGATGTGGCCATCGCGCAGAAGGGCGGGGTGGACGTGCTCTTCGTGGGCGACTCGATCACCGAGGGCTGGGAGTGGGGCGAGGGCGAGCATTGGAAGAAACGCTTCGTCCCGCTCGGCGCGGCGAACTTCGGCATCGGTGGCGACACGACGCAGAATCTCCTCTGGAGGCTCGACAATGGCGATGTCGGCGTGCTCAAGCCGAAGGTCGTCGTGGTGCTGATCGGCACCAACAACCTGGGACGCGAGAACGCCACCGCCGCCGAGGCCGCGCGCGGCATCGAGGCCGTCGTGCGCAAGCTTCGCGCGGCTTTCCCCGAGGCGAAGATCGTCCTGCACGGCATCTTCCCCTGCGACTACTCGCCGAAGGCCGAGGTGCGGCAGCGCGTGAAGGACGTGAACGCCCGGCTTGCACGCCTGGACGGGCTCGACGGCAAGGTCGTCTTCCGCGACATCGGCGCGGTCTTCCTGGAGCCGGACGGCTCGATCCTGCCCGCGGTCTCGCCCGACGGGCTGCACCTCACGCCCGAGGGCTACCGCCGCTGGGCCTCCGTGCTGGAGCCTCTGGTGCGCGAACTGCTCGCCTCCCCGGCGAAGTAGCCACGGCGCCGGCACCATTTTCCCGTTACGGAAAATTGCCGCTTGAAACGCGGCGCGACGGCGCTCATCCCTCGGCGCGTTCTTTGGAAGCGCGCCGGAGCAGTCGAACCCGGCGCCGTTATGCTCAGCAACGCAGGGAAGGCCGTGCGAATCGGCCACAGTTGCGCTGCGGTAACAGGTCACAGACCCCTCTCCCGTCCAACGACGGGAAAAGCCAATCGGGCGCGAGCCCGGTGAAGGCGGGGGGCGAGGCGACGGCGATGCGCGAGAGCGCGCGCCGCACAAACCTGGAGTCCGAATATCTGCCTGCCGAGCCTCACCACGCCACCGCGTGCAGCAATCGCGGCGGCGCTTTCACTTCATCGCAAAAATGAAGGGTGGGAGTAGGAATGCGCTTCCGCCGGCGGGCCGACTTCGGGCCGCGGGCATGGCGATCGATCGTTTCTGCTCTCCCGCGCTACGATCTCCATGCTCAACCGGCATATCCTCACATCCACGTCGGCCGTCTCGGCCGGCGCCGTCTCCCTTGCCTTGGCGGCCACCGCCTCGGCCCAGGACTCCCGCCACGACGCGGTGGTCGATCTCCCCGATTACGTGGTGAGCGCCACGCGCACGCCGCAGGACGCCCAGTTCACGACCAGCAGCGTCGACGTCGTCCCGTTGCTCAAGCTCGACCTGGCCCAGGTCGACGACCTGCGCACCGCGCTCTCGGCGGTCCCTGGTGTGAACATCGTCAACACCGGCGCTCCCGGCGGCCAGACCTCCGTGTTCATCCGCGGCTCGTCTTCGACACAGACGCTGTTCGTCGTCGACGGCATTCCGATGAACTCGCGTGCGGCTGGCTACAACAACTTCCTCGGCGCCGCCGACATCACCGGCATCGACCGCATCGAGGTCCTCCGCGGCCCGCAGAGCACGCTCTACGGCAGCTCCGCGATGGGCGGCGTGATCTTCATCGACTCGACACGCGGCTGCGGCGCGCCGACCGGCAACGTCTCGACGACCTTCGGCTCGTTCGACACCTGGGGCGCCTCCGCGGCCGTCTCCGGCGGCACGAGCACCGTCGGCTACAGCGCCTCGCTCGCCCGCTACTCGACCGACAACGTCCACGACAACAACGCCTTCGACTCGTGGAGCTACTCCACTCGTATCGAGGGGACTCCGACTTCGACGCTCCTCGTCGGGGCCACTTTCCGCGGGCAGCAGAACGACAGCGAGCAGTACGTCTACGGCAACGCCGATGTCGCCGCCGACAACCACCTCACGACCGTCTACGCCCAGTGGAGCGAGAACAAGGAGTTTTCCTCCCGCCTGACCGCCGGACAGCACCAGCGTCGCTACTACTACGACGACGGCGCCTATCCCTCCGACATCCGCGATCGGCGCAGCGTGGTCGATTGGCAGAACAACTGGTTCGACTTCCACGGTGCGGAGATCGTCGCCGGCGGCACCTACGAGCATGATCGCCACGTCAGCGACGGCGTCTCGACGTCGTCCGACAATACCGCCGGCTACTTCTCGACCACCGTCCATCCGTCCAAGAACTCCACCGTCAACGCCGGCCTGCGCTACGACGACTTCGAGACCTTCGGCTCGGCCTGGACCTGGCGCGTCGGCGCCGCGTGGCTGCCGGCCGTCGGTACGAAGTTGCACGCCACCGTCGGCACCGGGTTTTGCGCTCCGTCCGACGAGGACATCGACGGCAACCCCGCCTGGGGCCAGCTCGCCAATCCCGACCTGAAGGCCGAGAAGTCCACCGGCTGGGACCTCGGCGTCGAGCAGAAGCTCGGCGAAGTCGCGACTCTCGATGTCACCTACTTTCAGACGCGCTACACAGACCGCCTCGCCTACGTCTCCGATCCGGTCACCTGGGTCGGCCGCATGGAGAACGTGAGCCGTGCGAAGTCGTCAGGCGTCGAGACCTCGTTGTCCACCAAGCTCGGCAAGGTCGTTGGCGCACGCCTGGCCTACACCTACCTCGAAGCGCGCGACATCACCGCCGACAAGCGCCTCGCCCGGCAGCCGCGCCACACGCTTGACGCCGAGGTGACCGTGCAGCCGTTCGCGGCGTGGACGATCGGTGCCGGCCTGCGCATCGTAGCCTCCCGGGTCGACACCTACGTGCCGCTCGAGGACTTCACCACCGTGCGCCTCTTCACCAGTTACGAGATCCACAAGAACCTCCTGCTGAAGGCCCGCATCGAGAACGCCCTCAACGAGAAGTACCAGGAGGTCGCCAAGTACGACGCGCTGCCGTTCCGCACCTTCGGCGGCATCGAGTACAAGTTCTGACCCTGACGATGACGACGAGCGACCAGAGTCGAGGGACGAGCGCCGGAGGCCGGACCGCACAGCCAACCGGCCTTGGCGGATGGCGTGCTTCCGCGCTCGGCTTGCCCTCGACACTCGCCGCTCGGCGCTCGACTCCCCCAACCCTTTCTCACCGCTCATGAGAATCCCGCTACGGTTTCCGGTGGCACTCCTTGCCGTCCTCTGCGCCGTTCTCGGCGCGGCGGTGGCAGCGGAGGCACCGGAGCCGGTGCGGGTCGTTTCCCAGACGGTCGGGACTGACGAGTTGCTCCTCGCGCTCGCCGAGCCGGGGCAGATCGCCGCGCTCAGCCATCTCGCGCGCAATCCCGTCTTCTCGACCACGGCGAAGGAGGCCGAGGCCTACCCGCAGCTCGTGCTCGGCGACTCCGAGACGATCCTGCGGCATGCGCCCACGCTCGTGCTTGTGACCGACTACAGCCGCGCCGAGCTCGTTGCGCAGATCCGGCGCGCCGGCGTGCGCGTGCTGGTGTTCAGCCGCTACAAGACCCTCGACGATGTCTATGCCAACCTCCGTCTTCTTGCCCGCGAGCTCGGTGCGGAGGCGAAGGCCGAGGCGTTGATCGACTCCTGCAAGGCGCGTGTCGCCGCGCTGCACGGCAGGCTGCAGGGCTCCCGCCCGGTGCGCATCCTCGCGCCGTCGATCTATGGCATGCTCGCCGGTGCCGACACCACATTCCAGGACCTCTGCGATCATGCCGGTGCCGAGAACGTCGCCGCGACCGTTGGCGGTCTGAGCGGCCACGCGAGCGCCCCGAGCGAGCGGATGCTCACCTGGCCCATCGACGTGCTCGTGGTTCCCGGCGCCGACAAGGAATCCGCGCTGGCTCCGTACCGCGATCTGCTGCCCTACAAGTTGATGCCGTCCGTGCGCGAGGGGCGTGCTGTGCTGATGCCGGAGAATCTTCTCGCCTGCGTCTCGCACCACCGCATCGAAGGCTACGAGCGCCTCGCGCGGCTGCTCCACCCGGAGGCGTTTCGATGATCCCGTCGCGCTACCTCTCCTTGGCGATGCCGGTGACGCTTCTGGTGCTGCTGGTGCTCGCGGCGCTGTCGCTGATGATCGGCGACATGGCGCTTTCGCCCGCGCGGCTCTGGGATGGGCTGCTGCGGCAGGACGAGATGGCGACGATGGTTGTCTGGCAGATCCGCGTGCCGCGCATGATCGTGGCGATGCTCGTCGGCGCGGCGCTCTCGGCCAGCGGCCTGGTCATGCAGGCGTATTTCCGCAACAGCCTCGCCAGTCCCGGCCTGCTCGGCGTGAGCAGCGGCGGCGCGGCCGGAGCGGTGGTCGTGCTGGCCTGCGGGCTGACGGCCTACTCTCTATGGGTGCTCCCACTGGCGGCGGTGGCCGGAGCGTTCGTGGCCACGCTGGCGGTGATCGCGCTCGCGCGGCATGGCACCGGGACCGAGCGGCTCCTGCTCGCCGGCATCGCGCTCAACGCGCTGCTCGGTGCGGTGACCAGCTTCGTGCTCTCGCGGCAGACCGCCGTCTTCAACCGGCAGACACAGATTCTCTACTGGCTGCTCGGCGGGTTGGAGGATCGCACCTGGGAACACGTGCTCATGGCCGCGCCCATCGTGCTCGCCGCCGCGCTACTCTGGCCGCTCGGCCGTCCGATGGACTTGCTCAGCCTTGGCGCGGCGGAGGCGCAGAGCCTCGGTGTCGATGTGCGCTCGCTGCGGCGGCGCCTGCTTGCCCTGTCGACCGTGCTCACCGCCGTGGCCACCGCGGTGGCCGGCACGGTGGGTTTTGTCGGACTGATCGTGCCGCACGTGCTGCGGCTGCTCGTTGGCCCCGAACACAGGCGGCTGGTTCCCCTGTCGTTGATCGGCGGAGCCGCCTTTGTGCTCGCCTGCGACCTGATCACGCGCTGTGTGGGCGACATCCGGCTGGGCATCGTCACCGCGCTGGTCGGCGGGCCGTTCTTCTTGTGGCTCTTGAGGAGGCAGGCATGAAACGGCCGCTACCGAAAGTTGCCACTGATTCGCCGGCTCCCGAGGAGCGCGGGAAGATCGCAGCCTTTCCCCAGAAGGCGCTCGCGTTGCATGGCGCCACGGTGCCGGGGCGCATCGCTGACGTGAACCTGGAGATCCCCGCCGGCACGCTGGTCGGCCTCGTCGGGCCCAACGGCGCGGGAAAGTCCACGCTGCTCCAGTTTGCCGCCGGGCTGCTGCCGGCCGCAGGCGGCAGCGTGAGCTGGTCCGGTCGCGCGCTCGACGAGATCGTGGCGCAGGAGCGCGGGCGCTGCGCGACCTGGGTGCCGCAGGAGGCGCATTTCGAATTCGGTTTCTCGGTGCGCTCGGTCGTCGCCCAGGGGCGTTTTGCGCACGGCGACGACGAGCTGGGCGTGGACGCCGCGCTGGCGCGGCTCGACCTCGTCCA
>CAZXHR010000216.1:0-6675 GCA_964640465.1 uncultured Opitutaceae bacterium
GCCCTCACCAGCTGGGTGAACCGTCCTTGCCAATCCCGAAGGTGTCATCCCTCGCGGAATAAACACCTTCCGCCGTTCCGCCCAGCTCCCAACTGCTCATTATAGGTTGAGTATCCGGGCGGGCGGTCCGGAGGGGCGCAGCAGTCCGGAGACGAAGACGTTCGTGTCGAACACCCAGACCGGGGCGCTCATCCGGCGCGGCGTTTGCGGGCCTTGCGCACCGAGGCGACCTCGGCGGCGATGTCGGCGTCGGTGAGCCGGTCGGCACCGGACTTGATGGCGGCGACGCGGGTGGCGTCGATGGACTGGGCGAGGCGGATGCGACGGATGAGATCAAAATCGGCCTCGAGGCCGCGGGCGGAGACGGGGAACATCACGCCGGCGGGCTGGCCGTTTTGGGTGATGACGACGGCGCCGGATTTGCGGGCGCGCTTGAGCACATCGGCCGGCCGTTTGGAAAGCTCGCGGGCGTTGATCATCGTCGTCGGCATGGCGGGAGCGTCGGACAGGTGTCCGGCGGAGTCAAACCGAGGTCAAGAGCGGCGAAAAGCAAAACCCCGGCGCCCGCGGGGCGGGCCGGGGTTTTGCGGAAAGGTGGGGCTACGGAAGCGGAGGCTCAGTTCAGGGCGACCTGGACGGTGTCGAGGCTGGAGGCGATGAGCTGCATCAGCTTTCCGGGGGCGACGCCGACGGCGGTGTGCGCTGGGTGTTCGGGCTATCGAACAGGGGTGCTTGGCTACGGAGTGATGAGCCTGAAAGTGATTCGTCGAACACGAAGCGGTAGCCCAACTGACGGTAGGCGACGGCGCGGCGCCGGAACATGGCGAGGGTGATCGGGTGGTTGTCGTCGAGGTAGTCGTAGATCCGGATCTCCTGCTTGGTCGCATGCTCGCGGTGCAGGCGGCCGGCGTACTGGACAAGGCGGCCTTTGAAGGAGAGCGGCATCGCGAGAAACAGGGTGTCGAGCTGCGGCAGGTCGAAGCCTTCGCCGATGAGCGACGCGGTGGCAAAGAGCACGTACGGCCTCTGCGCGGTGCCGCAGACCTCGATCTCGGCGCGGATCTCGCGGCGGCGCTTGATGCCGTCGCTGCTCGAGAGGTGAAAGATTTTGGCCCCGTTTCCGCCCTGAAGGTGCGCAAATGCGGCGGCGAGTTGATCGAGATGCGCTTTGCGGTCCGAGAGCACGAGCGGGCTGTGGCCTTCGGTCACGCAGTTTTGGATGTCGGTCGCGATCTGCTCGGTGCGGCTGGTGTCGGCGACTAATGCCTGCCACATGGCGTGGATGGGCGGTGTGGGTCCGAGCGAGGCTTCCAGATGGAAGGAACTCCTGCGGATGACGACGGTGCGTGGGATCGCGTTCTCCGGAGCGGCGGCGAGCGTGTGCCGGATCGGACCGCACTGGAGGTGGAGCAGGCGTTCGAGGCCGTCTTTGCGCTGGGGCGTCGCAGTGAGGCCAATGAGGTGTCGGGATGTGCAGGCCTTGAGCAACGCTTCGAAGGACACCGCGGGCACGTGGTGGCACTCGTCGACGATGACCAACCCGTACTCGGAGAACAGCTCCGCGGGATTCTCGACGCGGGCAAGGCTCGGCAGCATGGCGATATCGAGCCGGCTGGTGCGCTTGCCGGTCTTCCCGCGCAGGAGGCCGATCTCCTTTTTCTTGAGGCCGAGGAAGCGCATGAGTTCCTGGCGCCATTGATCGAGCAGTACGGAGCGATGGACCAGCACGAGCGTGGCAGTGCGGTGGCGGGCGATCAGCGCGCAGCCCATGACGGTCTTGCCCGAGCCCGGTGGCGCGGCGAGGACTCCGTGTTCATGCGCTGCCATCGCTTGCACGGCGCGCTCCTGTTCGGGACGCAGTTCGCCGCTGAACTTCCATTTGATGCGCGGGGCTGGCGGCCGCGCATCGTGGATGGTTACGGTGGCTCCGGCGTCTTCGAGGATGTGCTGGGCCTCGGCGAGAACCCCACGGGGCAACACGAGGCGGTCCGGGTGCCACTCGCCAGCGAAGAGAAAGCGTGGCGTGTCGTAGGTCGGGAAACGGAGGCGCTGCTTCTCGTAGAAGATCGGGTTGGCGAAGGTCGCGAGACGCTTCAGTTGGGCGATGAGTGCTGCCGGCAATGTTGTGCGTGGAATGTGGAGCACGGCGTCGAGGCGCAACGTCACTTCGCCGTGCAGCGTGGTGGGTGGGATGGTGGCGCAGGAGAGATCGAGGGCGCGCTCGTCGGACTCGAGAGCGAAGGGCGCACCTTGCTCGGGAGTGGCTGTGCTCGTGAGCGGTGTGGGAGGCGAGAGGCGTTCAAGGAGTTGGTCCAGTTCCAGGCGCGTGACTCGGCGGATGGTTGAGAGAAATGCCCACTGGTCGTCGTACGGATGCCGGTTGGCATCGAGGAATACGGTATTGCCGAGGTGGCGCGGGGCTTTGGCGAGCGGGAGGGCAATGAGGTTGCCGAAACCGCCGGCGGGCAGCGTGTCCTGATTGGGGAACAGTCGGTCGAAGGCGTGCAGGTTGAGCGTCGGCTGGTTCGTGGAGGCCTTGGCGAGGAGAATGGTTCCCAGTTTCCGGGCGAGGACGGCGGGCACAGGTTCGGCGAAGAAGATCCAGGCGTGGGCGCCGTTGCCGGAGCGCGAGCGTTCGACCGCAATCGGTACCGTGGCTTTTGTGGCTGCGTCGCGGTACGCCTGCACATCGGGCCACCAATCCTCACCGTCGAAGTCGGCGGCGAGGAAGATGCAGGAGTCGTCCTCGCGGATCGCGTAGGTGCCGATGGTTTGCTCGCCGCGGAGGTGGGCCTCGACCGCGAGTTCGTCCAGTGGTGGGAACTTCTGGTGACGGCACTCGGTGCACTTGACCTGCGGCTTGGCGCATAGCGGGCGCTGCCACTCGTTGGCGCAGGCCGGAGAGTAGCCCTTCTTCCCCGCCTTCGAATTCTCCCAGAATTTCGGATAGACCGAGCGGCGCGCGCCGAAGAGGAAAAGAAAGAGCGCAACCTTCTCGTCGGGGCGCAGGGAGGTGCCGGAGGGCGGCGATGCGGGCAGAAGCGGCAGGGTGAGCGATGCGTGTTCCTCGGCGTGGATCTCGGCTTCCAGTTTTGCGCGTTCGTCGTCCAAGGCGGCGAGTCTGGCACGCAAAACCTGGAGGCGATGCGGGGTGTTGTGAGTAGAACCAGGAACGCACATCGATCACATCGCATGGTGGGCCACATGCGGGCACAAACCGAATCGGACCATAGGCGGCTACTTGAGGAGCAAGAATCATGTTCTTGCCGTCAGCAGGGGCCATTGTAGTGATACGTAAAGCCGACATCGTGACATCTTCGTTGTCGGGTTTATGGACAATGGATGAGTGGTGCTTCATCGACGAGAGTTGGCACAGCGGACAGGCCGAGGAGATCGGTGTGCTCGGAGCCGCCGTGTGCTCGTGGAGCGTTCACGAGGCTTTGAGCCGCGAATGCTACCGTGTGAGGCGCAAGTATTATGGCGATGATCATGCGCGGGACAGCATGCGTGAGCTGAAAGGGAAGGATCTGTTGGGGAACTCCACGTTCAAGTACGCGCAGCAGCATGGCCTTTCGAAGAACCACTGCGTGGCTCGTGAACTTCTGGAGTTTGCCTATGCCAATGGCATCCGGATTGCGGTGATAACCGTGTTTGGAAAACAAAAACCGCAGTTGCTATCGCCCGAGCCGCGGATGCTTGCTGCGCCGTTTCGTGATCTCTGTGTTCGGCTGTGGGCGCACCTGCCGGATCGAGCGCATGGGCATATCGTCTTCGATCAGCGTTTGGGCGCGCAGGAGGGAATCAGCATCGCGATCAACAACTACCTGGCCGGATTGGAGGACCCGCATCGGCTTCGATCCATGCCCTTGGTCGCGGTCTCGAATGTATGTGCCGGTCTGCAACTGGCAGATTTGGTCGCCTTCATCGTTGGCCGGTACTCGGCGGGTGATGATCGTTTTCTGCCGTGGTACAAGTTGGTCTCACGGATGCAGATTCGTGCCTCGGATTATCGCGGTCGCACGGTCTATGGCTTGGAGCGGTTGGACTCGTCCGAAGACGGGCGATTCAGTGTCCGCCGAATCCGGGCAAAAAAAGAAGAGTCGGGGGCCTCCGGGAAGGAAGCGTCATGAAACCGGGCAGGTTTCACACCGACTCTATGCCGGAACAATCGGCTTTCGCCTCCGAAAGCCAAGTTCTGATTTTGGGGGCGTTTCTCATGCGTGGCGCGCGGTGCCGTCGATGGCGCTGGTTCCGTAGCTGGGATAGTTGCAGGGCAAGGAGGCAGTATGTTCGATAGGAACGAACGCTGGCGGTTGCTGAATGAACTGAGAGATGCGGCGATTGCGGATAACGAGGTGTGCTGGAGGTTCTCACAACTCGATACCGGGCGGGAGGCGTTCTGGCGCAGGATAACCTACCGAACCGTTTTGCCTCGATTGAGGCGTTGGCGCGATTTCTTCGGCAGACTGCCCTTCTGTTCACCGAGCAGGGTGAAGCCCCGTTCTCAGCAGCGGAGCGGCTGGCGCTTGCAGAAGTCACCTATGAGGTTGGTCAAGATGGTCGGGTAGGGGATAAACCGACGAAGATTCGGACCTTGGATGGCATTTGCCTATCTCTGGATGTTATCGCGCGAAGTGCGGGGGGCGCGTATCGGGTAGACAAGTCTGGGGGAAAATGGAGATCGCATTGTTCGGCGGTCAAAGTGCGTGATCGGTTAACCCACCCCAAGTCTGCGCAGGACTTCGTGGTTACCGATCAAGAGATGAAGCATCTGCATTCCGGCTGGCGGTGGTATATGGATGAGCTTCGCAAGGCCGTACGCCGTCCGGAGTGAAAGATGAAGTAAAGCAAAACCCCGGCGCGGAACGCGGCCGGGGTTTTGCGGAAAGGTGGGGCTACGGAAGCGGAGGCTCAGTTCAGGGCGACCTGGACGGTGTCGAGGCTGGAGGCGATGAGCTGCATCAGCTTTCCGGGGGCGACGCCAAGGGCGGTGATCGCGAGGAGGAGGACGACGCAGGCGGCCTTGGCGGCGAAATCGAGGGCGATGGCGGGGCGGCCGGCGGCGTCGCTGAAGTAGGCCTCCTTCACGATCTTCAGGTAGTAGTAGATCGCGATGGCGGAGTTGATGACCGTCACGATGACGAGCCAGAGCCAGCCCTTGGCGAGGGCGGCGTTGAGCAGGCCGAACTTGCCCATGAAGCCGACGAAGGGCGGGATGCCGCCGAGGGCGAAGACGCCCAGGCCGATGGTGAGGGCGAGCAGCGGGGAGCGCTTGTGCAGGCCGGCGAGGTCGGAGAGCGAGACGTTGGTGCCGTCGGGCGAAACGCGGCTGACGACGAAGAAGCAGGCGAGGACCATCAGCACGTAGCCGGCGATGTAGAAGATGGAGGCGGCGAAACCGGCGGAGCCGAGGGCGACGAGGCCGACCATCGCGTAGCCGGCGTGGGCGATGCCGGAGAAGCCGAGGAGGCGCTTCACATCGGTCTGCACGAGGGCGACGAGGTTGCCGTAGAACATCGACGCGGTGGCGAGGACGGCGAGGAGTGTCGGGATCGTGGAGTCGGCGGGTGAGACGAGGCCGACGAAGCGGGAGAGGACGGCGACGGCGCCGAGCTTGGGCAGGGAGGCGACGAGGGCGGCGGTCTCGTTGGAGGCGCCCTGGTAGACGTCGGGCGTCCAGAAGTGGAAGGGGAAGATGGCGAACTTGTAGAGGAAGCCGGAGAGGGAGAGCGCGAGGCCGACGACGGCGAGGGCGTTGACGTTGCCCGCAGCGAAATAGGGCTGGAGGCGCTCAAGCATCAGCGGCAGCGAGGTGGTGCCGGTGAGGCCGAAGAGGTAGCTCATGCCGAAGAACATGATGCCGTTGGCGGAGATGCCGAACATCATGTACTTGATCGCCGACTCCATCTGAACGCGCTGGCCGTCGCGTTCGCGTCGCATGGCGACCATGAGGTAGAGCGGGTAGGAGGAGAGCTCGAGGGAGACGACGATCGAGATGATCTCGACGGAGCTGAAGAGGAACGCGAGGCCGCAGATGCCGAGCGAGAGGAAGAGGTAGTACTCGGAGCGGATGTCCTGGCGGATGTCGTCGAGGCTGCGGCCGAGGAGGAGGACGACGATGTAGCCGAGGCCGAGGATGAGCTTGAAGAGCTGCGAGAAGGCATCGACGCGGTAGGCGCCGTTGAAGAGGGTGGCGTGGGTGCCGAAGCTCAGGATGACGGCGGCGACGAAGGCGACCGCGGTGACGAGCGAGGCGATTTTCGACTGCCGGGCGGAGCTGCCGAGGGTGAGGCCGAAGAGGCCGAGGGCTCCGGCGAGGAGCACCAGCTCGGGCAGAAAGGCGGTGAGGGACGAGGACATCGGAAATGCGGATTGCGGAATGCGGATTGCGGATCGGCCGGAGACCGGAGGTCGGAGAGGTGAACCGCTAATGGACGCTGAGGAACGCTGATTCGGAAGGTGAGAGGAGAAAGGCTAGAGGCCGGAAATCGGAGGTCGGAAGGAGTAACCGCTAATGGACGCTGATGAACGCTAATTTCGGAAGAGGGAGAGGAGGAACGGGCGGGCGGGTTGGCCGGGAGCGGCGAGGACGGTTCGGAGAAACGTCCCTACCTGGGTCAGCGGCCGGGCTGGGCGCGGACGCGCCCCGGTAGCCTGAACCCGCTGGTCGACCGG
>CAZXHR010000217.1:0-6649 GCA_964640465.1 uncultured Opitutaceae bacterium
CACGCAGAACTGGCCGGCGCGGCGGTCGTAGGTGATGTTGCGCAGAACGGCATCCTGATGGCGCACGCCGAAGGCGAGAAGGGAGTCGTAGATCTCCTTCATGCGGTCGGGGTTGAGGTGATCGACGCGCTGGCCGCAGTTGGTGGTGACGATGCGCAGCTCGTTGGGGAAGGATTCGAGGAGCTTTGGGACGAAGTCGCAGCCGCGCTCGGCGAGGTAGGTGAGGACACGGACCTCGTTCTCGAAGCGTTCACGGGCCATGTGGCCGCGGAAAGTTTTGTGCACGCTGCCATCGAAAGCGATGCGGACGAGGGCGCGGGCGGTATCTTTGACTTGCTCCATGAAGCGAGGGCGAGCGTCGGGCCGAAGCGGCGGGGAGACAAGCCCCGGATTCCCGGGCGAATTTCGAGGAATTCCAGATTTTCCTTTTCTCTGGCATGTGCGCTGCTCAAAACCGCCTGAAAACAAAACCTTCTGGTCGCATGGGCGACTGGGTTCAGACGCACTTCACCTCAACAACCGCACCTCCTTCAAATGGCCACCAAGTACAAACTGGAATACATCTGGCTCGACGGGTACACGCCCATGGCGAACCTGCGCAGCAAGACTCAGATCAAGGAATTCGCCAGCTTCCCGAAGCTCGAGGAGCTCCCCAACTGGGGCTTCGACGGCAGCTCGACCCGCCAGGCCGAGGGCAAGAGCTCGGATATCGTGCTCAAGCCGGTGGCCGTGTTCCCGGACTCGACCCGCAAGAATGGGGTGTTGGTGATGTGCGAGACCTTCCTCCACACCGGTGAGGCGCACCCCTCCAACTCCCGCGCCACGATCCCGGACGATCCCGGCACTTGGTTCGGTTTCGAGCAGGAGTATTTCATGTACAAGGATGGCCGTCCGCTCGGCTTCCCGGAAGGCGGCTTCCCGGCTCCGCAGGGCCCGTACTATACCGGCATCGGCTACCAGAACGTCGGCTCCGTCGCCCGTGAGATCGTCGAGAAGCACATCGACCTTTGCCTCGATGCCGGAATCAACATCGAGGGCATCAATGCCGAAGTGGCGAAGGGCCAGTGGGAGTTCCAGATCTTCGGCAAGGGCTCGAAGAGCGCCGCCGACCAGATGTGGGTCGCCCGCTATATCCTTGTCCGCCTGTGCGAGAGCTATGGCATCGACATCGAGTGGCGCTGCAAGCCCGTGATCGGCCCCTTCAACACGCCGCTCGACTGGAACGGCTCCGGCATGCACGCCAACTTCTCGACCACCTACATGCGCGAAGTGGGCGGCAAGGCCTACTTCGAGAAGCTCATGGCCGCGTTTGCCAAGAATATGGATGAGCACATCGCCGTCTACGGTCCGGAGAATCACCTCCGCCTCACCGGCCTGCACGAGACGCAGTCCATCGACAAGTTCACCTATGGCGTGGCCGATCGCGGCGCCTCGATCCGCGTGCCGCACTCCTTCGTCAAGAACGGCTACAAGGGCTACCTCGAGGATCGTCGTCCGAACTCCGCCGCCGACCCGTACTTGGTGGCTGGCCGCATCCTCAAGACGATCCAGTCGGTCCCGACCGCCTGAGCGCGCCGAACTCGGTAAACAACGCTCTTTTTTCGACGCCAGCCCTCCGGGGCTGGCGTTTTTTGCGCATGCTGGCGGCGGGGCAGGGAAAACGTGTGGCTGGCCGGATCAGCGGCTAGGCCTCTTTTTGTTTCTCAAATACGGCACGACCCAGAGAGCAGCCGAGCTCCAGAAGGACACGAACGAAACACCGAGCGCTACGTTGCTTGCTAGCTTCAAATGCGACTGATCCACCGGACCAGTGCCTGAAGCCCAGCCCCAGAATAGCGAGTAGTAGAAGGCGCCCACCGTGGTCATCAGCAGCAGGCCCGTGGCGCCGATCTTCAGGATGACCTTCGTGTCAGGCGCCATCTTCATATGCCGTAGGAGCGGCTTGTTCACCGCGCCCCGGGCGGGAGCACTTTGCTGTAGAGCCGGGCGACGCTGCCGGCGGGGGGCGGCGTGGGTGTGCCTTGGGCGGCGGCGGGGCCGCGGCTTTGGAGGCTGTAGCGCAGGATCAGCTTCTCGTTCTCGCGGTCGAGATGGATGATCTGGAGGATGCGTTGGCGGACCTTCTCCTTGAGCTCGGCCAATGCGCGGGCTTCGCCGGGAGCCGGAGCGATAGCCTGCTTGAGCGCATCGAGGTTGGTCGAGAGCTGGTCGAGCAGGGCTTGGCGACGCTGGAGCAGCTCGGCTCCGAACGTGCGCTTCTGCTCGAGGAGGAATTTGTTCTCGTCGAGGGAGAGCTGATAGAGGTCGTTGCAGATCCGCTGGTGGCGCTCCAAGACTTCTCGCATGGTGGCATCAAGGCGCGCGAGTGGTCCGTTGTAGAGCACAAACTGGGTGCTGACGCCGTGAGTCGGTTCGGCTGCTCACTTTTGAGCAGGCGCCGCCGAAAAACGCTCAAAGGTGGTCTTGCAGCGATGATTTGGGCGGCTGCCGGGTCCGGCGCGGGGCTGCGGGCGCCTACTGGACGTCGTGGGCGATGCCGGTGATGCTGGCCTGCTGCTGGCGCTTGAAGCTGAGAACGGATTTCTCGATGCTGTTGTCCCAATCGATCTGCCCCAGCCGCCACTCGGCCATGCCACGGACTTCGGTGGCGGCAGTGTTGGTGGCAACCCCGGCTTTCTGCGCGGCGGCGGACTCGGAGAGGATGTCGCGATAGCTGCCGGCGGCGCGTTCGGGCTGGCGAAGTCGCTCGTAGCAGAGGCCGACCTGGTAGAGCGCGGGCCAGCGCCATTCGGGGGCGGTGCGCAGTTCGGCGAGGGTCTGGTAGATGGTCAGGGCGGAGGTGAAGTCGCCCTGCTCGTAGAAATCGTTGGCGAGCTGGTTGCCGGTGCGGCGTTGCCAGTAGGTCCAGCGCTCGTTGTCGGTCGCCGCTGTGGCTTTGGCGGAGCGGAGGATGGTGAGGGTTTCGGTGAGGGCTTCCTGGACGCGGCCGAGACGGCGCAGGGAGATGCAGAGAAGGTAACGCGCTTCCTGCGCGGACGTGTTCTGGGGGTAGTTTTCGAGGAAGAGGCGCAGGGCGGGGACGGCCTGCTCAAGCTTGCCGTCGAGGAAGAAGGCGTAGGCTTCGCGGAAACTGGCGCGGGCGCGGTCCTCGGGCGGGAGATCGAGGAGTTTGATACGGCCGAAGAACTTGCCGGCGGCGGCGTAGTCGCCCTGCTGGTAGTAGGTCTCGGCGATCTCGAATTTGGCGAGCTGGGCGAGGTCGCGGTAGCGCTGGATGTTCTCGGGGGTGACGGCGAGGGTGGTGTTGAGGACGGCGTAGAAGCGGGCGAGCGCGAGGTTGAAGGCGCCCATGTCGCGCAGCGTGCGACCGAGGGAGATCAGGACTGAGTTGGCCTGTTGCGCCCCGGGGAAGGTGGCGAGGAACTTCTCGTAGATGGCGGCGGCGCGGGTGTCCTTGCCGTTGGCGCGCAGGAATTCGGCGTAAGCGATGAGCGCTTCTGCGGTGATCTCCGGGCTGGTGGGCGAGTTGAGCACCTCGATGTAGGCGGTTTCCGCTGCGTCGTTATCGCGGCGCTCGGTCATGCGCTTGGCAAGGACAAGGAGACTGCGGGCGACAGCGTCGGGCTCGGCCTCGGGGGCCACGGCGAGGTTCGTGGCGGCCGGCTGGGCAACCTTCTCCAGCGGTGCAGAAGCGGGATGCTCCGCGGCAGTCGTAGTAGAGGCTCGGCCGGCGGAGCACAGGCAGAGCCCAGCGAGCAGGACGGTGAGGATGTGGTGGGGATTCATTGCTGGCGGTACTCCGCGCGACTGGTGGGGAGCGCGGGGCGGGCTGGAGTGAACTGCAAACCCTCGGGGGTCGCGCGTTTGGCGGAACCGTCGTCGAGTTGAAAAAAGGGCAGGAAGTCCTCTGGCCGGAGCTGCGCGGGTTGGGCCGTGACCGCAGGGGCGGGTTGCTCCACTGGTGGCGGTGTTACGGCGGCGACCTCGGGTTGCGTGGACTTCGGTGCCGCCGGAGGCGGCGGCGCATAGAGGACGACCGGCGGCGGCACGATCGGCGGCGGGGGCGGCGCCTCGCCGATGCGCAGGTCCGGGGAACCGACGGACGGTATGTATCCGGGATTCGGTTTTGGAAAGAGGGTGCCGATGATCCGGCGGTGCAGCGGTCGCCGGTACGAGGTCGACTCTGCGACAAGGGATGGCTCGAAGAGCAGTGCCGCCGCGACGGCCAGCAGCAACGTCCCGCGGTGGAGGCGGGCGGCGGCACGGACCGGACTGGATGGGCGGCGGAGCATGGCGATCAGGTAGCGCGGGCTCGGGCAGCGAGGACCTGCTGGACCTTGGTGATGATGTCGTCGACGCGGAAGGGTTTGTGGATGAACACGTCCTGCCCGAGGTCGAGGAACTGCTGCTTGATTTCGGCGGAGAGGTAGCCGCTGACGACGATGACACCGAGGTTGGTGTGTTTCTGGCGGATGACTTGGAAGACGGAGATGCCGTTGAGGCGGGGCATGTTCACGTCGAGGATCACGCAGTCGATCTCGCGGGCGTGGCGGTCGAGGAAATCGAGGGCTTTGGCGCCGTCGTCGACGGTGCGTACGGTGAAACCGCGGGCTTCGAGCACGCCTTGGGTGAGGTTGCGCAGGCTCTCCTCGTCCTCGACGATGAGCACGCGGCCGGTGCGCGGGTGCGCGGTGGCAGCGGCGGGGCGGTCGGGCGCGGCGGTGGCGGGTTGCTCGGCTTGTGGCAGGTAGATGGAGAAGATGCTGCCCTGGCCGAGGGTGCTGCGCAGGTCGATGAAACCGCCGTGGCGCGAGACGATGCCTTCGACGACGGCCAAGCCGAGACCGGTGCCACTGCCCTTTTCCTTGGTGGTGAAGAAGGGCTCGAAGATGCGCTGCTGCACCTCGGGCGGGATGCCGACGCCTGTATCTCGGACTCGGATGCACTGGTAGTCGCGGGCGGGATCGGCGCCGAGGCGGCTGAGCTCGCGCCCTGCGATCTGCTCGGTGGAGAGGGTGAGGGTGCCGCCCTGAGGCATGGCGTCGCGGGCGTTGACGCAGAGATTCATCAGGATCTGCTGCATCTGATTCTGGTCGGCGAGCAGGGCGGGGAGCGCGGGGGCGAGGTGAAAATCGAAGGCGATGGTGCGCGGGAAGGTTTCCTGGAGCATGCCGCCGAGCTCGCGGACGAGCTGGTTGAGATCCATCGGGACGAGCTGGGTCTCGACCTTGCGGGAGAAGGTGAGGATCTGGCGGACGAGACCGACGGCGCGCTGGCCGGCCTTGAAGATTTCGCCGAGGAAGCGCTTGGTCTTCTCGTCGCCGTCGGGCCGGGAGAGGAGGAGCTCGGAGTAGCCGTTGATGACGGAGAGGAGGTTGTTGAAGTCGTGGGCGATGCCGCCGGCGAGCGTGCCGATGCTCTCGAGCTTCTGGGCTTGGCGGAGCTGGGCTTCGAGGGTCTTGCGCTCGGTGATATCCTCGCGGAGCATCAGGAAGTTGGTGACTGCGCCGGCGGGGCTGCGGATGGCGGAGACCTGGATGGATTCCCAGCGGGGGTCGCCGTTGGGTTTGTGCGTGGCAACCTCGCCGCGCCAGGGGCGGCCGGCGCGGATCTGCCGCAAGAACGCCTCGTAGGCCTCCTCGGTGGGATGGGCGTCGCGGAAGATGCGCTCGCGGCGGTCGAGGAGCGTCTCAAGGGTGGCGCCGACGCACTCGGTGAAGCGCGGATTGACGTAGCGGATATGCCCGTCGGGATCGGCGATGGCGGTGGCGATGGGGCTCTGCTCGATCGATTGGGCGAGGATGTAGGATTGTTCCTCGGCCATGTGGCGGCGGGTGACATCGCGGCCGACGGAGCGGATGGCGACGACGCGGCCGGCGGTGTCGCGGCAGGCGGATTCCTCCCAGAGCATCCAGCGCCAGCCCTGGGGGGTGCGGCAGCGGACCTCGACGTTGGCCTGGCTGGCTGTGGCGGCGATCTGTTGCTGCACCTGCTCGATGGCGGGGTAGTCGTCGCGGTGGACGATCTGGGCGAAGGGGATGCCGACCCAGCGGTCCTCGCGGCTGCCGAACTTGGCGAGGAAGGCCTCGCTGGTGTCGATGAGCGTGCCGCCGGGGTCGCGGAAGCAGGCGACCTCGTTGGTGGCGGGGAAGAGTTTCTCGAAGGAACCGACCCAACCGCGAGGGGTGTCGGAGCCGCGTGGAGACGCTTGCGCTGCGGTCCGTGGGGGCGGCGGCATGGGCGCGGCGGCGCGGCTGTGGTTGTTCCTGCTGGTCTTGGGCATGGGAGGGGGGGCTTACACGAGCCCTTGGAGCAGACCGGGGAGGCGTTGCAACTTGTTGAGGATGGAGGCGCGGGCCAGGGAGGTTTCGCGTTCGCTCGTGCCGAAGAGAATGCGCCAGCCGGGCAGCTCCAGCCAGGAGTCGGGCTCGGGGGGCGGGATGTTCTCGAGGCCGCCGGGGATGCCGGCGTAGCAAACGAGGCGGTCGGCCAGTTGTACGGCGCTGGCCAGGAGCGAGTGGTGGGGCGCCTGCTCGGGGTGGTTGTGGAACTCGATGCTCTCGACGATCTCGGGGGAAAGGCGGTGGCTCTGGAGGTAGCGGGCGCCGATGGCGCCGTGGTCGCGGCCGAGCAGCTCGCGTTCGAAGGC
>CAZXHR010000218.1:0-6608 GCA_964640465.1 uncultured Opitutaceae bacterium
GGTAGACGTTCTCGACCTTGTCGTTGTAGAAGCTCTCGCCGAGGGTGAGGTCGACTTTGATGCCGAGCTGGTCGCAGATGGTCTGGAAGGCGTTGAGGCGGGCGGCGCCGAGCTGCTGCCAGATGTCGCGAGCTTCCGGATCGCCGGACTGGAGCTTCACGAGTTCCTGGCGCGCTTCGTTCATGACGGCCTCGTCGGCCTCGGCCGCGGAATGGCCCACCTTGTAGAGGCGCTCGAACTCGGCGAGCGGGTCGGCGGCGAGCGCGGCTTTGTCGAGGTGGCGCTTGTAGGCCCAGATGATTTTGCCGAACTGCGTGCCCCAGTCGCCGATGTGGTTGTCGCGAATCACCTTCGCGCCGGAGAACGCGAGGAGGCGGCAGAGCGCTTCGCCGATGACGGCCGAGCGCAGGTGGCCAACGTGCATCTGTTTGGCGGTGTTGGGCGAGCTGTAGTCGACAATCCACGTCTGCCCGGTGTAGGCTGTGGCTGCGCCGGTACGGAGGTGCTCCTCGGAGTCGTAGGTGGCGAGCCAGCTCTGGAGCGCGGCTGGCGTGAGACGGAAATTGATGAAGCCGGGGCCGGCGATCTCGATCACGTAGGAGTCGGCGGGCAACGCGAGCTGGCCGACGAGCTGGGTGGCGAGGGCGCGGGGGTTCTGCTTCTGGCGCTTGGCGTAGGCGAGCACGCCGTTGGCCTGAAAATCGCCGTGGGCAGGATCGGCGGGGCGCACATCGGGCGCGAAAGTGGCGAGATCGAAACCGGCCTTGGCGGCGGCGGTTTTGATGGCGTTCTCGATTTCGGCGGCGACGTTGAAGGGCAGAACCATTGGCGGACTCAACGCCCCGGATTTCGGGCGATCAAGACTGCTTTTTGCCTCTGGAGCGGCCTTGTTGGGCGGCATCGCGTATGCAGTCCGCGATTATACTCGACAAGCTCCTTGCAATCTGCTTACTGGCAACGGCTTGGGTCGAAGGGCCCGAGCTGTCAACCTCGCTTAAATCCGTGAATTCCATCATCAAAAAACGTACTCTTCCCCCGCGTCGCTACGTCAAGCCGTCGTTCACTTATCTCATTGAGAAAAAGCGAGATGGCGGCGAATTCACCCAAGAGGAAATTCGATTTATCATCGACTCCGTGCTCGATGGCGAGATGCCGGATTACCAGTTGGCCGCGCTCATTATGGCCATCTATTTCCAGAGTATGTCGGCGCAGGAGTCCGCGATCCTGACCGAGGAGATGATGCTCGTGGGCGAGACGGTCGACCTCTCGCACATCGCCAAGCCGAAGATCGACAAGTACTCGACCGGCGGTGCGGGCGACAAGACCTCGCTCGTGCTGGTGCCGCTGGCGATGGCTAGCGGTGTCGTTGTGCCGATGATGTCCGGTGTAGAGCCGGAGTACGAAATCTCGGCGCTCGACAAGTTGTCGGCGATCCCCGGTTTCAAGGCCCAGGTCGATGTGCAGCATTTCACCGATCAGCTCGCGCGCGTCGGCGGTGCGATCGTCGCACAGAGCAAGGACCTCGCCCCCGTCGACGAGATCCTCCACAACATGCGCAAGCAGACCGGCACCATCCCGAGCCTTCCGCTCATCACCGGTTCCGTCCTTTCCAAGATGCTTGCCGAAGGCGCCGAAGGCCTCGTGATTGACATGAAGTGGGGCAACGGCTCCTTCATCAAGGATCTCGAACTGGCCAAGCAGCTCGCCCGTTCGATGACGCGCGTCGGCCGCTCGATGAAGCGCCGCTGCGTCGCCCTCGTCACCGACATGAATCAGCCTCTTGGCGACAGCGTCGGCACCGCGCTCGAGCTCAAGGAGGCCATCCAGCTCCTCAAGGGCGAAGGCCCCGAGGACATGAAGGAACTCGTCCTCAAGCTCGGCATGGAGATCGTCCGTCTGGCCGGCGTGGCCGGCTCGACGCTCTCGGCCAAGCAGACCGTGCAGCGCCACCTCACCGACGGCACGGCTCTCGAGAAGCTCAAGGAGCTCGTCCGCGCCCAAGGCGGCGACGCTTCTTACATCGACAATCCCGAGAAATTCCAGCCGGCGAAGCACATCCGCAAACTTCCGGCTCCGAAACGTGGCTACGTCCACACCATCAGCGCCGCCGAGATCGCCAAGGGTGTGCACATCCTCGGTGGCGGCCGCGCCACGCCCGCCGACAAGATCGACTATTCCGTCGGCGTCTCCGAGATCAAGAAGGTCGGCACGCAGGTGAAGCAGGGCGAGCCGCTGATGATGATCCACTACAACGACGAGGCGAAGCTCGAGGCCGCGCTGGAGCACTTCAAGAACGCCTACCGCCTCGCCCCGAAACGCCCGACCCCGCCGCCGCTCGTCGTCGAGCGCGTCGCCTGAGCGGCGCAGCGGAATTCAGTTTCAGAACAAAGGCCGGACGAGACGATCGTCCGGCCTTTGCCTTTCCCGAAGCTTGCGACGGCCGTTTGGCGTGCCGCTTCTGCAAGCCAAGGTGACGCCAGCGCCGGCCGGGCGGGGACGCGATGATGGCCGGCAGCTGCTCGGCATGGCGTCGCTTGCCCGTCACCGTGCGGCGTGTACAGGCCGGTGCGTCAGCCGGGGCGGCTCGGGCGGTCGTGGCGTCTGCATGCCACCGTGTTGACCGGTGTTCGCGGGCTTCCTATCTTCCACCGCATGCCCCACGTCGTTGTCTCGTGTCGTCCCGGACGAGCGTTCCGGGTCGTATTGGTGTTCCTCTGTTTCGCCGGCGTGCTTCCGGACGCCGTTCGGCTGCGGGCCGAACGAGAGCGCCGGGCCGAGGAGACGCGACTGCCGGCGGCCGCACCGTCTACGGAGATCGGCCTCGAGCTGGTGGAGAAGACGACCGCGGCCGGTCCGTGCGTGGCGATCGCCGGCATCCGGGCCGGATCGCGCGCGTCGGACAAGAACCTCCGGAAGGGCGACGTGCTTGCCTGGGTGGGGCGGCAGCCGGTGACTTCCCTGCAAGCGGCGCAGGATGCCATCGCCGTGTGGCTTTCCGACCAGGCCCAGCCGTTGCCTCTAGTCTTCGAACGCGGCCGCACCAAGCTCATGGCCAACATCATCCCGGCGAGCGGAGTTGTGCGTCCGGCCAGGGATGGCGGGAGCGGAACCGAGCCGGGCATCGGCCAGCGTGGTGCGGCGCGGGCGCAACGTGCGCTTGAGCGGAGGACCCTGGCGCATGGCGAGTTGACCGATGCTTGGGCCATTCCCGGAATGCCGGCGCGCCCGAAGGAGGCCGCCGGTATCAACGTGCTGCGGCGTGTCTTCCTCGATCCCCGCACCGGGGAGGTGGCTTTTGTCGGCTATTACGAACCCGCATTCGCGACCGGTGCCATCGACTACGGCGCGCTGCTGCGCGATGCGCTGCGGAGTCCCGCGCCGGTGTTCAGTCTCGAGCCGACCCCCGAGGCGAAGACAGCCGTCGACTCTTTCGTGCGGCGGTTCGACGGCGAGATGGCGCGCACACTCGGTTCGGTGGAGAGCGGCAAGGCGTGGTTGACCGGAGTTTTCGATGCCCTGGTCAGCGATCCCGCGCTCGAGCTGGATCGGCAGCGCTTTCTCCAGCGCAGTGCGGAGCTGTTCAAGATCCGCCCCGACGAGGTTCCAGGTCTTGTGCAAGCGATGCTCGGCCGCGCCGCGCCCGGATCCGAGGACATGCTTCGGCTCTGCGATGTGGTCTATGGCCGGCTTGGCGCGCCCGAGATCGCCCGGTTCCTCCGCGCGGGCAAGGACAAGGCGCAGAATCCCGATCCCTTCTGGGCGGCGCTCCGGGAGCTCGGGGTCTGGGCGACGCTCGAGGATCTTCGCAGCCAGGTCAGCGCGGGGAGAATACCGCAGGCGATCGGCGATAGCCGGCTGCTCACGCATATCTGGATATCCGCCCTGCAGCGGTGCCATGTGCCCGAATCCCGCTGGCGTTCGCTCGCCGAGCGCGCCCTCGCGACCGACGACAACTCGGCGTTTCTGGCGCGCGTCAACGAGATCAATCTCGACCTTATCCGGGAGGCCCTCATGGACCCGTGGCTCGACGGCCTGGTGCTCTCGGAGGAATTCCTGCGGCGGAAAAACGCCCTGCCGGCGCTGGAGATTCATCCGGTCTGCGGGGGCGGTCTCGTGCCGGACTCGGAGCTGGCCCAGACCTTCCTTGCGGCGGACTGGGTGCTTAAGACGCTGACGGTTTCGCCCGAACTCTCGGCGCGAGTGCCCGGCCATCTCACCCCGACGCAGTTCATCTTCCGTCGCGAATCTGCGACCGGGGCCTACGATGTCGGCAATGTCGAGTTCCGGTTCTGGCTGACGCCGCCCGCGGTTACGCTGCGGCATGACGAGACCAACGGGATCGTCGATTTCGGCGAGGCCAATCCCCGGGTCCGAGCGGAGGTGCTATCCCACCGGGGCGGTTCGCCGGCGGCGGCACGACTGACGCGCGAAACCCTGTCGGCCTACGGGGACGAAATCTCGCGCCGGTATGACGAGTATGCCCGGGCACTGCCCGAACTCCACCGGCTGCGGGAGGCGGCCAAGCTCATCGCCCTCGTGCGCTGGGCGCGTGGCGGCGGCCTTCGCCTCGCGGCGCCTGAACCGGCCGCGGCGACGCCTCCGTTGCCGACGCGTTTCCAGCGAAGCTTCTGGAGCGGCTTTTTCCTCTCCAATCCCGAGAAGACTTTCTTCGGCTTGGCCGCCAGTGGCGGCGTCGACTTCGGCGAGAACAACGACGACTGGGTGCAGCCCGCGGTTGATCCCGGACTCAAGACCACGGCCCTCGGGCAGCTCGTCGGCAGTGCCGGACTCGGCCGCTTGGCCGCCGATGCGGCGCTGCGCGGCGACCTCGAAGCGGCGCGGGCGCTGGCGGACCAGAGCGCGCGGGCGATGACCGGCGACTTCGATTTCAGCGGCAATCCCGCGTTGTGGGGCATCCCCGAGGCCTCGCCCCCGTCGCCCTACGCGCAGGCGGAGCTGCAGGCGGAGTTGGCGCAGCAGGGCAAGGCCGCCATCGAGTCGCTCGCCCAGGTGCGCCGGTCGCCGCAACCGGCGGGGGGAGACGTCGAGCTCCGCCAGCAAGCCGAGGCCGAGCAGCATCTGCAGCAGATCCGCGGCCTGCTCGACCACACCGCCGCGGACCCGGCCGAGGCGAGGCACTGGGTGAAGCTGCTGCGCGGTGGCGAATGGGAGGCGTTGCCGAAGCGTCCGCCGGCCGCGGCCGGAGCGGCTGCCGACGGTCAGGCCGAACGCGATCGCCTCCGCGGCGAGATCACGGCGCTGCGCACGGAGTTGTGCCGCGTCAACCACCAGTTGCGCCGGTTCAACTCCACGATCCAGATGAACGAGGATCAGCGCGCCGAATGGGAGAAGCGCGTCAACGACGCCTACCAGAGCGCGCTCGACCGGGTGAAGGAGAAGCTGAAGGACTTCAGTCTCGAATACCCGACCGACAAGCTGAAGGAGAAGCTCGAGAAGCTCACCGATCCGGTGGAGCGCGCGAAGGTCGAGCGGGCCTTGCGGCTCGTCCGGCGTCTGCAGGATGCGTACACGGTGAAGGATTTCGCCTCGTGGGTCGCGAACGGGGAGTTCACCCGCCAGGAGATCCTCGAGGGGATCAAGCTCATCGCCGACACGCTGGGCGTCGAGGACTCGATCAAGGATCACCTGGTGAAGCGCTGGGGCCTGCAGCGCTTCCGTGCCTACTATGAGGCGGCCAACGATCTTCTCACCTCCGCCTTCGACGTGACCTCGGAGATCATCGCTTGGCGGCGCCTCAACGAGATCAACCGCCACAGCGACGAGTTCCTGCGCGCGGTCGAGCAGACGACGCGCCGCCAGCGCGAGGTGATGGAGCAGATCCGGCAGCGTGAAATCGCGCTGGGTCTCGATCCCAGTGCCACCAAGGAACCCTGCGAGCCCTGATTCCCGGTGCTGAAGCTTCCGCGGGCTGTGGCGGAAGGGGATTCCCCTTCCGCTGCCGGCGCTGGGGGCCGTGTGGGAGACGCGGTTTTAGTTCTCCGCCGAGTGGAGACCGCCGGCGCCGGCGCGGAACTCGAGCACGGTGCGGCCGGAGCCGTCGGGGCGCTCGCTCGCGCAGTTCCACAGGCAGGCGCCGCAGTGGATGCACTTCTCGCGGTCGAAGACCGGCACGCCGTCGGGGCCGTGCGCGATGGCCTGGCCGGAGCAGACCTCGACGCAGGTGCGCTGGTCGCACTTGGCGCAGACCTGCGGGAAGGGGAACACGACGTGGTCGGCGTAGCCCGGCGCGGCCTGGACCTTGCCGCCCATGAGCAGCGCGTCCTGGTGGGAGACGAGGAGCTTGCCGTCGAGCGCGATGGCGGGCCAGCCGGCGCGGTCCATGAGCGCGTTGTAGAGCGGGAGGCCCTTCGCGAGGCAGTCGGCGCGGATCTGCGCGATCTCGGCGGCGGAAATCCGGCCGCGGTAGAAACGCTCGATCGAGGGCAGGCGTTTGTGCGGCGGGAGATCCTTGCCGAACGGGAAGTTGAGGATGCCCTTGGTCAGGCCGGTGAGCCCCATGCCGATCAGGCCGGAAACGACGCCGCGGGTGAAGCCGTCGCGCGACTTCTCGGCGATGCGGCCCTCCTTCTCGACCCAGCTCGCGCGAC
>CAZXHR010000219.1:0-6461 GCA_964640465.1 uncultured Opitutaceae bacterium
GCCGGCACCGACTGGCAGTTGAGCCGCAGCCTCATCCGCCGCTCCCAACAGCCCCTCCCCGCCGCCCGCGGCCTGCCCCGCCTCCGCCTCGCCACCCAGTTGCGCGAGCTCGCCACCGACGCCGCCGCCCGCGGCTACCCCGTCCAGCTCTCCGGCGTCGTCACCTGGTCCCATCCCGACTCCGACTTTTTCTTTCTCCTCGATGCCAGCGGCGGCGCCTGCATCCGCAAACTCTCACCACAACAGGAGGCGCCCTCCGTCGGCGAGAAGCTCGACATCGTCGGCGTTTCCGAAGCCGGCGACTTCGCACCCGTCGTCGCCGCCACCAGCCTATATCGCTCCGGCCGAATGGACCTGCCCGATGCTCGCCCCGTCACCCTCGAGCAGGCGCTAACCGGAGTCGAGGAGGCCCAGTGGATCGCCATGTCCGGATTCGTCCGCGACATCCTCGTCGACGGCCCCTGGGCACGCCTTGAGATAGGTACCGCAGCCGGCACGTTCATCGCGATCCTGCCCAAAACCGCCCCCCTCGTCGGCCTGCGCGGCGCCGTCGTCCGCCTGCGCGGCGTCTGCGGCGCCGTGGCCAACGACAAGCGCCAGCTCGACGGCATCAATCTCTGGGTACCCGACACCTCCTGCATCGCCATCGAGGATCCCTGCCCCGCCGACCCCTTCTCCGTGCCCGAGCAGAGCATCGCCAGCCTCCGCCAGTTCGGCACCCAATCCAGCTTCAACCACCGCGTCCGCATCTGCGCCATGGTCGTCGGCCAGCTTCCCGGCCGCATGCTCCACGTCCAGGACGGCGCCGACGGCCTGCTCGTCCTCACTCGCGACACCACCCCGCTCGTCCCCGGCGACCGCGTCGAGGCGGTGGGCTTCCCCGCCCGCGACAGCGTCCGCGTCGTCCTCCATGAGGCCGTCGTCCGCAAAATCGGCAACGGCACCGAGCCGGGGCCGCTGCCACTCGCCGGGTTCCAGCCCGTCAATACCGACTTCGATGGCCGCCTCGTCCGTGTCGAGGGCGAAATCCTCGGCCTCTCCCCGCAGGAACGCGGCACACGCCTCACCGTAAACGCCACCTCCGGCCTCTTCGAGGCGCTGATCGACCGCGCCCCGTCCGCCCTCCCCAGCACCTGGCAGCCCGACAGCCATGTCGCGCTCACCGGCGTCTACGAAGTCCTGCTCGACGAATACAGGCGCCCCGGCTCCGCCCGCCTCTTTCTGCGCACCCCGGCCGACGTCGCCATCCTCAAGCCCGCGCCATGGTGGACGGCCGGTAGAGCACTCGCGGCCAGTGCCATCCTTGCCCTGGGTGTGCTCGGCGGCATCGCCTGGGTCGTCGCTCTGCGCCGTCGCGTGCGCGAGCAGACCGAACTCATCCGCGCCCAGCTCGAAAAGGAGAAGGCCGCGCGCCTCGAGACCGCCCTCGTGCGCACCTCCAAGCTCGAGTCCCTCGGCCTCCTCGCCGGCGGCATCGCCCACGACTTCAACAACCTCCTCACCGTCATCATCTGCAACCTCTCCCTCCTCCGCCTCGGCCAGAAACCGGACCCCGAGACCGACCAGATCATCACCGACACCACCCGCGCCAGCCTCCGCGCCCGCGACCTCACCCTCCAGTTGCTCACTTTCTCCAAGGGCGGCCAGCCCGTCCTCTCCACCGTTTCCCTGCCCGAGGTCGTCCGCGAATCCGGCGAATTCGCACGCCACGGCTCCAGCGTCCGCTGCCTCTACGACTTCGCCGACGACCTCTGGCCCGCACAAGCCGACAAGGGCCAGATCGGCCAGGTTGTCCACAACCTCGTCCTCAACGCCATCCAGGCCATGCCCGAAGGCGGCGTCATCATCATTTCGCTGCGCAACAGCGACCTCCCCGCCGCCACCGTCGCCGAGCTTCCCGCCGGCCGCTACATCCAGCTCACCATCGCCGACAACGGCCGCGGCATCCCCCCCGAAATCCGCTCACGCATCTTCGAGCCCTACTTCACCACCAAGTCCACCGGCAACGGCCTCGGCTTGGCCACCGTCCACTCCATCGTCCGCAAGCACCAGGGGCAGATCGAGGTCGATTCGGCCGTCGGCAAGGGCACGACATTCACCCTCTGGCTTCCCGCCGCCGAAAGCCGCCCCGCTCCCGCTCCCGCGCTCTCCGCGGAAACCGCGCCCACCTTCTCGGGTCGCATCCTCTTCATGGACGACGAGCCTCCCATCCGCCAGACCGCCTCCCTCCTCTTCAAACGCCTGGGACTCGATATCGTCTGCGTCGAGCACGGCGAAGCCGCGATTCGCGAATACACCGCCGCCAAGGCCGGGGGGCGCCCCTTCGCCGCCGTCATCCTCGACCTCACCATCCCCGGAGGCATGGGCGGCGCCGAGACGATGACCAAGCTCCGCGAACTCGACCCGCAGGTCTGCGGCATCGTCTCCAGCGGCTACTCCGGTGACCCCGTGCTCGCCAACTACCGCCAGCACGGCTTCCAAGCCATCATCCGCAAACCCTACGAAGCCCTCGAAGTCGCCGCCGTCCTCGCCCAGGTACTACCCCAGCCGCGTACCGCAGCATAGCGAGGAACGCGGCGAACCGGGGCGAAGCTCCGGCAAGACACCCCAGCCGCGTACCGCAGCGTACGCAAAACCACGTTCCGGTTGGTGCGCGGCGGGGAACGCGGCGGGGAGGCGCCAGCCGACCCATTCCCGCCTCGTCCTCCCTCGTAGAGAAACCCGCCAGGGGTTTCCGAGCCCGACGCCCTCCGCGCTGCGATGCGCGTCGGGCGCCGTACCGGCAGGTTAATGCCAGCTTAGTGAAGTCCCCCGCCGCATCAACGGCGCTCCGCCGCCAGCCGCTCTACATCCCGGTACTGCGCGCGGAAACGCTCCGTCAGCTCGCGCGCCAGCCGCGTCTCGTCGGCCTTGTCCCGCGCCGCCAATCGCCGCCGGATCTCGCCGCGCGCCGTGTCATAGTCCACAGCCGAGAGCTCACCCAGCCGCGCGACCAGCTCGGGCGAGCGTCCCGCCGCGATGATCGCGCGCCACGCCGCCGCCAGCTCCGGCTGCGGGTCCTGGCAGACCACCCGCACCACGAACGCCAGCTCGCGCAGCATACCGCCCGTCCACTCCGGCCGGTACGTCAGCACGCCTGCCGGATCGTAGGGGTTCACCTCCGGGTCCGAGCGCCACCGCCGCAGTTCCTCCAGCGCATAGTAGTCGCGCCGCTGCGGCAGCCGCCGCAGCGCGAAGCGCTCCGGACCGCCCGGCGTGCCCACCTTCTGGTTCCAGAGCCGCTGCCCGTCCAGCGACAGGACGAACTCGATAAAGTCGCAGGCCAGCTCCCGGTGCGGCGCCCCGCGCAGCAGCGCGATCGGGTCGGTCGTGTACGCCGTGCCGCCCCGCGGCGCCACGAAATGGACACGAGCCCCGCCGCCCTGCCGGTGCGCCAGCGTCTCCTCCTGGAAGCGCCCGTAGAAATCGATGCAGATGCCCGCCGCCGCGTCGCCCTGCGCCACGTCGATCGGCGGCTTCTGCGAGCTGTCGGTGAAATAGCGCGCATTGGCCGCCGCCAGCTGCAGCAGCCGCAGTCCCTCGATCCAGCCTTCGCGCACGGCCCGCGCGCTGCGTTTCCCCTCGTCGGGCTCGACGCCTCGCAACGCCTCGTAGCGGCGCTGCATCTGTTCCTGCACGATCATCTCCAGCGCCGCGGCCACCGAGGCGCTGCGCGTCGGGTCCGCCATCGCCACCTCGCCGAGCAGCTCCGGCCGCGCGAGGTCGCTCCACACGGCGACTTCCGTCACGCCGAGCCGCGTGAGCGAGTCGCGATTGCTCAGCAGGCCGAAGGAGGAAAGCACCGTGCCGTACCAACGATCCCGAGGGTCCTGCAGTTCCTCGCCGGCCCACAGCCGGGGCAGCACCGCATCCGTGAACCACTCCGGATGACGCGTGCGCATCCCGGCGTCGACCAGCCAGCCGGCGCGAGCCGCCCGAGCATGCTCGTAGTTCCCGCCTCCGAAAAAGACGTCCAGCCCCACACCCACGTCCGACGCGAGGAACGCCCGCCGCGCTGCCTGCGCCGGCGTATCGTCGGCCGGTGTATCGTCGGGCACGAGCCGCTCGTCCAGCGCCGCCGCGGCGAGCGTGCCGTCCCACTCGCGCCCGAGCTTTCGCGTCCAATGCAGCTCGAACGCCGCGGTGTAACCGGCGCGCAGGTACCGCACGGTCTCGCTCGCCCCGCCGATCACGCGCCAGTCGATCTGCACCGTGTGCCCGGTGCGGGCGAGATACCAGCGGGCGAAGGCCGCGCCGAACTCGTGCCGAATCGCCTCGTTGTGCGGGGTGATGACCACCAGCGTGCGCTCCGCCGCTGAGGGCCGCTCCCGGGGCCGCAGCACGAACGGCACGATCACCAGCACCGCCAGCGCCCCGAGGATGAGATTGCGTGCCCACATGGCGGATATTCGGTGCGGCGCCGCGCGCCTACCCCTTGAGCACGACCACATCGTCGGGATCGGCCTCGGCCCAGAGCTCGCCCTGCGCCGCCGCGCCCACGAACCGCGGGTTGAGCTCGTAGAGCTTCAGCTCGCTCTCGCCCGACACGAACCGGTGCTGCGCCAGCTCGCCGAGGTAGAAGGTTTCCGCCAGCCGCCCGCGCGCGCCGTTGCGCTGCGGCGCCTCCCGCGCCAGCCGCCAACACTCCGGCCGCACCGAGACGCACACCCCGGCACCGCGGCTGAAACTCGCATTCGTGTCGCCGGCCACGCCAAGGAACCGTCCCAGCGCCGTGTCGACCAACAGTCGCCCGCCTTCGAGCCCGACGAAACGTCCAGGGATCAGGTTGGTCTCGCCGATGAACCGCGCCACCGCCGCCGAGGAGGGCCGGGCGTACACCTCGCGCGGCGTTCCGATCTGCAGGATGCGGCCGGACTCCATCACCGCCATCCGGTCGGCGATCGCCAGCGCCTCCTTCTGGTCGTGCGTCACGTACACGGTGGTGAGCTGGTGGGCCTTGCACACGCGCCGGATCTCGCCGCGCATCTCGGTGCGCAGCCGGGCGTCGAGGTTGGAAAGCGGTTCGTCGAGCAGCAGGCAGCGGGGTCGCACGACCAGCGCGCGCGCCAAGGCCACGCGCTGTTGCTGGCCGCCGGAGAGCTGGTGCGGCTTGCGCTCGCCCAGCACGCCCATCTGCACCGCCTCCAGCGCCTGCGCCACGCGCCGGGCGATCTCGTCCTTCGCCACGCGCCGCTCCTCCAGACCGAAGGCGACGTTCTCCGCCACCGTCATGTGCGGCCACAGCGCGTAGCTCTGGAAAACCATGCCGGTGTTGCGCTCGTGGGGGGCCAGACCGGTGACATCGCTCTCGCCGAAGCGGATCGTGCCGGAGTCGGGCTTCTCGAAGCCGGCCAAGCAACGCAGCAACGTCGTCTTCCCGCAACCGCTGGCACCGAGGAGGAAAAACAATTCGCCAGGCTGGATCGCCAGATCGAGCGCGTCGAGCGCCACCGCCGTGCCGAAGCGTTTGCTCACCTTCTGGATGCCGATGGAGATCATGGCGTGTCGCGGTGCCGCCGAGCGAACGCGCGCCTGCCGGCCGAGTCAAGGCGGGGCGCCGCCAGCCCCACAGCAACACCGCAAGTTCACCGGAAACCCGGTTGCCAGCATTCCGGCCGCCGGCCTACTGTCGCGTTTTCCTCATGCCGACCCGCCGCCCGAAGAAGATCCCCGCCCATAAGGACCTCGCCGAAATCCTCGTCACCGAGCCGCAGATTCGGCGCCGCCTCGCCACACTCGCCGCCGAGATCGACAAGTCCTACGCCGGCCAAGAGCTCACCGTCATCGCCATCATCAACGGCGCACTGCTCTTCGCCGCCGATCTCATCCGCCTGATCAATCGGCCCGTCCGCCTCGACTGCGTGCGCGTCTCCAGCTACCGCAACTCCACCACCGCCGTCACCGAGCCGCAGTTGCGCAGCAGCCTCACCCTCGACATCGAAAACCGCCACGTCCTCCTCATCGACGATATCCTCGACACCGGCAAGACGCTCGCGATGGTCGTCGACCTCATCTCCGCGATGAAGCCCGCCTCCGTGCGGACCTGCGTGCTGCTCGACAAGCGCGGCCGCCGCGAGGTGCCCTTCAACGCCGATTTTGTGGGCTTCGAGATTCCCGACCGTTTCGCCGTCGGCTACGGCCTCGATTTCGCCGAGCGCTACCGCAATCTCCCCTGTATCGGAGTCCTCAAGCCGGCGCTGCAAAACCCGCCCGAGTGGGCGTAAGCGACCCGGCTTGTCGCCCTGCCGGATCATGGCGGGGCTCCGGCGGCGCCAGCCGCAGCGGCCACAGTCCCAAGCGCATCCTCGGCCCGGAGCGACCGCCGGAGGGCGATCCCTCCGAGGATTTGCCCCCACCTCCAGCCCGGCGCCTCCGCACTCGACCGAGCGTCCGCCACCGTCCAAGCTGGTCACACCTGCTCG
>CAZXHR010000220.1:0-6311 GCA_964640465.1 uncultured Opitutaceae bacterium
GCACTGCGCCTAGAGCCTCGTACTTCACCTTCGCCAGCGGCGGGTACATCATCAGGATCAGGCCGACGGCGATCGGGATGGTCGGCGTGCCGTGCTTGAAGCGGTCGAGGAAGCCCTCGACGCCGGGCCACAGCCAGCCGCCGAACACGCCGACGGCCATCGCCAGGAAGATCCACAGCGTCAGGAAGCGGTCGAGGAACGACAGGCGGCCGGGGCATTCACGCGACATCGGGAGCTACTCCGGTTTGCGGGCCGTGACGTTGAGACTGGTCACGAAGTCGGCCGGTTTCGTACCGGGCGGCAGGGCGGCGGTGATCTGGCGATACAGCGGGTCCTGGGTGCCGGTCATGGAGGCGACGTAGTCGGGCTTCGGCTCCAGGCGGATGTCGACCAGGCCGGCTTCGCGAGCGAAACGCTCGGTGTCGGAGGCGAGCGCGGCGCCGGCGATGCAGCCGACGAGGGCCGCGACCATGTTGCGCACTTCCTCCGGCAGCGGGCGCAGCAGCGCGAGGTCGGAGACGGCGACACGTCCGCCGGGCTTGAGCACGCGGGCGATTTCGCGCCAGACCTGCGGCTTGTCCGGCGAGAGGTTGAGGACGCAGTTGGAGATGACGACGTCGACGCTGCGGTCCGGCAGGGGCAGGTGCTCGATTTCGCCGAGGCGGAACTCGACGTTGTCGAGGCCGGTGCGCTGGCGATACGACGCGACGTTGCGGCGGGCCTTGGAGAGCATCTCCGGAGTCATGTCGACGCCGATGACGCGGCCTGTCGCACCGACGCGCGGGCCGGCGAGGAAGCAGTCGAAGCCGCCGCCGCTGCCGAGGTCGAGGACGATCTCGCCGGGCTGTAGCGAAGCAAGCGCGGTGGGGTTGCCGCACGACAGACCCATGTTGGCGCCGTTGGGCAGTGTGGCGAGCTCGGCTTCGTTGTAGCCGATCTTCTGGGCGAGGCCGTCGGCGGTGCCGGCGGTGGGGCCGCAGCAGGACGAACTGGAGCAGCAGCCGGACGAACGCGGGGCTGCGGCGAGGCCGCCGGTGCGGGCGACTTCGGCATAGCCGGCGCGAACTTGCTCGCGAACGGTTTGGGCGTCGACGTTCTGTGGGGATTCTGGCATGAGTGTTCTCCTCAAGTACGAGCGGGGCCGCGTAGGGCCTCCGGCAGGGTCAGGATGAAGGCGCGGATTTCGTCGCGCACGCGGCGGTAGTGGTGGAGGGTCTCTTCCTCCGTCTTCGCTTCGCGGGCGAGGCGCGGCGGGTCGTCGAAGGCGACGTGCACGACGCGCGTGCCGGCGGCGAAGACCGGGCAGCTTTCGTGGGCGCGGTCGCAAACAGTGACGACGTAGTCGAAGTTCACGGCGCGCAGCTCGTCGACGTGCTTGGAGCGTTGCGTGGAGATGTCGATGCCGGCTTCGGCCATGACTTGCACGGCGCGCGGGTTCAGCCCGTGCGTCTCAAGGCCCGCGGAGTACGGTTCGAGCACGTCGCCGCGCAGGTGGCGGGCCCAGCCTTCGGCCATCTGGCTGCGGCAGGAGTTGCCGGTGCAGAGGAAGAGGACTCTGAGCTTGGCGGGCATCGGCTCATCCCTTGTAGCAGCAGGCGAGTTCCTGCAGGTCGACTCCGCGCAACTGAGCGACGCGCGCGGCGTCGGCGCGGGATTCGGGCAGATCGGCGAGGGCGGTGTCGACCCAGCGGAGGGCGCTGCGGACGGCCGGCGCGGCGTTGCGTCCGGGCAGGCGGAAGTAGCACCAGCGGCCCGCCTTGCGACGCTCGACGAGGCCGGCCTGGTAGAGGAGGTCGAGGTGTTTGGAGACGGTGGAGGGGGCGAGCTGGAGGAGGGCGATGCAATGGCAGAGGCACAACTCGCCGCCGCGCAGGCTGAGGAGGACGCGCAAGCGGGCGGGGTCGCCGAGGGCTTTGGCGATATTGAGAAAGGCCTGCATGAATACTCCGTTACTTCGACAACCAACGAAGTATAGCCCGGCGGGTAACCGCTTCAAGGTCACCGGGCGGGCCCTCGAAGAACAGCAGATACAGGCCCACGCCGACGATCAGCAGGCCGGCGAGGCGGCGCAGGAAGGCGGTACCGCGGGTCCAGCCTTTGGAGTCGGCGAGGCGCTGGACCAAGCCGATCGAAGTGCCGCCGACGAGCACGAGGCCGCAGTGGCCGAGGCTGTACGCGACGAGCAGCATGACGCCGAAGGCCAGTCCATACAGGGGGGTGACGACGACGAGGGCAGCCAGGACGGGGCCGGCACAGGGCATCGAGATCAGGCCGAAGAGCAGGCCGAGCAGCAACGCGCCCACGAAGCCCTTTTGCTTCGGGCGCAGCCCGGATGGGGCGGGGATCGTGATGTGGAGCACGCCGAGCAGGTGCAGACCCATGAGCAGGCAGACGATGACTGCGAGGTACTTCCACCAGGTGGCGGGCACGAGCGTGCTGGCGGACCAGACGCCGAACCAGATCAGGCCGAACATGATGGTCAGGCCGAGCGCGAACGTCAGGGAGAGGAGGAACGAGCGGCGGACGGTGCGTTGCTCCTGCCCGGCGACGTAGCCGACCATGAGGGGGGCGGCGGCGAGCACGCAGGGGTTGGCCGCGGTGAGCAGGCCGCCGATGAGGGCGGCGAGCGGGGCGAGCCAGACGTTCGACTTGATCACGGTGGCCAGGTTTTCGGCGAGCGCGTCGAGCATCTACTGCACTCCGAGTTCGGCGAACTTCGCGAGGAAGTCGGCCTTGGGCAGGAAGCCTTCGTGGCGCCAGACTTCTTTGCCGTCGGCGTCGAAGAAGATCTGCGTGGGGATGAGCTTGATCTTGTACGGCGTGCCGGCATCCGGATTCTTCCACACGTCGATGAACTCGACGGTGACGCGGCCGGCGTACTCTTTCTTGAGCTCTTCCAGGATCGGGGCGAGCTTCTTGCAGGGGATGCACTTGTCGGCGCCGAGGTCGACGACGCGCGGGAGCTTCTTCGTCGCTGCGGGGTTCGCGGTCGAAGTAGTTGGGGCGCTCGTTGCGGAGCGCGTCGCGTCGCCGGTCTGGGCCGCGGCTTGTGTGGCTGGTCCGGGGGGGGAGTCCGACTCGGTGGCGCCGGCGGGCGCGGAGGTCGTGGGCGGAACCGCGGTGGTGGGCACGCGCATCGTGCGGAACCAGGCCACGCCCGCGACCAGGGCGACGACGGCGATGACGATTACGGCGTTCTTGGCAGGCATGGGCAGATCTCGCAAATGGGCCGCGGCGTCAGGTCGCGGCTACGGGTTACCGCCGAGGAAATCGGCGACTTCGGACACGACGTATTCCTGGAAGCCGCCGGCATCGTCCACGAGTTCCCACACGCGCGGCAAGAGCTTCGAGCGTTTGACCTGCGCGCCGTCGAGTTCGACCAGGACGAGCGCCTGGCGATCCAGGCTGAAGTCCCGCTCGAAGTGCTCGTTGCCGGACTCCTCGATGTTGACGGTGCGCCAGCGCGGCGTGTCGCCGAAGAACAGGGCGAGCGCGTCGTGCGACTGCTGCTCGATCGACAGGCACGTGGCGCAGCGCAGCGTGCGGTGGAAGTAGTACGCGACGTATCGAGGTGCGGCTTCCGCCGTCGGGCTCGTGGCGGTCGGCGCGGTGGTTGGCGCCGAGGTCGCGGCGTCGGTCGGCTTGGTCGTGGTGGCCGACGGTGCTGCGAACGCGTTGCTCCCGGTGCTGGGAGGACGCTCGCAGCCGGCGGCTGCGAGAATGAGGAGGAGCGCCGCGGCGGCGCTGCCGGTGCGGGTCACAGACCAGCGGATTGTGCATTCGGTCATAAGGTGCTCACAGGGCTACGGCCGAAGCCGGAATGTCGGGGTGGCCTCACTTGCTCAGGGCGCTCGTCAGCAGCGTCGTCAACTCGGCCGCGCTGGGCACCTTGCCGGACGTTTTGACCTGGCCGTCGATGACCAGAGCGGGCGTCATCATGACGCCGTAGGCCATGATCTTGCCGAGTTCCTTCACGTGGGTCAGCTCGTAGGCGATGCCGAGCTGGTCGGCGGCGGCGCGCGTGGCCGCCTCGAGTTCGTTGCATTTCTTGCAGCCGGTGCCGAGGACTTCGATCTTCATGTATGTACTCCTGGTTGTCACGGATGGCTTCGTTCTTACGGGCGGATGCGATCCATCACGGCCTGCAGCTTGGTGCGATAGCCTGCGAGGATGGTCGGTTCGAGGTCACCGAGCGGCTTGACCGGGATCAGGTCCATCACCTGCTGCGGCGTCAGGCCGGAATCCTGCAGGGTGCGCAGGGCGCCGAGCAGCATCTCGCGGACGGCTTGGCCGGCCTCCGCGGGCGTGAGGCCGAAGGACGTGGCGAGGTTCTGCAGTTCGTGCCACTGGGGCCAGAAATAGGTGGGGCCCATGGCGGCCACGATGGCGTAGGCTTCGAGCTTGGCTTCGGCCACCTCGGGGGACTGGCCGAGCGGGGCGAGCAGTTGCGTGAGACGCGCCCGGTCGTCGGGTGTCAGTGCAGTCGAGAAGGCCAGCGGATTGAAGCCGGCGCCGACGAGCGAGGGGGCGTTGGGCAGGACGCGGGCGACGCGCTGGAAGCCGCCGAGGAGCGAGCTGAGCTTCGCCAGCGTGAACTTCGGAGCGAGGGAGACGACCAGGGCATCCGGGCGCAGGGTCGCGCGAGCGCTCGCCAGGGATTCGGCGATGGCCGGCGGATGGAGGGCGATGAACACGGTGTCCTGGGCCATGGGCTTGGTCAGGTCGCTACCGCAGGTTTCGATGCCGGGGTGTTGAGTTTGCAGGCGTGCCAACACCTGGGGATCGGCGTCGGCCACGACGATGCGGCGCGGGAGGGCGCCCGCGTGCTGCCAACCTCCGAGGAAGACTGTGGCGATCCGTCCGCCGCCGATGAAGCCGATTGTCTCTTGGGTCATGAATGAATTCTCCTGTCAGCGTTGCGAGCGCCGCTGGCGCCCGGTTACGCGAACGCGCCGTAGATGAGGCCCGCCACCGTGGACAGGCTGACGACCAACGACACGTAGACGAGCATTTTCTGCGTGCCGACGACCGAGCGGATGACGAGCATGCTCGGCAGCGACAAGGCGGGTCCGGCCAGCAGGAGCGCGAGTGCCGGGCCCTTGCCCATGCCGGAGCCCAGCAGCCCCTGCAAGATGGGCACTTCGGTGAGCGTGGCGAAATACATCAGGGCGCCGGCGAAGGCGGCGAAGAGATTGGCCCCCAGGCCATTGCCGCCGACGGCCTGCTCAATCCAACGGTTGGGAATCAGGGCCTCTTGTCCGGGACGGCCGAGCAGCACGCCGGAGACGAGCACGCCCAGGAATAGCAGCGGCAGGATTTGTTTGGCGAAGAACCAAGTGCTGGCGACCCACTGCTTGAGCTCTCCGCGCGTGAACCACAACTTGAGCATCGCGGCCAGACACAGTGCCAGCGCACCGGTGACCCACCACTTGGCACGCCAGATTGAGGTTGAAGTGCTTGCGACCGGAGTCTTTTCGAGCACGTCCGCTGCCAAGACACGGACCGACGAACCGCGTTGCGGCCCTTCGGTCAATTCGATCTCGAGGGTTCTTGCGGCCAACGCGCCAGCGTCGACGGTCCTGATTACCACGCCCGTCAACGACACTGCCGAACGGCAACGAAAGTGGTATTCGCTCGGTGCTCCCCAGTTCGCGAAGACGAGGATGCCGATCATGGCGGCGAAGTAGGCGGCCGTCTGCCAGAGGGGGCGCTCGGCCGCGTCTTGCGGCAGCACGAATCCGCCGGCGGCCTTGGCTTCCTCCACCTTGGCGCGCTCCTCCTTGCGGTAGATCAAATGCATCAGCAGGCCGATGACGAAGCTGAAGCCGACGGCGGCGCCGGCGCGTGCGAGGCCGATCTCCCAGCCGAGGATGCGGGCGGTGAGGATGATGGCGAGCACGTTGATGGCGGGGCCAGAATAGAGGAAAGCCGCGGCGGGTCCCAGTCCCGCGCCGCGCGTCCAGATGCCGGCGAACAAGGGCAAGACGGTACACGAGCAGACGGCCAGGATCGTGCCGGAGACCGAGGCCACCGTGTAGGCGACGAACTTGTTGGCCGTCGGTCCGAGGTATTTCATGACCGACGCCTGGGAGACGAAGCAGGAGATCGCGCCGGCGATGAACAGGGCCGGGACCAGACACAGGATGACGTGATGCTGCGCGTAGTCCTGGAGCATCAGGAGTGCTTCGCGTCCAGCGACGGCGAGGCGGGCTCCGCCGGCGGGCAGCTCGGCGAACGGGAGGAAGTAGGCCAGCAGGAACACGGCGATCATGACGGCGAGGATGGACGCGGCGCGCCGCGCCGCCGGGGAG
>CAZXHR010000221.1:0-6266 GCA_964640465.1 uncultured Opitutaceae bacterium
CACCCCCCGCCCCCCCCCCCCCCCCGCCGCCCGCCCCCCCCCCCCCCCCCCCCCCCGGCGGTGGGCGGAAGGTTATTTTGCCGAGTTGTCGCGAAGCAGTGTCTCGAGGCGATCGACGCGCTTGAACAACTCGGGGATCTTGCCGCGCAGCACCTGGAACTTCTGGTCGAGCAGAAGCGGCAGGGCGTTGGTGCCGTTGACGACACTCTTCGGTGGCAGGCTGCGGGCGAGGCCGGATTGCGCGCCGACCTGGGTGAAACTGCCGATGTCGAGGTGCCCGGCCACGCCGACCTGCCCTCCAAGGACGACGTAGTCGCCGAGCTTCGTGCTTCCGGCGATACCGACCTGCGCCACGATGATGCAGTGGCGCCCAATGGTGCAGTTGTGGGCGATCTGCACGAGGTTGTCGATCTTGGTGCCCTCCCCGATCGTCGTGCGGCTGAAACGCGCGCGATCGATCGTGGTGTTCGCGCCGATCTCGACATCGTCGCCGAGCACCACGTTGCCGATCTGGGGAATCTTCTCATGCCGACCGTTCACGGTGTCGTAGCCGAAGCCGTCGGAGCCGATGACGGCACCGGGTTGGAGGCGCACGCGTGCCCCGAGGACACAGTCCTGCGCCACCACTGTATGTGCACCCAGCCAGCAATCGGCGCCGATCGTCGCACGCGCGCCGACAAAAACGGAGCCCTGGAGAACGGTTCCGCCACCGATCTGTGCGCCGGCCTCGACGACACAGAGTGGCCCGACGCAAGCCGTATCGGCGATCTCGGCATCGGCGGCAATCGCCGCGGATGGATGGATACCGGGCGCAGGCTTGGGCCAGAGCAGTTGCTCGATACGAGCGCACAGGCGCGTGAGCCCTAGCGAGGGTTTCTCCAGTAGAAGCCAGAGCTGGCCGGCCGGCGGCTCGCCCTCGAAATCGGCCGGGAGCAGCAAGATCGAAGCGCGGCTGCGAGCGACGTCGCCCTTGTATTTCGGATTCCCGAGGAAGGATAGATCGCCGACGCTGGCGGAATCGAGCGGTGCGATGCCAGCGATGGTGGCATCGGTGCGCCCCAGTACGCGGGCAGGTTGGACTATTTCGATGATCTGAGCCGCGGAAAAGGCAGGCGACATGGAGCCGAGCGGGGGGGGGGGCACGGGAGACTGGAAACAAAAAAACCCTGCCCGTACTCGGGCAGGGGTGGGAAACGGGAGGAGCGAGGGATTACTTGGCCGGAGTGGCGGCCGGGATGTCGACTTTGGCGGTCGGCGCCGGGGCGTCCTTGTTGATCTCGGTGATCACCTCTTCGGTGATGTCGAACTCCGGAGCGGCATAGATCACGACGGGCACGGAGCCCTTGTTGAGGACAAGCGTCGCCCCCTTCTTCTGGCCGATATCGCTGGCGACCTTGCTGATTTCCTCGAGCGCCTGCTGTTGGAACGTGGCCATCTGCTTCTGGAGGCCCATCTGAGTCCGCTGCAGGAACTCCTGGCGCTCGGCATCCTTGCTGCGGATCTCGCCGACCTTCGATTCGAAGTCGGCCTGGGCCTTCTTGCGGGCCTCCTCGCTGAGGATGGTATTCTTGGTCTGCTCCTGGAGATCCTTGGCCTGGGTCACCATGGCCTCGAGTTCCTTCTTCATGTTGTCCTCAGCCTCGCGGGCGCGCTTGGCCTGCTCGTCGAGCTTGGTCTTCTGCGCCTCGGTCTTGTAGTACTTCGAGTAGACTTGGTCCACGTCGAGCGTCAGGACCTTGAGCGCGACCTCGGCGCGGAGGCCGAGTGTGGCGCCGGCAACGGCGAGGAGGAGGAGCGCGGAACGAAATGGGTGTTTCATTGGGTGATGTGCTTGGGTTTTGGAAAGAAGAGACTCAGAAGCGGGTGCCGTAGGAGAAGTTGAACTGGCCGCCGCTGTCGTTCTTCCTGTCGGTGGTCAGCGGGATGCCGTAGTCGAGGCTCATCGGGGAGCCCATGACCATCATGCGGATACCGAAGCCGAAGTTGTCGTTGTAGCTGGACGGGTTGAAATCGAACGCGCCGCGATTGACGAAGCCGGCGTCGTAGAAGACGGCGAAACGCACCGGGCTGACGATGTCCAACGAGTACTCCAAGCTGAAGAAACCGTAGGATTTGCCACCGATCGGCTCGCCGGAGGAGGGATCCTTGGGGCCGACCTCGCGGTACTCGAAGCCGCGCAGTGTGTTCGGGCCGCCGAGCGCATAGTTGTAGTAGAACAGGTCGTCGTCGGTGGTGTCGCCGTACTTCTCGATCATGCCGGCGCGCAGGAGGATGGCCAGCACCTGCTCCTGAGCCTTGAAGATCGGCACGAATTGCGCGCCACGGGCCTCGACGCTGTAGAAGTTGCGTTCACCGCCGAGGAAGCCGCCAGCCAAGCTGGTCGTCAGCTCGAGGCGGTTGCCCCGGGTGGTGTTGATCATCTTGTCGCGCGTGTCGCGCACCAGGGAGAACGAGACTTTCGAGACATCGTGCGAGTCGAGCAACGCCGCGAGATAGGAGGACGTGGTCGAGATGTCCGAATACTTGATATTGTCATACCCGTAGGAGAGCTGACCGTCGAACAGCTCGAAGAGGCGTTTGCGGGTGTAAATCGAACCACCAGTCGTGATCACGTCGTAGTACGAGGACGTATAGTCGGACTCGGCGCGGTGCAGCTCGAAGCCGACCGCCAGCTGCTTCTCAAGGAACCACGGCTCCTCGAAGTTGAGGACGATCTCGTTGGACTGGGAGCCGATCTGGAAGCGGATGCGGAACTTCTGGCCGTCGCCCTGGAAGAAGGAGCGGCGGTTGAAGAGGTCGAAGTTGCCCTGACTCAGCTCGGCATAGAACACGGCCTTCTCCAGCGAGCTGTAGCCGGCACCGAAGGTGAGGTTGCCGGTGCGGTCTTCGGCCACCTTGACCTTGAGGTTGCGACGGCCGGGGATGTCGGTCTCCTCGGGGGTGAGATTCACGGTCTCGAAGAATCGGGTGTTCTCCAAGCGCAGCTTGCTGATGTTCATGCGCACGGAGTCGAAGACCTGGCCGGGATAGAGCACGAGTTCGCGCAGGATGACGATGCTCTTGGTCTTCTCGTTGCCCTCGATCTGGATCGACTCGAGCGTGACCTTCTCGCCCTCAGTGATCTCGAAATCGACGTCGATGGCGCCGGTGGCGAGGTTGGGCTTGCGGTGGAGACGCACGCGTGTGTCGAGATAACCGCTCTTGCCGTAGAACTCCTCGACGGCCTCGACATCCTTGTCGAGCTTGGAGGGGGTGAACCAGTTGCCCGGGCGCTCGTTGAGCGCGAGCGAAAGGAAGCGGGCGGGGAAGATCTTGTTCCCGGAGAAGCCCACACGGCCGAGCTTGTACCGGCGACCCTCGTTGATCGGGATGACGATGACCAGATGTCCGGGTTTCGGATATTGGAACTGCACCTTCGCGCGAGCGACCTCGACATCGAGGTAGCCCTTCTCCCGGTAGAAGTCGCGGAGCTTGTCGAGGTCCTCCTCAAACTTGTCGTCCTGCAGGCGTCCGTTGCCGGTGAGCCAGGAGAACATCCAGTGGCGGCGGGTGTTTTCGAGCTCCTTGCGCAGGCGGCGGGCCTTCACGCTGTCGTTGCCGACGAAACGCACGTCGCTGATCTTGGTCTTCAGGCCTTCGCGGATGCGGAAGATGACGCGGCCGAAGCCGGTCGTGCGATCGCGCTCGATCGAGTAGTTCACCTCGGCCTGCGAATACCCCTTCTTCTGGTAGTACTCGAAGAGCTTCTCGGTGTCGGCCTTGATCTGGCGCTCGTCGAGCGAGGAATTGGGCTTCGTCTCAACCTTCTTGATGAGGCGGTGCCGCGAGAAGGCGCGGTTGCCGTCGAGCTCGACGGAGAGGACGCGGAATTTCGGCGTCACCTCGAAGACGAGGTTCACCTTGTCGAAGCTCACATCCTCCTTCTTGACCTCGATCAGCTCGAAGAGGCCGGTGCGATAGAGGTGCCGCACGTCGCGGTCGACGAGTGCCTCGTCGAAAACCGTGCCTTCGCGCACCTGGATGTTGGCGCGCACGACCTGCTCGCTCACGTTGCGCACGCCGAGAAAGCGCACATCCACCTTACCGATATTTTTGGCGGTCTCCTCCGCCATCTGCGCCCGCGCCGCCGGCATCCCGGCAAACACGAACAAAGCGATCAATAGGGCAAACCAACCCCAAGCCGGGGTGCTACGCGATATGGTTTTCAAAGCGGGTAATGTCCTTGAGGAAGGTTAATTTGATTTCTCCTACCGGTCCGTTTCGTTGCTTGGCAACGATCAAATCCGCCGAGTCGGCCGCTGTCTGAAACTTTTCGTCTGCATCCTTGGGGCGTGCCAACATCAGTACGACGTCGGCGTCCTGCTCGATCGAGCCGGATTCGCGAAGGTCGGACAGACGGGGCACTCGGTTTTCTTTTTCTGAGGCACGGTTGAGCTGGGAGAGGACAATCACCGGCACGTGGAGTTCCTTCGCCATGCCCTTTAATCCGCGCGAAATCTCCGCCACCTGCTGCTCGCGGTTCGCCTTCGGGTCCGTGCCCGACACCAGCTGCAGGTAGTCGACCACGATCATGCCGAGCCCGCCCTTGTCGCGGAGCTTCTGGGCCACGCGCCGGGCCTTCGCCCGCATCTCCATGATCGAGATGCTGCTCGAGTCGTCGATCATGATGGGGGCGGTCTTCAGCGCCTCCGCCGAGCGCCCGAGCCGCGAAGTTTCCTCGCTGTCGCGCCCAACGAAACCGTCGCGCAGCCGCTGCATGTTCACCCGCGCGTGCGAGCAGAGCATGCGCAACGCGATCTGCGCCGAGCCCATTTCCAAGCTGAACAGCAGCACACCCACCGGCGGCGTCTTCTTCGGATTCTGCGGCAGCGCCGCCGCCTCCACGAAGTTCAGCGCCAAGCTCGTTTTGCCCATCGACGGACGCGCCGCCAATATGGTCATTTCCTGCTTCTGGAAACCGAAGAGCATCTTGTCGAGGTCCACGAACCCCGAGCTCACGCCCGTCAGCTCGCCACGGCGCTCCAGCATCTTCGCGATCACCGCCGTGGCCTCCTTCACCGGCTCCTTCATCTCGCGCGCCGAGTCGTTCGTCCGGTCCTGCGTGATCTGGAACATGTCGCGCTCGATCCGATCGATAAACTCCTCGATGCCACCCTGGTACTGGTAGCACTTCTCGATCGCTCCCGTCGCCACCCCGATGAGCTGGCGCAGCAGCGCGTTCTCGCGCACCTGCTCCAGGAAATAGGTACGGTGCGCCGTCGTCGGGATGCGGTTGGTGATCTGGTTGATCCGCACCGCACCGCCGACTGCATCGAGCAGGTTCTTTTTCCGCAACTCCTCCGCCAGCACCGGCTCGTCCACCGGATGCCCCGCGCGATAGATCTCGCAAAGCACCTCGAAGATCACCCGGTTGCCCGGCTCGTAGAACGACTCCGGCGTCAGCTTCGCCTCGATGCACGCCGACACACTGTCGCCGCCGTCGATCAGGCAGCACGCCAGCAACGACTCCTCCGCCTCGACACTGTGCGGCGGAGTGCGGCCGCCGACCGGTCCGGTGGGCGCGCCGCCGTTGCCGTAGCCGCCGCGGGGTCCATCGTCGTTGCCGTAGCGTCGCGGCGCACTGGTGCTGGTCGAAAACTCGGGAGACATGTGGGAAAGCCGCGAATCGCGACAGACTTCGCCCCGGCATGCAATGTCTCTCCGCGAAAATTTATCCCCATCTTGTTCGCACTGCCCGCTCCTCCGCTTGCCTTCCCCCGCCCTCTCTGCTCCGTTCCCCTCCGTCTATGCGAATCCGTTCCTATCGCGCCCTACGCCCCCAGCCCGATCTCGCCAGCCAGATCGCCTCCGTCCCGTACGATGTGGTCAACACCGCCGAGTGCCGCGCCCTCGTCGAGGGCAACCCCCTGAGCATGCTCCGCGTGGCCCGTGCCGATCTCGAGTTCCCCGACGACACCGACCCGCACTCCGACGCCATCTACGCCCGCGCCAAGGAAAACTTCCAGAAGCTCATCGCCGGCGGCCACCTCGTCCGCGAGTCCGGCCCGTCCCTCTACATCTACCAGCAGCAGATGGGCGCCCACATCCAGACCGGCGTCGCCGCCCTCTGCCACGTCGACGACTACGACAACAACCTCATCAAGAAGCACGAGAAGACCCGCAAGGACAAGGAGGACGACCGCGTCCGCCACACCTCCACCCTCTCCGCCACCCCCGGCCCCGTCTTCCTCACCTACCGCGACCAGCCGGCCATCGCCACCATCGTC
>CAZXHR010000222.1:0-6096 GCA_964640465.1 uncultured Opitutaceae bacterium
CGGCCTGGACGATCCGCAGGCGTTCGTCCGTGGGTAGAGAAGGATCGAGCTGGTAGACCGTCCCGGCGGTTGTGAACCAGATGTGCCCGAGCGGATCGCGTATGGGACGGCCAACGCAGTTGCGCATCTCGGGGTAGAGCTTGAGGAAGTCGGTGTCGTCGACAAAGCGGCCGGTTATATCGGAGTAACGGAAGACGCGGTTGGGCAGGTTGAACCGGACCGTGCCGTCGATGGCGAAGAGCTGCACCCAGCCGTCGGAGAGCCCCTGCTCGGAGGTGAAGAGGTCGATCCGGGGCGGGCCGTCGGCGGAAAGCCGGATGCGGGCGGTGCGGTTGGTGCCCAGTTCGAGCCAGACATCGCCTGTAGAATCGCTGGCGTGGCCGTAGACGTCGCCCAGCTCAGGGGCGGGGACGCGTTCGAGGGTGATGCCCTCGGCGGCGAGGTTGAGCCAACCGATCTCGCCGCGGGCGGCGTAGAACCAGCCACGGGGGGTGCGCGGGCTGATCCCGATTCGAGCGTTAACGACGCCGGAAGCGACGAGCCGCCAGTCGGAGCCTGCATATTCGTAAATGCCGGCATTGTCCGAGAAGAAGAGACGATCGCCGAGCACTCCCATGTGGTAAGGCGCGTGGCCGGCGGGGGTGGTGTCCTCGAACCGGACGAGGCGGCGGTCCTCGTCGTAGACGCCGGTGAGGAGGCGGTTGTCGCTCATGATCCAGAGCCGGTCGCGGAAGCGGAGGACGTGAGCGTAACGCAGTCCGGTGGGGACAAGCGGGGAGAAATTGGAGAGAGGCGAAGGATACTCCATGCGGGCCAGCCCCTCGTTGAGCAGGGCCCAGATGACGCCGTCGGGAGCGTAGACGAGCTGGCGCACGCGGGAGAGCCGGTGGTCGAGCGCGCGGTCGAGCGCCTGGAGTATCCTGCCTTCGCGGTTGAAAATGACGATGCCGACGGTGTCGACGGCGGCGGCGAACACGCCCTGGCCGAGGCTGCACAGGTCGTTGATGCGCAGATTGCGGGCGAGCAGGCTTTGTGTGGTGAACGGGCGGAGATGGGTGCCGTCGAAGAGCTTCAGCCCCAGTCCGGCTGTGCCGACGAGGATTTGGCCCGGCGCGAAGGCTGTGGTGCAGGTGATTGCCTCGATCGCACCGTTCTCCGGTTCGAGCACCGGGATGGTTTGGTGCGCCTCGATATCCAGCCGGGAGAGCCGGCCGGAGGCGCTGTCGTTGACGAAGATCTCGGTGCCGAGGGTGAAAAGCAGGTCGGTGCTGCCGGAGTGCCGGATGGTGAGCGGCTGTGCTCCGGGCCTCCACTTGATGATGGAGCCACCGCTATGCCAGTACCAGTCGTCCCCGATGATGGTGACGTTGTGGGGCACGATCACGGCTGGGGCATCCGGTGCGAGGCCGGCGACCGGCGTGTAGCTCCAGGTGGCATCGGCATTGAGATCGATGCGGGAGAACTTGCCTTCCAGCCCTGTGTAGATGCGCGAGTCTTGATCGACGGCGACCTTGTTGCCGATGTAGTTGTCGTCGTTGGCTACTCGCCTGTAGGTCTGCCAGCGGACGCCGTCGCCAAAGGTCAGCTCGCGCTGGGCGACGACGAGGAGGCGCCCGTCCGGCATGAAGTGCAGGTCTGTGGGCATCGAGCTGAGTCCCAAGGACTCTGGGCCGAGGACGACGAAGGCCGGTACGCCGACTTCGTTCTGGCCGACGGGAGCGGAGGGAATCTGCGCGCGCACCAACACCGGGCACAGTGCTCCTGCCACGAGGCAGGCGACGAGAAGCTGTGTCTGGAACGTACGCTTGCTCCCTAGCCTGACCGGAAAACGAAATGGTAGCATGAAAGACCACCGTCCAATCGGCCTATGGCGTGGGGATTTGAGCCCAAACATACAGGCGCGAACGCTGTGCCGGCGCGTGTGCGCGCTGTGGCGGCAGAGTTGTGCGCTCCGGGACAGTGGATAGCGGTGCGTTGCCTTTTCACCGGCGTCGCCTTTTCTCGCTGGCACATGACCTCCGAATACAAGCGTCCGGAGTCTGCACCGGACAAGCCTCGCTCGCGCCGGCATCCCTACCTGCCGTGGGCGTGCCTGGGCGCCGGTGTGCTGCTGGTCGTGGGCGGTGTGTTTGCGTGGGGGTTCTTCCGCCCGCAGCACTCGGCGGAACTGATCGATCCGAACGATCCGGAGATGGTGCGGCTAAGGGAGGAAAGCATGGCGTTGGAGCGCCAGTTCGCACGGGTCTGCGACAGTCGGACTCCGACGGCGGAGGATCTTGAGCTGTTGCAGCGGGCGATCGACAACCAGCGCGAGTGGATGCGCGCTACGGGCAGTGCCGATCCCGAGCAGGCACAGCGGGCCGCCGCGCTCGATGCGCTGTACGCGGATGTCTGGCAGCGGTATGCGAGCGCGACTTCGAACGCCGACGAGGTGGCGGGGCGCCAATTGCTCGCAGCCGGCAGGCGCGACGAGGCACTCCAGCGGCTGCGTTCGGCGCTCGATCTCCAGCGGCAGCTCAACCAGCGACGCGAAGCCACCGGCGGGCGCGATCTTTCCCGCGAGACGAGCCTGCGCCAGGAGCTCGAACGTCTCGATGCCGAGCCCATCGGGGCCGAGCTGGCCGATGTCACCGCGCGGGCGGCGAAATTGCGCGATGAGAACAAGACTGCCGAGGCGCTCGACGCCTACACCCGGGCGCGCGAACTGCAGCAGCGGCTCAATCGCGAGTTTGGCCGCACGCCGTACGCCAGCCTGCGCAATCTCGAAAAACTCGAGGAGGAGGTTGCGACGATCGAGACCTCCGGCTTGGCCGAGGAGGTCATGGCGCTTTCCGCCCAGGCCGCAGAGGCGCAGGGCGCGGGGCGCAGCGCCGATGCCGTGGCGCTCTTCGAGAAGGCGGCGGACGTGCAACGGCGGATCAACGACGACCATCCTCGCAGCCGCCATGTCTCCGCCACGCGGGTGGACACACTGGAGGTTGCCCGACAGACGGAACTCAGCGCCGATGCGATGCGGCGGGCGCAGGCGCTCGACCGAGAGGTCGCCGAAGCGTTGCAGGCACGCAGGCTCGACGACTTGGAACCGAAGCTCAGGGAGGGCTCCGAACTCAGCGACACCGTGGCGACGCAGTACCCGCGCAGCCGGCGGCTGGACCCCGAGCTGCGGCTGAAGTTCAACTTCCTGCTGGTCCACCGCGAGCGGATCGCTCCCGTGCAGGCGGAGCTGGCCGACGGGCTGCGCCCCGTGCCCGGGCGTGCCGCGCGTATCCTGCGCACGGAGGTGCCGCAGCGACTCTACGAGATGGTCATGCAGGCCAATCCGAGCCGCCAGACGGGCGCGGACCTGCCGGTTGAATCCGTGAATGCGTTCGACACCGCGGAGTTTTGCCGGCGGCTGTCCTGGATGCTTGGGCGCACGGTGCGGTTGCCGACGGAGGCCGAGTTCCGCGCGGCGCTGGGGCTGGTGCCGGACGGCGCCGCGCTGGCGGAGCAGGTATGGTCGCAGGAGCGCAGCGGGCAAAACGTGCATCCGGTCGCCTCGACGGTTGCAGGGCCCAACGGTTGTTACGACTTGCTGGGCAATGTGGCCGAGTGGCTGGCTCCGGCGACGGACGACGCGGAAGCCGCGCCGGTGGCTGGCGGGTCCTGTACGGACGCGCTGGCGGATCTGGCTCGGGTGCCGCTGGAGAAGCACAACCGGCTGGATCGCGCACGCACGATCGGCTTCCGCGTGGTGGTGGAGTAGGGATCCCGTTACGGCTGGCTGGCACGCGCCTCGATCAGCAGAGCTCGGTACTCGGGCGATTCGCGCAATAGCCGCGCACCGACGTCGATCAGACGGTCCACCGTTGCCTCGGGCAGGGCGAAACGGGTCGGCACCTGGTTGAAGAAAGCGCGCTCCTCCGGGGAGGGAAGCTGGTCGAAGCCGATGGCGATCAGGTGCACTTCGGGGTGCCCCGGGGCGGTGTGAGCGTGCCAATCGTCGAGGCTTTGGCGGACGCGAGCGAGGAGCGTGTAACTGGTGTTGTTGATCGCGTTGCGGCTGAGGGCGGAGGCGACGTTGCTCAGTCCCGGTGTCTCCTCGCGCCGGCTCCAGCGGGTCTCGGGTTCGGTGGCGGCGTTGACGACGATGATGGCAACCTGCCGGCGGACGGAGCCGCCGGCGCCGTTGTTGTGGAGCAGCGAGTCCCAGCCGCCGGCCAGATCGAGGGCGACGAGGAGATTGCTCAGGCCGAGGTTGTCGGCCAAGCCGCCGTCGAGGAGGTGGATGTAGGGGGCGCGGGCGGCATCGAGGTAGCGGTGGGCCAGCAGCGCGAGCAGTTCCTGGCGGGGAGCCAGCGGCGCTTCGGTTGCAGGGGCCGCGAGTTCGGGGGGGATGCGTCCGCCGTAGTTGCGGAGCGTGATCGGTGTCAGGACAACGGGTACTGCGGAGGATGCGGCGATGGCTCGCGACAGCGGGAAGGTCCCGAGATCGGAGCCGATGAGATCGAAGGTCTCCTGGGTGAAGGGGAAGGGCGCGAACGAGTCCATGTCCGTCGCGTTGATGACGAGGAAGGGGCGCGCCGCGGGGCCGCGGGCGAGATCGCCGTAGGTGGCGCCGTGGAAGAGGATGCGATCGTAATACTCGGCCGCGAGGTCGCTGCGGGCGAAGCAGCCCGAGGCGAGGCGGATGCTGCCGATGGGCGAGAGAGTGCGGCTCACGAGGGCGCCCTGGACATTGCGCTTGAGAAACTGCCGCTCGAAATCGGTGAAGAGCCGGTCGCCGTAGAGGCAATAGTAGGCGGCGGGAAAACAACCGCCAGAGACGGCGCTGATCGATGTGACCGAGTCGAGCATTCGGCTGCCGTCGGGCAGCGTGGTGCGGGCGAGCTCCTGCATGACGCCGTAGGAGAGGGCGGCGGCGCGGGTGCCACCGCCGGAGAGGAACAGGGCGACGATGGGCCGGCCCTGGGGCACGTGTGTGACGTGGGTGCGGTACGCGTAGGAGGGCGTGGCGGCAGAAGCGGACGGGGTGTTGAGCGGGGCGTGGGCGCAGCCTGCGGCGAGGAGGACGCCGGCAAGTGCGAGCGGCAGCCAGTCCGAGCAACGGAGCCGATGCACGGTGGGCTGCCCCTGCCCTGGTTCTGGGTTGATGGCTCCTGGCGACATTGATGCTCGCGGCTGGCGGTGACCGCGCATGGGAGCGTGCGTCCGTCGGCTCCTGTGTCAATTGAGCGGCGACCGGGCGCGGATGCGGATTTGCGGAGAGCCGAGCGAGCCGAGTGACTGAGTGCGCGCCGCATTGACGCCGCGGGGCGCTCTTGCCACCGATGTCGCCCATGCCCGCACCCGACGAGCCCAAGATCATCTTCTCCATGCTGGGGGTTTCCAAGCGCCACGAGCGCAAGGAGGTCCTGCGCGACATCAGCCTGTCGTTCTACTACGGCGCGAAGATCGGCGTGCTCGGACTCAACGGCTCCGGCAAGTCCTCGCTCATGCGCATCCTCTCCGGTCGCGACAAGGAGTTCGACGGCCACGTGGTCTTCGAGCCCGGATACTCGGTCGGTCTACTGGAACAGGAGCCGCAGCTCACGCCCGGCTCGACCGTTCGGCAGTGCGTGGAAGAGGGCGTGAAACATCTCACCGATCTCGTCGCCGCCTACGACGCCACCTGGGAGGAGATCGATGCCGCACCCGACGATGCGGCGAAGGATGCCATCCTCCAGAAACAGGGCGACTTGCAGGAGAAGATCGACGCCGCCGGCGCGTGGGATGTCGCCTCTCATGTCGACATGGCGATGGACGCGCTGCGCTGCCCGCCTGGCGATCAGATCGTCGACAAACTCTCCGGCGGCGAACGCCGCCGCGTGGCGCTCACGCGCCTGTTGCTCCAGGAACCGGATATCCTGCTCCTGGACGAACCGACCAACCACCTCGACGCCGAGAGCGTCGGCTGGCTGGAGCAGCCCCTCCAGCGCGACAAGGGGCCCGTTATCGCCGTCACCCACGACCTGCTATTCGCCCGGTCGGCGGCGGAAAACGGCGTTTATATGGAGCGGGGCGGCATCGTCGCGCAGGCCAAGGTCGAGGAACTGGCCGGCAGATATTCTTGAAGGG
>CAZXHR010000223.1:0-6095 GCA_964640465.1 uncultured Opitutaceae bacterium
CTCGTGAGAGCGTCGACACCCGCCCCCGCCGACACCCTCGGGCAGGACGGCCCCGCCGAGCCCGCCCCGCTCGCCGTCAAATCCCTCCTGCTCTCCCTCGCGCCGGCCGGCGACCAACGCCTCGTCGCCTGCGGCGAACGCGGCCACATTCTCCTCTCCGACGACCAGGGCGCCACCTGGCGTCAGGTCCCCGTCCCCACCCGCGCCACGCTCAACGCCGTCCACTTTGCCGATGCGCGTCACGGCTTCGCCGTCGGCCACCTCGGCACGATCCTGCGCACCGCAGACGGCGGCGAAACGTGGCAGAAACTTCCCTCCGGCCGCGAGCGCGCCGCCGTCCTCCTCGACGTCCTCGCCCTCTCGCCCAACGACGCCATCGCCGTCGGCGCCTACGGCCTGTACCTGCGCACCCGCGACGCCGGCGCCACCTGGACACGCGAGGAGCCGCAGACCGAGCAGTACCACTTCAACCGCATCGCCCGCACGTCCGACGGCGCGCTCTTCCTCGTCGGCGAGGCCGGCACCATCCTGCGCTCGCTCGACGGCGGCGCGAGCTGGGAGCCCGTCCCCGCGCCCTATGAGGGTTCCTTCTTCGGACTCGTCCAACTGGCCGACGGCCAGCTTCTCGTCCACGGCCTGCGCGGCCGCGCCTTCCGCTCCACCAACGGCGGCGCCGGCTGGCAGCCCGTCGCCACGCCCGTGCCCACGCTCCTGATGCACGGCCTGCGCCTGCGCAACGGCCTCGTCGTCCTCGCCGGCCAGTCAGGCAACTTCTTCGTCAGCCGCGACCAGGGCCAAACCTTCGACCTCTGGCGCCCGGGCGGCTCCGAGGGCGTCGCCTCGCTCTTCAAGACCGCCGACGGCTCGCTCCTCGCCGCCGGAGAGAAAGGCCTGCGCCGCATTCCCGCGCCGTCCCTCCAGTCCACCGTCTCCACCCCCACGCCATGAGCACGGCCCACCGCATCACCTCCGCGCTCGAGTCCCTCGTCTTCGGCCACCGCAAGACCGTCCTCGGCGTCTTCATTCTCTTCACGCTGGCGATGGTCTTCTGCGCCAGCCGCACGCACATCGACGCCAGCTTCCTCAAGCAGCTTCCCGTCGAGCACCCGTACGTCCGCACGTTCGTCGACTACCAGACACAGTTCGGCAACGCCAACCGCGTCGTCATCGCCCTCACCGTCAAGAAAGGCGACATCTTCCAGCCGAAGTTCTTCGACACGCTCAAGAAGGTCACCGACGAGGTCTTCTTCCTCCCCGGCGTCGACCGCGCCTCCGTCACCTCGCTGTTCACGCCCAACGTGCGTTTCGTCGAGATCGTCGAGGACGGCTTCGCTGGCGGCACCGTCGTCCCCGCCGATTTCCAGCCCACTCCGGCCGGACTCGAGCAGGTCCGCCAGAACGTCATCAAATCCGGCAAGGTCGGCCAGCTCGTCGCCAACGACTTCACCGGCGCCATCGTCTCCGCCCAGCTCCTCGAGATCGACCCGGCCACCGGCAAGCGTCTCAACTACATGGAGGTCGCCAAGGCCATCGAGGAGAAGATCCGCGCCCGCCACGTGCCTTCCGGCAGCGAGTTCGGCCTCGGCATCCACGTCATCGGCTTCGCCAAGATCATGGGCGACGTGAGCGACGGCGCGCGCGGCGTGCTGTTGTTCTTCCTCGTTTCCATCGCCGTCACTGCGCTGCTGGTCCTCGTCTACACCCATTCGCTCAAGCTCACCGTCTGGCCGATCGTCTGCTCGATCGTCGCCGTTTTCTGGCAACTGGGCCTGCTCAACGTCCTCGGCTACGGCATCGACCCGCTCTCCATCCTCGTGCCGTTCCTGGTCTTCGCCATCGGCGTGAGCCACGCCGTCCAGATGGTCCGCGCCTTCCGCAACGAGGAGGTCGAGTGCGGCGACAGCCTCGCCGCCGCCCGCGCAGCTTTCCGCGGCCTCCTCGTGCCGGGCACCGTCGCGATCTGCACGGCCACCATCGGCTTCCTCACGATGCTCCTCGTCCGCATCGAGATCATCCGCGAGATGGCCACCACCGCCAGCCTCGGCGTCATCCTCATCGTCTTCACCAACCTCGTCCTGCTCCCCGTCCTGCTTTCCTGGGTCCGCCTCTCGCCCCGCTACCACGAGAAGATCCGCACCCGCTCCGAGCGCACCGACCGGATGTGGCGCCGCTTCGAGTGGATCGTCCGCCCCGGTCCCTCGCTGGTCGTCATCATCGTCGCCACCGCGCTCGGCCTCTACGGTTGGTCGCAGGAACACAAGGTCCAGATCGGCGACCTCGACACCGGCGTGCCCGAGCTGCGCCCGGATTCCCGCTACAACCTCGACGCCGCCGCCATCGCCTCCCGTTTCACCGTCGGCGTCGACCTGCTCTCCGTCATCGTCGAGACCGTCCCCAGCGGCTGCATCGACTACGACGTGATGACGCGCATCTCCGAGTTCGAGTGGCACCTGCGCAACGTCCCCGGCGTGCAGTCGACCATCTCGCTCGCCACCGCCGCCAAGATCGTTAACGCCGGATGGAACGAGGGCAGCCTGAAGTGGCGCGTGCTCCCGCCCAACCAGGCCATGCTCGCCCAGGCCACCTCGCCCTTCGACACCGCCACCGGTCTGCTCAACGCCGACGGCTCCGTGATGCCCGTCATCGCCTACCTCACCGACCACAAGGCCGAGACCGTCGAGCGCGTCGTCGCCGCAGTGAAAAACTACGCCGCCGCCCACCCGTCCGACCGCGTGCGCTTCCGTCTGGCCAGCGGCAACGTGGGCGTAATGGCCGCCACCAACGAGGTCGTCCGCGCCGCGCAGTTGCCCATCCTGCTCTGGGTCTTCGGCGCCGTCGTCGCGCTCTGCCTGCTCACCTTCCGCTCCATCCGCAGCACGCTCAGCATCGTCCTGCCGCTGGTCGGCGTCTCGATGCTGGCCAACGCCGTCATGGTCTCGCTGGGCATCGGCCTCAAGCCGGCCACGCTCCCGGTCATCTCGCTGGGCGTGGGCATCGGCGTCGACTACGGCATCTACCTGTTCTCGCGCCTCCAACGCCACCTCGCCGAGGGCCGCGCCTTCGAGGAGGCGCTCTTCCTGAGCCTGCGCCAGACCGGCAGCGCCGTGATCTTCACCGGCCTCACCCTCGGCGTGGGCGTGAGCACGTGGATGGCTTCAGCCCTCAAATACCAGGCCGACATGGGCGTGCTGCTCACCTTCATGTTCGTGGTGAACATGCTTGGCGCCATCCTCGTCCTCCCCGCCCTCGCCCGCTGGTTCTACTTCCGCCGCGCCTGACAACCGAAGCAAGGGCAGCGCTGCGCCGTCGCGCCCCTTGCCACTCGGCATCCGCCTCACAACTATCGGAGTCCCTCGATGAAAAGACTCCGCGCCCTCTTCAGCGGTTCCGAACGGAGCTTCTTCTCTATCGCCGAATCCTGGCCGATCCCCGCACGCCCCGCTCGGCCAAGTTTCTCCTCGGCCTCGCCGTGGCCTACACCGTCACGCCGCTGGATCTCATCCCCGACTTCATCCCCGTGCTCGGCCACCTCGACGACGTCATTATCGTTCCGCTGCTGGTCTGGCTCGCGATCCGCTCGATCCCCCGCCCGCTGTTGGAGGAACACCGGAAGGCGCTGGGCCTCGGAACCGAGACTCCAAACAAGTAGACACGCCCCCTCTCGCCTCTTGTCCCCCGTCCATTTTCTCCGCCGCCACGATCAATGAAGAGCGGAACGGGTTCGTGCCGCTCTTACGCCCCGGGTTCCTTTACCTTCGCGTACAGTTCGGGCGCCTCGTGCTGGATCACCGCCCGCCACATCCGGTCGCGGGCCAGCAGAGCCCGGCTCAGCTGCCAGATCGAAACCACCGCCACAAACACGACCGTGAGCACCATCATCACGCGTGCCGGCCGGCTCTGGTTCCACATCGACCCGCTGAAAAACACCAGAGCGCCTTGGCTGATGAGGAATAGCGAAGTCCAGAACGGACTCGGCATAGGCCGTTTCAGCGCCTCGATGTGTTCGCCGATCACTCGCTCCTCGGTCACCTGCTGCAAGATCTGTTGCACCTCGCCCATGGAATAGTTCTCCCGTTGGTTGTTCGCCGAATCGTGTAGTTCCTTTGCGGTCATGAGCCCATCGGAAACCGCAGCATGGGGCAAGCCCGCGGGTGACGGACCGAACATCCCGCTCGCCCTCATCCATTTTCTTGCCCCCCGCCCCTCGGCACGGTTGCCTCAGCGGTTCCAATGAACGACATCGCCCGAGAAGCCGCGCGCCGCCGCACCTTTGCGATCATCTCGCACCCCGACGCCGGCAAGACAACGCTCACCGAGAAGTTCCTCCTCTACGGTGGCGCCCTCCATCTCGCCGGCTCCGTCTCCGCCCGCAAAAACCAGCGCGCCGTCACCTCCGACTGGATGGAACTCGAGCGCAAGCGCGGCATCTCAGTCACCTCCACCGTCCTGCAATTCGAGTACAACGACTGCGCCGTCAATCTCCTCGACACCCCCGGACACAAGGACTTCTCCGAGGACACCTACCGCGTGCTCACCGCCGTCGATTCCGTCGTCATGGTGATCGACGCCGCCAAGGGCATCGAGTCGCAGACGCGCAAGCTCTTCGAGATATGCCGCCGCCGCGGCGTGCCGATCTTCACGTTCATGAACAAGTGCGATCGCCCCACGCTCAACCCGCTCACCCTCATGGACGAACTGGAGAACGTACTCGGCATCGGTGCCTGTGCCATGGCCTGGCCACTGGGCAACGGCCCGTCGTTCAAGGGCGTATTCGACCGCCAGGACCGCCGCGTCCACCTCTTCGAACGCGTCCCCGGCGGCGCCTATCGCGCGCCCGAGCAGGTCTCCGGCCTCGACGACCCGATGGTCGCCGAGAAGCTCGACCCACACACCTACGCCGAGGTCCGCGAACAGCTCGAAGTCCTCGATGTCGCCGGGCATCCCTTCGACCTCGCCAAGGTCCACGCCGGCAAGCTCACCCCCGTCTTCTTCGGCTCCGCCGTGAACAACTTCGGCGTGCAGCTCATGCTCGACAGCTTCCTGAAGTACTCCGTCGGCCCCGCCCCTCGCTTCCTCGGCGAGGAGAAGTTGCCCATCGAGGACGAGCGATTCTCCGGCTTCGTCTTCAAGATCCAGGCCAACATGGATCCGAAGCACCGCGACCGCATCGCTTTCATCCGTGTGTGCTCAGGCAAGTTCGAGCGCGACATGCTCGCGCGCCACAGCCGCACCGGGAAAACCATCCGGCTCTCCAACTCCTCCAAACTTTTTGCGCAGGATCGCGAGACCGTCGATGTCGCCTACCCCGGTGACGTGCTCGGACTCGTTGGGCACAACGAGTTCGGCATCGGCGACACCCTCGCCTCCGACAGCTCGATCGTCTTCAACGAGATCCCGCGCTTCCCGCCGGAGTGCTTCGCCTACATCTTCAACCCCTCGCCCGCCGACTCGAAGAAGTACCGCGCCGGCGTGGATCAGCTCCTGCAGGAGGGCGTCGTCCAGACCTTCCACGTCCGCAACGCCCCCACCGGCGCCACCTTCCTCGCCGCGGTTGGCCCGCTGCAATTCGAGGTCGTGCAGTACCGGTTGCAGAGCGAATACAACGCCGAGTCCAAGCTCGAGGCCGCGCCCTTCGCGTTCCTCAAGTGGCTCGCGCCGCATCCCTCCCTCGCCGACCTGCACTCGCTCATCGTCGCCAGCGGTGTCTCCTTCGCCACCGACAAGAACGGCGACCCGTGCGTGCTCTTCCCGAACGAGTGGACGATGAACTATTTCAAGGAGAAGAACCCCGAGCTCGTCCTCCTCGATCTGCCCAACGACTCCGCCTTCCACGCGCAGGAGTGAGCCGCGGCAGTATTCCGCCGTAGCTGGACCGCGCAGCGATTCAGCCTCTCCGTTCAGGCGCTCGCACGCCATTCCGGCGCCCCACGTCGTTCGGTTTTCCCATAGGTCCTATAGGTCCCCTGCGACCTATGGGACCTATTCTTCTCCGCGCCGCGCCACAGCGCGGCGCCCACCTCCGCCCTCGGAAAAACAAACCGCCGCCGCCCTTTTTGGATCGGCGGCGGAAAGTGGAGCGGGGGAAGAGACTCGAC
>CAZXHR010000224.1:0-6092 GCA_964640465.1 uncultured Opitutaceae bacterium
ATCGAGACGCTCTGCCGGCGGGGCGCGTCCATTGCCACGCGGTCCTGACTCTTGTAGGACTCGAAGCGGATGTGAGCCTTCCACTTGCGCGCAAGGTAACGCTTTTCGGCCTCGATGCGCTCCGCACTGCGGAAAATCGAGTTGCCCCCGAGGTTCTTGTCCCGCTCCTGAATGAAGCAAAACCGGGCCTCGTTCCAGACAAGGCGGTTCTCCATGAGCTCGGTCAGCGTGGCGTCGATGTCACACTTGCAGCGCAGAAGCTCGTCCCAGCGCGGGCCGCGCCCGACCACGCCCACCGCGCCGCCCACCCAGTGATTCACACCGAAGGGGTCGTTTCGCTGAAGAAGGCGCGGATCACTCCGCTGGTGCCAGCCGAAGAGCCGCGCCCCGGCCCCGAACGCGCAGTGCGCGGTGTTGCGGATCATGGCCTCGGTCTCGGCCACGGAAAGCCGCCGCACCTTGAGCGACACCATGCACATGCAGGCCGAAATGTCGTCGTCCAGCATCACCACGGCGTCCTCGTCAAAGCGCTTCAAGACCCAGTTGCGCAGGGCCGAGATGCCCGCGATGGCGTCCGGCACAAGGACGCGCTCCAGCGGGATGTGCGCGTAGTCCGCCGCCTCGGATTCAGGGACGACGAGCGTCGCCTGCGGAAAGAGCCGGTGGCTCGTGATCGTGCGCGAACGGCTGCGGCTCAGGATCACGAGGCGCAGGGACAGAGGGCGCAGTTCCGGGAAGCCCGGCGGCAGAGGCGCGGCGGGCAAGGTCGATGAGTCGTTTTCCATTGAGGACGCGGCCAAGGCCGATTTTCTTCGTTGTTTTCGTGATCGAGTAATCCACCTCGCGCGCCCCGATGAGTTGCAGGGCCAGCATCCAGTCGCGCAGGTCGTGGAACATGAAAACGAGGTAGTCGTGGTGCTCGAAAGCCTGGCATTCCATGCGCGGGATCGTCTCCAGCTCGTCCGCAGCGTCCTCCTCGTCGGCAAAGAGCTTTTCTAGGTCCGCCTCGCTGAAGCCCGTCAGCTCCACGTCGAAGTCCGGGTCGCTCTCGCGGATGCGCTCGATGATGCCCCGCAGGTCGCCCTCGTCGATCTCCGCCAGTTCCGCGAGGCGGTTGTCGGCCAAGAGGTCCGCCATCTCGGCGGCGTCGCAGTCATAAGCCTGCTCGTCCACCGGCACGCGCTCGCAACCGATGAGGATGGCGGCCTCCAGCCTGCCGTGTCCGCGAACGACAAGGCCGCTCCGCTTCGAGACGGTGATCGGCGCCCGCCAGCCCTGCTCTTGAATGATCGCGGCAAGGAGCTGGATCTGATGGGCGCTGTGCCGGTTCGGATTGGCGGGATTGGGCCGTAGCGTTGCCGGATCGGCAAGTGTAGTATGGGCGCAGTGGATCGGGATCACGCCCGATGCGGGCTGTCAACAGGGCGCTTCTCACGATGCAAAAAGTGTAAAGTGAAAAAGCGGCGTCCTCATGGAAGGAAGGAGGGGTGCTTTCGGAACCAGGACAGACGCGGGCCGCTTAAAAGATTGCTTATTCTCGGGCTCTGTCAGGCGCAGCTCGCTGCATCCGCGCTCACTCTACTGCGTTCAGGGCGACACCTTCGCATTCGCGGGCGCGTTCAGTCGACCCACACCGTTCTCTGGCGGCTCCAGCCCTCCCGGCGGATGCGGCCCTTCAGGGTGTTGACCGAGAGGTTGAAGCGGGCCGCCGTCTGCTTGGGGCTGCCGCATTCCTCGTAGTGCGCCCGGATGGCCGCCCAGTCTGGATACGAGTCCGCAGGCTGTGCCGGGGCTGGTGCCTCCACCCTTTCCCGTTCCTGACGACGTGGTTCTGTGCCCCGTTCCTCCAGAGCCGTGAGCCTGCGTTCCAGAGCCCGTAAACGCTCGTTAACAGCCGTTTGCACCGCTGCCCCGATGAGTGAGTTGAGGTCCAAGCCCGGCCTGCCGTCCCCGGCCACCGAGGCTTCAGCCAACCGGGCGTCCACGATGCCCCGGATGAGGTCCACGGGAATTTCCGTGATGGTGTAGACGATGCCCGAGAGGGAGCGAAGACCCATCAGGGTTTTCATGCCCTCGCGTGCCGCCCTCGGGGAATCGGCCTCGATGCGGTCCTCGTAAACCACCTGACCTGCCCGGCTCGCCACGATCTTGAAGAGTTTGCCCATGGTGTTTCTCCTACCGGAAGTCGTCGTTTTCAGGCCCGAGAAGCCCCTTATCGAGCGTCCGCAGCCAGTGGGTGAAGAAGAGGTTGCTGACGCGCATCCCCTCGTAAAACTGCCAGTCCCCGTGGAGGGTGATGCCCTGCGTCGTGAAGTGGACGAAGCGCCCGGGTAGCCTGCGGAGGACCTTCGGACCCTGCCGCGCCACGATGGCGGCGATGACGTAGGTGTCGGAATAAAGGCCGCGCGCGGGCAGACTTTCGTAAAGGTCGTCGAAGTATTCGGCGGCATCCCGGTAGCCGGGCCAAGTGCCGTTGTGAAAGAGGAGCTCCCGGGCTGTGCCGTGGCGTTCGAGTCCCGGCGTGCGGCGCACGGGAAAGGGGTGGCAGAGCGCCGGATGAGTCGGCCCCTGACTTGTCAGGCGGAAGTGGATGACGAGCTCCGCCGAGGCCGGGACGCCTTCGAGGGCACCGGGTAGTTCCTCCGCCTCAAGCCCCTTCTCGTAGGCGAGGCTTCCGGGGCCGCACTTCCATGCGAATCCGGCCCCGTCCGGGTTGGCGAAGGCGCAGGCCGTGATGACCTCGCGGGATGGCCTGACGTTCGGAGGGCAGACAAGGATGACGCACATGTTCGGTTCCTCCAGTTACAGGTTCACGTTGGGGAAGAGTTCGTCGAAGCGCGCACAGAGCCGCTCCGCCTCGCCCCGGTAGTCCGCGAAGCCGCTGTGCAGCCGACCAAACTGCCCGAGGGCGACGGGCCTTGAGGAACCCGTCCACCCGAGGTAATCCCAGAGGAAATGCAGGGCGCTGACCGCGTCTCTCGTTCGTTCGCACTGGAGCTTGTTCTTGCGGAAGCCCCCGAGGCAGCGCACCTGATGCGCCCGGCGGCAAAGGCCGAGGACGGTTGCGAGGTGGTGCAGAATCTTGCTGAGGTTGATCGTCCCGGCGAAGACACGGAACTCCACCGCGCCGATGTAATTGCCCGAGGCGTCCGTGCGGAATGCCTTGCGGAAGTTGATCATCCCGCGACCGCAGGCCTCGGCGGCCCTCTGGCGTGCGGCTGCGTCGCTCGTTCGCACGATCCGGCGCATGTGCCGGTCCACGTCCTCGGCAAAGGTGTGCGAGTAGTGGTTCTGGTGCCGCCCGGTTCCCGTCTGCCCGTAGAGGCCCTTGGCGTGCCAGTGCCCGATGTGGGCGAGCTTGCGCACGAAGAGGCTGATCTCGTCCGCATTCGTGCTGCCAATGACCGACTCGATGCCCACGGTGATGTGGCAGCCGCAGGAGCGGTCCACCCGGGCTCCGATGGCGCTGAGCCACTCCACGAAGTTGCAGAGGACCTCCAGCCCGTATTCGCCGTGGAGGATGGGCGAGACGAACTCGCAGGCCACCTCGCCGGGGTCGGCGGTGATCGATCCGTCCCGTTCCGCCCTCCACGTTTCTCCGTTGAAGGTCGGGGCCGCGAGCGGCGTTCCGTTCATGGACAAGGCCCGCGTTACCGCAAGGCCGCTGTGGTAGGCTCCGACCATCATCGAGGCCGAGGCCGGTATCTTCGTTTCAAGCTCGACCCCGAAACGGAGCCGCGCTGCGTCAGGGTCGGGAGCCTTCATGCCGCCCTCCCCAAGTTGTTTTCCATTAGCTGGTTATGATGCATGGTAATACCTTAACCAGCAGATTGGCAACATGTTGTAAATCGCGGAAGATGCGGATTGTCCCACCATTTTGCATCGGTTTCAGTATTCCCCTGCGAGGAGGACCGTGGTCAGCGAGCGGTCGTATTCGGTGATCACATACACCTTCCCGGCGGGCGTATCGTAGGCACTAAAAAGGCGCTCCTTGTGCTGGAGCGCCCTTTCGTTGAGCTGTTTGTCATCGGGGCCGAGGTCGCCCCAGTCGCCGCACTGGTGTCGTCGCAAAAGGGCGAACGGGTCCACCTCTGCGGCGATGATGCCGCGAGTGGCCACCGTGGTGCCGAGGGGAAAGAGTGGAACTCGTTTGGTCGCGTCTCTCATTGCGGCTCCTACCAGTTCTCCACAAGGCCGTCGAAGAGGCCCGGTTCGCGGGGTTTGAGCGCGGCCTGCTCCGCCTTGAAGAAGTCGCGCTTGGTCTTGCCCATGTTCTTGCCGACGCGGGTGTGGCAGTCATAGGCGTAGTCCGGGATCGGGATGTATTCCGGGGCCTCGCGCAGGTCCCGTTCGAGGGCTTCCGCATCGAGGCCCGCCTGCTCGTCATAGACCAAGTTCTGGAGGTGGTCCGCGTCGCGGCTTTTCTTCGCCTCTGCGAGCAGGATCACGGCCTTCGAGATGAAGATGCGCCCCTTGGGCTCGTTGGCCGGGATGCGCAGGTTGATCAGCGCGTAGCTGTCCTGCAGAGCCTTGATCTCCGCCGTGAGGATGCCCCAGCAGTCCTCCGCGCTGATCGTCAGGAGCCGCCGCCAGACATAGGCGCCGTAGCCGCTGTGGAAGAGTTCAAGTGCCCAGTAACCGGCCAGAGTGGCGTCTCCGCGTCGGATCGCCTTCTGCATGGCCGAGGACACTTCACCGAATACATAACCTCGTTTTGTTGTGAGTCGCATCCCCATGATAAGGGCAGTTGTGCCAACTTGTGAAAAGCGGATTGGGGGATGCATGGAGGGTGCGACCCCGGCCAGTTCCCCTCGTGGCGCGGCGCCGGGAGTCGAGCCAATGCAAGCGGGTTCAAGACTGTTCGATGTCCGCCGTGTATTCCTTGGATTCCGCCGCGCTTCGCAGTTCCTCGACAATCGAGAGGACGGGGCCGAAGTCGCGGAGCATTGTCTCCACCTGTTCTCGTGTCGCGCCCTCGATCCAGCCGGACTCCCGGAACTCGCCCCACCAGGCACCGAGGCGGTTGAGCCAGGGCAGGTGGTTGTCGATCCCGCGATCCGCTGCGCCGCCGGAAAGTTCCGCGTCCTTCGCCACACGGCCAAGGAGGATCGACTTGCGCAGGCGCCGCGTCGAGAGGCCGTTCTTCTCGGCCTTGTCGAGCCACTCGCCCCGAGCCTCGGGGTCCTTGAGCCGCGCCACCTCCTTGTGGTGTTCGAAGGTCAGTTCCGGGCGGCGTTCCGCGATCGGGATGCTGCGGGCGACGTTGGCCGCGTTCTGAAGGGTCTTGAGTTCGAGGCCGGTCTCCTGCATCGCCTCCTCGTAGCGGCTGCGCTGCTCCTCCGGCATCGCCTCAAAGCGCCGTCCGCCGTTCCAGCGGGCTTCGCCATACACCAGCCAGTCGCCAACGAGGAAGAGCGAGGTGCGGGCGACACTGCCCACCTTGCGGCCAAGCTCCCTCCACTCCTCGAAAGTCACCTCTCCCTCGAAGTGCAGGCCCTGTTCAGTCACGCGGACGGATGCCCCGTCGATCGTCAAAGCGTTCATGTCGTTCATAGCGGTTGTTCTGTGCGGTTCGATACGAGGCCCGGGCTGTCAACGAGCGCATGGCCCGCGACCGGGTGAGGCGGAGTTCACGCGAGAGCGCGACGCAGCGTTTGGAGACCGCCGCCCGGGTGACGCCATGGCGCCGGGCGATCTCGGTCATCGAGCTACCCTGAAAGCCGACGCCGCTGACGAGGGCCAGGCATTCGAGGGATAGCCGTGCGTTGTCCTCCGAGAGTAGTTCGCCAAGGACGCGGCGCAGGGCGTCCCACACCGCCTCCGCCCCGTCGTCGGGCGCCGGGGCATTCGTTACTTCGCCACCACGAGCCACGGCATCGCCCTCATCGCCACTCATCCCCACATGGGGCAGCGTGGTGATGTCAGCTATCGGCATGGCGGAGATGTCTTCGCCCTTGCCGATGTGGAGAGGATCGACTGCGGGTTCGAGCAGGCCCTGCCGTTCGAGGCGTCGGCGCTCCTTGCGCGGCAACTTCGCCACCCAGTCCCGGTATGCCTTGCGGTAGGCGTCGTCGCGTATTCGTTTGTCGTCG
>CAZXHR010000225.1:0-6058 GCA_964640465.1 uncultured Opitutaceae bacterium
CCTCGGCCAGATGCAGGCGGTGATGGAGATGCAGCGCGGCGGCAAACCGCGTCCCACGAAGATCAACACGCGGCACATCCTCTTCATCGTCAGCGGCGCCTTCGACAAGCTCGCCGAGCAGATCCGGCACCGCGTACAGAACACCGCGATCGGCTTCGGCGCCGCCCGCGGCGCCGAGCGCAGCGAGAGCGACTACCTCGCCCAAGTCACCAGCCAAGACTTCATCGCCTACGGTTTCGAGCCCGAGTTCGTCGGCCGCCTCCCCGTGCGCGTCGCCTGCCGCGCTCTCGCCGCCGAGGACCTCGAACGCATCCTCACCTCATCCGAAGGCAGCATCCTCCAGCAATACCGCGCCGATTTCGACGGCTACGGCATCGACTTCCAGCTCGGCAACGACGCCCTCCACGAGATAGCGCAACGCGCCGCCGCTGAGAACACCGGTGCCCGCGGACTCATGACCGTGCTCGAGCGCGTCTTCCGCGACTTCAAGTTCGAGCTCCCGTCCACAGCCATCAAGACCTTCGCCATCGATGCCGCCACCGTCGCCGAGCCCGGTCCCGCGCTCCAGCACCTCCTCCGCGAGAACGCCGACAGCCAGCACGAGGTCCTCCGCGCCGAAGTCACTGCCTTCGCCACCCGCTTCCGCCAGGACTTCGGCTTCGACCTGCTTTTCGCCGACGACGCCGTCACCGCGCTCATCGACGCCAGCCTCGCCGCGGACAAGACCATCCGCGCCCTCTGCGAGGAGAAGTTCCGCGACTTCCAGCACGGGCTGAAACTCGTCGCCCACAACACCGGTCGCACCCAGTTTCCCATCACACGCGATGTCGTCGAACAGCCGGACAAGGTCCTCAGCTCCTGGGTCGTCGAGAGCTACCGCGTCGCCCGCGCCACCGAGAACCTCGCCTGAGCCGTGCTACACCGCACGCTGCTTGCCGAAGTGGTCGTCGACCTTGATCAAAGCGGTCACGGCAAACGACGGGATCGTGGCGAGGCAGACCCAGCCGAAGAACGTCACGTAGCCGAGCTGTTCCTGCAGCCAGCCGGCCTTCAGCCCAGGGAGCATCATGCCCAGCGCCATGAAGCCCGTGCAAAGCGCGTAGTGGGCGGTCTTGTTCTCCCCTTCGGCGAAGAGCATCATGTAGAGCATGTACGCCGTGAAACCGAAGCCGTAGCCGAACTGCTCCACGCCGATGGTGACGCCGACGGCCGCCAGCGAGCCGGGCTGAACCACCGCGAGATAGACATAGACGAGATTCGGCACGTTGATCGCCAGCGCCATCGGCCAGAGCAGCCGCTTGAGCCCGACGCGCGACACCGCCCAGCCGCCGAGCAGTCCGCCGGCGAGCAGCGCCACGGTGCCGATCGTGCCGTAGTAGAAACCGACTTGATCGAGCGTGAGCCCCATGCCGCCCTTTTCCCGCGGATCGAGCAGGAATGGCTGCACCAGCTTCACCAACTGCGCCTCGGCAAACCGGTAGAGCAGCAGAAACGCGAGCGCCGTTACGAGCCCCTTCTTGCGGAAAAACGCCGCGAACACCGCGAGCGAGCCGCCGAGCACATTGCGGCCCCGATTCGCCACCACATCGCACGCCGGCCGTGGCAGGACAAAGTGGTGATAGAGTGCCACCACCCCGAAGAACCCCGCGAGGATCGCAAACACCCAGCACCACGCCAGAGCCGCGCCAGTCCCCGCCTTGATCCACCGGCCGGCTAGCCACACCAGACCGCCCTGCCCCGCGATCATCGCGAACCGGAAGAACGTGCTGCGCACGCCCACGAACGCCGCGCGCTGGTACTCCGGCAGCGCGAGCAGGTAAAAGCCGTCGGCCGCGATGTCGTGCGTGGCCGAGCTGAACGCCAGCAGCCAGAACAGCGCGAGCGTCGCCCGGAGAAACGCCGGCCCGGGGATCGTCAGCGCCACCGAGGCGAACACCGCGCCCATCAGAAACTGCGTCGCCACGATCCACAGCCGTTTGCGGCCGAGCAGCTCGACCAGCGGCGCCCACAGCGGCTTGATCACCCACGGCACGTACAGCCAGCTCGTGTAGAATGCGATGTCGGCATTGGAGACGCCGAGGCTCTTGTACAGCGCCACCGAGAGCGTCGCCACGGCCACGTTGGGCAGGCCCTGGGCAAAATACAGAGTGGGAATCCAGCTCCACGCCCGTGCGGCGCTCGTTTTGTTTGCTTCCATGAATTGTGGGGAAATCGAGGCCACGCTGGGGCCGCCGCGCGCCACGGTCAAAACCGCTTCACGGAAAGTTCCTGGGCAGATTTCCCGGCTCCCGTCCTCAAAAGCCCATGTCCATGCGCGGCATCGACAGACCGCGTTCTTCGCTTAACCTCCCCACGCTCCCCGGCTACCCGGCGCCGACACCATCCCAACAACCGAAGAACCACGACCATGGAACCGAACAAGTGCCCTCTTCTCGCCGAACTCAACCAGATCGAGATCACCGCCCTCAAGGCCATCGCCCACCGAACCATCCTCGAAGCGGGGACATGGGCGTTCCGCGAAGGCGACCCGGGTGACAGCATCGTCGTGGTCTTCAGCGGCACGCTTCGCATCACCAAGAAGACCCCGGAGGGCGACGAGGAGGAGATCGCCGTGCTCGGCAGCGGCGACTACCTCGGCGAGATGGCGCTCTTCGGAGCGGGTTTGCGCACGGCCTCGGGCCAGACGCTGGAACGCACGGAGATCGCCGTCGTCCCCTTCGACACGTTGCAGGCGCTCCTCGAGGCCAACCCGTCCACGGCCGCCAAGTTCTACAAGGCCGTGGCCGCCGGCATGGCCAAGCGCCTCCAGACGATGAACACCAACGTCGCCTTCCTCAAGGCCTACCTGAAGTCCAACGTCTGATCGGACCGCAGGGTCCGTACACACGGAAGGCGCCCGAGCACGGGCGCCTTCGTCGCTATCGGGAAGCGGCGGTACGCCGCAAGCGATGCCTTACTTGAAGTCGACGAGCTCGACCTCGAACTCGAGCGCAGAACCGGCCGGAAGCGGGCCGCCCGCCTGGTTGCCGTAGCCGAGCTCGGCGGGAATCCAGAGGTGGATCTTGCCGCCTTTGCCGACGAGCTGCAGGCCCTCGGTCCAGCCTTTCACGACGCGGGCCAGATCGAGCTCGGTCGGCGCGCCGCCGTTCTTGTCGGTGCTGTCGAAGACCTGTCCGTCGCAGAGTTTCCCGGTGTAGAGAACCTTCACCATGCTTGTCGCTGTGGGCTTCTCCGCCGAGCCGGCGGCGATGATCTGGTAGCGCAGACCGGAGGCGGTCTTGGTCACGGCCTTGTCGGCGTCGACCTTGGCGAGGAATGCGGCGTTGGTGTCGGCCCAGACCTTGGCCTCGGCCTCGCGCTCCTTGGCGGAAAGCGCGGCCCGGTCGCCGAAGAACGACTGGATGCCGGGGATGATCGACTCGTACTGGAAAGGCAATTCCCGGCCTTTGGCCGCCAGCGCGATGCCCTGCAGGAGCGCGTCGACCTCGGCGGCGTCCATGCGCAGCTCCTTGGTAACCGAGGTCACACCCATCTGGTGCGCCATCATGTAACCCTGGAGGATGAAGGCCTGCTTCTCCTGCTCGGGGGTGAGCTTGGGCGCCGGAGCGGGCGCGGGCGCAGCCACGGGCGCGGCAGGCGCCGCAGCGGGGGCGGGAGCCGCAGCGGCCGGGGCCGGCTGGGCGGGATCGGCGGCCCAGAGGGTGGCCGAGGAAAGGACGAGGGAACCAAGCAATAGAGTACGCATCGCCCCAGTTGCTAGAGAAGCCCCCGCCGCGGGGGAAGCTCGATTCTGGGGCCACGACTGCCGCCTCGAGGCCGTCAGTCCTTCGAGGATCGAGGCTTCGCCTCCGGTCCTCACCGGGCTTGTTCATCCTCGGTCGTGTTCACCGCTCCGCGCGAGCACACCCTCAAAGTTGGGGCTATGTCTTCTGTTCATTTGGGCGGTCGAGCAGAGATTCATTCCCTTCCTTAAGCCCGTCTCGAGCAACATGACGCAGGCGCGCCTTCAGATTATCTGAGATCGGATAATCTGATCTCGGCCAAATTACCTTCTTACATTTTGCCCAAAGTTCCTCCTCCAAATCGTCCATTTCTCCAACCTCTAGCTGAAACCGGCTTCAACGAAGCCGGCTACAGGCGGAGTCGGACGCTCTAGGCGCGTTCAGGCAAACACCTGCCCGCGGCCCGCTCCACACTGCCGCCCCTCACTACTCGCCCGCAGGCACGGAGGCCTGCGCCACGAACAGGTCCACTCCTCGCTACTCGCTCCTTTGCTTGCAGCACTACGACGCTTCGCCGGCTCACGCCTGGGGCGGCGGGGTCTTCTTCTTGAGCTCGTCGTTGTGGCGGATGTCTTCGCCCTTCGCGAGATAGACCATCTCCTCGGCGATGTTCGTGGCGTGGTCGGCGATGCGCTCGATCGACTTGGCGATGAACATCAGCTCCAACGCACGGGAGATCGTGGCCGGGTTCTCGACCATGAAGCCGGCGAGCTCGCGGTAGATCTGCTTGTTGAGGGCGTCGACCTCCTCGTCGCGGCGGATCACGGCCAGCGCCTTCTCGTTGTCGTGCTGGAGAAAGCAGTCGAGCGCGTCGCGCAACATCTGCTGGGCGATCTCGGCCATGCGGGGGATGTCGACGTACTCCTTGAGCGGCGGCTCGGCGGCAAGGCGGATGGCGCGCTTGGCGATGTTGTTGGCCTCGTCGCCCACGCGTTCGAGATCGCTTCCGGCCTTCATGCCGACGACGACCAGCCGCAGATCCGTGGCGATGGGGTTGCGCAGCGACATGTATCGCACGCCCTCGTCGTCGATGAGCACCTCCAGGTGGTCGAGCTCGTCGTCGCCGGCGCGGACCTTGCGCGCCAGCTCGGTGTCGGCCTCGACGAGGGCGCGTACGGCGGAGCGGACCTGCTCGATGGACTTCTCGCCCATCTGGATGAGGTGGGAGCGGAAGGCGTCCAACTCGGAGTCGAAGAAACGTTTCATGGCGGGAAGTAGTGAGTAGCGGGTAGCGAGGAGCGAGTAGACGGAAACGGGCAGCGGCAGAAAGAAAGCAGCGCGATGGTGAAGGCGGGGGGCGGTAGCTGCGTGAGAATGGAATCCGGAGCGAGCGGCGAGCGCAAGGTGGGCAGCGTTCCGAATCCGGTCTACTCGCTACCCGCTCCTCACTGCTCGCTGCTCCAGCCAATCATCCGAAATGGCCGGAGACGTAGGACTCCGTCTGCGGGTTGGAGGGGTTCATGAAAATCTTCTGGGTACCGGCGAACTCGATGAGCTTGCCGAGGTAGAAGAAGGCGGTCTGGTCGGAAACGCGGGCGGCCTGCTGCATGTTGTGGGTGACGATCACGATGGTGTAGCGCGTCTTCAACTCGTGGATGAGCTCCTCGACCTTCGCGGTGGCGATCGGGTCGAGCGCCGAGCAGGGCTCGTCCATGAGGATCACGTCGGGCTCGACGGCGATGGCGCGGGCGATGCAGAGGCGCTGCTGCTGGCCGCCGGAGAGGCCCATGCCGCTGTCGTGCAGGCGGTCCTTCACCTCGTCCCATAGGGCGGCGCCACGCAGGCTCTTCTCGACGATCTCGTCGAGCCGCGCCTTGCCCTTGATGCCGTGGAGACGCAGGCCGTAGGCGATGTTCTCGTAGATGGATTTCGGAAACGGGTTCGACTTCTGGAAGACCATGCCCACGCGCTTGCGCAGCTCGATCACGTCGACGCGCGGGTCGTAGATGTTGATGCCGTCGATCCGGATCTCGCCGCCGCCGATGCGGGCGACGTCGACTAGGTCGTTCATGCGGTTGAGGCAGCGCAGCAGCGTGGTCTTGCCGCAGCCGGAGGGTCCGATGAAGGCGGTGACCTGCTTCTCCGGGATGGCGAGCGACACGTCGAACAGCGCCTGCTTCTCGCCGTAGAAGAAGTTCAGCTTGTCGATCTCGACGATCGGCTCGGCGGCGGGCACCGGCGGTTTGGCGGGGACGGCCGGGGCGGGAGGAGTCGTGAGCGCGGTGGGCATGGGGATAATGGGGGGGGTGGCGGGCATTTCCAGCGGGACTGTTTGC
>CAZXHR010000226.1:0-6052 GCA_964640465.1 uncultured Opitutaceae bacterium
GGGGGGCGGGGTGCGGGGCGGGGGGGGGATTGGACGCGCTCAACTTGGGGGGATCCCTGGAGGGGTGGCGAGTTCGACACCGCTGCCGACGAGGGAGAAATAGCGGGTGCGCTGCTCGGGTGTCATGACTTCGGCTACGGCATAGACGAGATCGAGGGTGAGCGTGCGGCATTGGCTGCGGGCGTTGCGGTTGGCAGCCTTGGCCTGGTGGTAGGCCACGAAGTCCACCTTGTCGGCGGTGCGGCGCATCTCCTCGAGACGGAGGAGTTCCTCGTGGGTGGTGCGCAGGACGGTGAAGAGACGCTCGAGCTCGGGTCCGGTGCGGTCGTGTAGCGCTCGGATACGGCTATACTGCTGGTCGTCGAGCTGGAACTCCGCCTGCATCCACGCCAGATTTCTGGCGAGGCGGTTTTCGACGGTCGGCCGACGGAACGCGTAGAACCCGACATGGGCCAACGCGCCAGCGGCAAAACCGATCAGGACGACGAGGAGGAAGCGTTTCACGGCTTGTTGCTGGTGGAGTCGCGGAGCAGCGGGTTGATGGCTTGGAGATAGGTGGTGGCGATCTGGTGGAGATCGCGCATGGGCTGGCGGGTGGCGCGGAGTTCGGCGCTGATCAGGCCGATGGCGATGCAGGCGGCGATCCAGCCGATGGCGGCGCGCTGGCGGACCAGCATGGCAAAGGTCTCGCGCCAGAATTGGATGAAGCCGGGCCGGCGCGGGGCTTCGGTGGCGTCGATGCGGGCCCAGACACGGCGGTGCAGGCCGGGTTTGGCGGCGGGGGCCTCTTTCCAGGAGGCGATCAAATCATCGAGCGGATCGTGCGAGTTGGTCATGGTCTTTATCCGCCAGGGGCTGCGGTCGGGGCAGTATAAACCCTCGTCGGGGAAAAGCCCTTCAAACTTTTTGTGAGTCGTGTTGATGGCGGTGTTTGCCGGTGTGTGAACCGGGCTTCCGGGCGGGCGTGGCGGCTTGCACGGCGTGCGGGGCTCGGCACGATGGCGGGCACGATGCGCGAGTCCGCATTTCCCGAGCCCTACCCATTTCCCAACCCGGCCTTGGCCGATGGGGACGGGTTGGTCGCGCTCGGCGTGCCGGTGACTCCGGCGAATCTGCGGGTGGCGTACGCGCAGGGGATTTTCCCGTGGCCGTTTTCGCCACGGCACGCGGTGCCGTGGGTAAGCCCCGGCGAGCGCGCGGTGCTTGAATTCGACCGGCTGCACGTGCCCAAGACTTTGCGGCAGGCGCGGCGGCGCACGACGTGGACGTTTACCATCGACCGCGAATTCGAGTCGGTCATGGCGGCGTGCGCGGCGGTGCGGCGGGCCGGGCAGCGGGGAACGTGGATCACCTTGGCGATGCGGGCGGGATACGAGGCTCTGCATCGGGAGGGCGGTGCCCACAGCGTGGAAGTGTGGGATGGCGAGCGTCTGGTGGGGGGGCTCTACGGTGTGGATGCGGGCGGGTTGTTCACCGGCGAGAGCATGTTTCACCACGAGCCCAACGCCTCGAAACTGGCGTTGCTGCACCTGATCGACCACTTGGCCGCGCGGGGGGCGACATGGATCGATATCCAGCAGCTGACGCCGCACTTCGAGGTGCTCGGCGCGCGGCTGATCTCGCGCGACGAATTCTTGCAGCGATTGAAGCGGGAGCGGGAGATGGGCCGGCGGCTGTTCTGAGCCGCGGTCGCGCGCGATGTCGAAGCGGGTGGTGGCTTATCGTTTCGCGCCATGCGGTGCGACAGAGGGCTCAACCTATCCCGCGCTGGCATGCCGGGCATCCGCGGCGCGGGGCAGGTCCGCTTGAACGAAAAACCCGGTCCGTGAGCGGACCGGGTACCCAAACTACCTATCAGTTGTTAGCCCGTAGAAGATCGATCAGTGGGCGGCCTTGCCGTTGCTGGGGGCTATGGACGGCGTGAAGTTAAAATCCTGAACCGCAAGCACGCGTGTGGGCGCGCCCTTGTGCATCGGCGGAGCGAAGGACCATTGTTTGACGGCATTGAGCGCTGCGAGTCCGAACTCAGGACGGCTCGCCTCGACGACCGAGGCGGTGTGCACGGTGCCGTTTTCATCGATGAAGAACGAGACGGTCGCTGCGCCGTTGATGTTCTGCTTTCTCAGCTCGGCCGGGTACTCGGGCACGACGAGGTTGGTGGTCTCGGGGATGGCATCGAGGTCGCGGAGCTTGCAGGTGGTTACCTCCAGCATGTCCTCCTTGTTGTGCAGGAAGTGATTGATGGTCTCGACGAAATCACCCTGTACGAGAAGCATGCCCTCGCGGCGGAAATTAATGCGCAGGCTGAAGCGTTGCGGCAGCGCGGCGGGATCCGCCGCGGGGCGGAACTTCCAATTCTTGATGGCGTTCTCCACAGCTTCGGCGAACTCGGGGCGGCTGTAGGCGCTCACGAACACCTCAAGCAGGGAGCCATCGGCAGCGATGAGGAACTGCACCTGTGCATAGCCTTCGATGATGCTCTTGTTGCGCAGTGCGCTCGGGAACAGCGGTTCGACGTAGTGATCGACGCGGAAACTGGCAGAGAGCTGCTTCTCGACATCCGCTTCGGCTCGGGTGGCGGCCGGCAGCGCGAAGGCTGCGGCGGCGAATAGGATCAAGGGGAGTTTGTTGTTCATGTTGGCCTCTTTCGGGGTCAATCCCGGTGCTGTCGATATTCCCGCAAGAAATGTGCGGATGCCCCTCAAAATCGCGCCGCGGTCGCCGCCGTGGAATTCAATCCATGGGTACTCCAGGCCGGATGAGGCGGGCAGGCGCCGGGGTCACGCCAGCCCCCGCCGGCCCACCTCTTCTTCGTCCCAGCCGAGATAATGACCGAGCTCGTGGAGATAGGTGACGCGGACTTCCTCGCGATAGTCGGCAAGATTGCCGTCGGCCTCATCCCAGAGGTTCTCGAGGAACAGCAGAATCTGCGGCGGCAGCGAGGGATCGCTGTTTACGCTGTGGCTGTGGGGCGGGCCCACGAAGAGCCCCAAGATGTCGGGCTCGACGTTCTCGTCCTCAAGCATGGCCCCTTCGGGGAACGCTTCCATTGTGACCGGGAGCGCCTCGGCCAGACCGCGGATGTCGTCCGGCAGGCGGTTGCGCGTGAGGGTGACGGTCTCCTGGGCGAGACGGCAGAGCTCCTTCCATGTCATTGTTGCCGGTGTGGCGCTCTACCGGTGGCAAGGCAATTGCGGAGATGGTGCAGTGTCCGCAGTCTTCGCAAAGGGGCTCAGATGGCCGCCGCCGGACGTGCGCTGCGGCGCGAGAGTTTTGCGACGAGGGCGACCAGTCCCGCAACGAACAGCACTGGCAGCGCGATGGGCAGCAGCACGGTCACGGCAGCGCAGCATAGAGCCGCGAGCACTGCCAGGCCGACGACCAGCGCGGCCCCGCCTCCGACGATGGCGAGACCCAGAAACAGAGCGCCGACGAACAAGAGCAGCACCAGCGTCGCCATCCCGCTGAAGAATCCGCCGCAGAGATGGCCGGCGATCAGCGGTGCCGCGAGAAGCAGAAGCACCATGAGCCCGAGCAGAAGGGTGACTTTGAGGAAAGTTTTCACGCTTCCAGCACCCACGGGGGGCGGAAAAGTTGCAGCGGAGATGCCGGTTCGCCTCATCCTCGCGCCGTGCCGCCGGGGCTTGTCTGTGCCGAGAACGCGGCCAACATCCGCGCTGGTCGCGCAAGTCGCGCCGTCTGCACATGCCCCCTACCGAGATCAATTCCGAACTGCGCTTCGTGCTCGCGCTGGCGCTGGGTTTCCTGATCGGCCTCGAACGCGAGCGCTCCGGTGCCACGAAACAGAGCCGCGTGTTTGCCGGTGTGCGCACATTCACGCTCATCAGCCTTTTCGGCTTCGCCTGCGCCTGGCTGCACAACCTCGGGCTTGTCGCCGCGGTGCCGGTCGGCCTCGTGGCGATCTCCGGTCTCGCCGCGCTGGAGTACTACGCGAAGCTGCGGGAGAACCGCATCGGCTGGACGACGGAGGCGGCGGTGCTGCTCACCTACGCCGTCGGCGCGCTCGCGCTGCTGGCGCCGCCCTGGGTGCCGCTGGCGTTGGGCATCATCGGCACGTTGCTGCTCTCGGAGAAGGCGCGGCTGGAAGGCATGGTCGAGTCGCTCGACAACGCGGAGTTCCTCGCCGTCCTGAAATTCCTGATCGTCACGGCGCTGATCCTGCCGGTGGTGCCGGATCGGGCGTTCACCCAGTACGCGATCAACCCGCGCAAGCTGTGGCTGATCGTGGTGATGGTCTCGTCGGTCGGGTTCGCCGGCTACTTCATGATCAAGAAGCTCGGCGCGAAGTTCGGCTGGTGGCTCTCGGGCCTGGCCGGCGGCATTGTGTCGAGCACGGCGGTGAGTGTGGCTTCCGGGCGCATCGCGCAGCAGCAACCCGGCCAGGCGCACCACGCCCTGCAGGCGGCGCTGCTGGCCAGCAGCGTGATGTACCTGCGTATCCTGGCGCTGGTTGCGTTTCTGAACGGTGCGTTTGTGCCGGTGCTGGCGTGGAAGCTCGGCGTCCTGTGCGCGGTCGGCTTCGCGTTCGCGTGGTTTGTGCGACCGGCCGAGGAGCCGGGCGCGAAGGGTCCGGTCAGCTCGATGCAGAACCCCTTCGAGATCGTGCCGGCGCTGATGTTCGCGCTGCTGTTTGTCGTGCTGATGGTCGCCACGAAACTGGTGCAGGCGCAGTTCGGCGATCCGGCGCTGCTTGGACTGGCGGCCGTGATCGGTGTGGTCGACATCGATCCGTTCATCCTCTCGCTGGTGCAGAGCAATCCGGCGCCGCAGCGGCTCTTCGTCTCGGCGATCCTGGTGGCGATGATGGTGAACACGTTGGCGAAAGGCGTGTACTTCGCGATGCTGGCCGGCGGCGTGCGCCGCGCGGCGCTGACACGCTTCGCCCTCTGGGCGGCGCTGCACCTGCCGCTGGCATTTCTGCTCTGATCGACGCCAGCGCGGGCGATGGAGGCGAGATGCTTTGCCTGCCAACAGATGAATGACCGAGCGATCGCATCGCGTCGCTTGGGGCAGAGAAATCGGATCGGTATCCGGTTTTTATTTAGCCGGTGATGACAAAAAGGCGCGGCCTGTTCTGGGCCGCGCCTAGGATGTATGGCGGAGGCTGTGCGGTGCCGGGATCAGGCGCCGAGGGTGACCTCGACCTTGACCTCCTTGCGGCCGTCGGTCGGCAGCGGGATGAGGTTGCCGGCGACCTTTTGGCCGTCGACGACGAGGCTCTTCACGCCGTTGGACTTGGCCTTCGGGTTCTTCACCGCGATGGTGTAGGTGACGCCGCGGAACTTGCGCTGGACCGAGTAGCCCTTCCACTTCTTGGGCACGCAGGGATCGATGCGCAGGCCGTTGAAGTCGGGCTTCACGCCGAGGATCGACTGGGAGGCGACGACGAAGGACCAGGCACCGGTGCCGGTGAGCCAGGAGTTCTTGCCTTCACCTGGGGTGGGCGAGAACTGCGAGGCGGTCATCTGCGCGTAGACGTAGGGCTCGGAGCGGTAGACGTCGTGGTCGGGTTTGGCCGAGGGGCAGATCGAGAGGTAGTACTCGAGGGCCTTCTCGCCTTCGCCGAACATGGTCCAGCCGATGTGGATCCAGGTGTTGTTGTGCGAGAACACGCCGGCGTTCTCCTTGTAGCCCGGGGGATAGGAGGAAACTTCGCCGAGCTCGAGGTGGTACTCCGAGTACGGGGGGTACTGGAGGGCGCAGCCGTAGCGGGCGTCGTAGAGGTACTTGTCGACGGCCTGGAGGGCTTTCTTGGCGCGGCCGTTGGTCTGGCCGGCGCCGCCGAGCACGCACCAGGCCTGGCTTTCGATGTAGATCTTGCCTTCCTTGCAGCTCTTGGAGCCGACGGGGTTGCTGGCGGCGTCGAACGCGCGGGTGTACCACGCGCCGTCCCAGGCCTGCTCCTCGACGGTCTTGAGCATGTCGTCGTAGTAGCCCTGGACGCGGGCGGCGTCGGCGGACTGGCCCATGAACTGGTAGAGGCCGACGAGGTCGCGGGCGGCGTAGAGGAAGAGGCCGGCGATCATGACGG
>CAZXHR010000227.1:0-6036 GCA_964640465.1 uncultured Opitutaceae bacterium
TCCGCCAACCCGGCCGACTGGACCGCCGGCACTGTCACCGGTCTTGAGGGCCTCCAGGCTCGCGGCCAGCGCAAGTACGGCGCCAACCTCTACACGAAGTACACCTTCATGAGCGGCCCGTTGAAGAACGTCTCCATCGGCGGCGGCGGCCGTTACCAGAGCGCCAACGTCCTCGGCTTCTACTACGGCGAGTCGCGCAAGGGCCGTGATCTCTTCCTCGCCGACGCCTCCCTCGGCTACACCTTCAAGACCGAGTTCATCCGCAAGGGCTCGTGGGCCGAGCTCCAGCTCAACGTCGGCAACGTCTTCAACACGCGGAAATACCAGGTCTACACTCTCGCGTGGTGGGACAAGTCCGCGTCGCTCCCCGAGCGCATCGGCCTGCAGGAACCGCGCAAGTTCAACCTCTCCGCGACCCTGCACTTCTGACGCTTCCCCGCTGACAGCGGTCCGGGCTTCCGTCAGGAAACCCGGACCGCCCGATGCGGGCTGCGCACCGCCCGTGCATGCCTGCCGCGGCGCGCGCGCTGCACAGCCCGTATCCCGGAACGCGACACCCATGGACACCGCCACGACCACTCCAGCTGCCACGCAGCGCCACTCCGACCGCGTGCCGTTCGGCGAGAAGCTCGCGCTCGGCACCGGCGGGCTGTCGATGTTCCTCGGGCTCGCGGCGATCGGCAGCTTTGCCACGCCGTTCTACCAGATGACGCTCAAGCTGGACCCGGTCTGGCTGGCGGCGGCGCTCACGGTGCCGCGGTTTCTCGACGCCTTCATCGACCCGCTGGTCGGCCGTTTCTCCGACAATCTCCAGTCCCGGTACGGGCGGCGCCGGCCGTTGATCGTCATTGGTGCGCTGGTTCAGGCGCTCGCCTTCGGTCTGATCTGGATGGTGCCGGTGGGGCTGGGCCCGGTCGGGCTCACCACGTGGCTGGTCGCGATGCAGATCGTTTTCTACACCGGCTACTCGTTCTTCTCGGTGCCGTTCCTCGCGCTGCAGTACGAGATCACCCCCGACTACGACGAGCGGACGAACGTCTCGTCCTTCGTTGGTTTCTTCGGAAAGGCCGGCGAGATGGGCTACAACTACATCTTCCCCATCGCCAGCTCGATGATGTTCGCCTCCGCCATCACCGGTGTGCGCACACTGGGCTGGATCGTGGGCGTGGTCTTCCTGGGGCTTGTGGCGATCCTGCCGGCGCTGTTCGTGCGCGAGCGCTACTTCCACCGCACGGAGCGCCAGCAGTCCGTGAAACTCCTGCCCGGGATCAAGGCCGCGTTCTCCAGCAAGGCGTTTGTCGTGCTCGTCGCGCTCACGCTGCTCCAGATCGTCGCTGGGATGTTCGCCAGCAATCTCGACCGCTACCTGTTGGTCTATTTCCAGTTCGGTGGAGACATCCCGCATGGCGAAACGTGGAAGGGCCATCTCTCGCTTGCGTACGCCGTCGTCGGGATTCTGGCGATCTACCCGGTCTCCTGGCTCGCCCGTCGCATCGGGAAGGCGCAGACGGTCGCCATCACCTTCGCGCTCGTGCTCGTCGGCTCGCTGGGCAAGTGGCTGCTCTTCACTCCCGGCAACCCGCTGAAGATCCTCGTCGACCCGCTGCTCTGCGGTCCGGTCTGGATCGCCATCAACATCCTCACGCCCGCGATGCTCGCCGACATCTGCGACGAGGACGAGCTGCGCCACGGCATGCGCCGCGAGGGCATGTACGGCGCCATCTTCTCCTGGATTCAGAAGGTCGGATACTCCACGGCCTACTTCGGCGCCTTCCTCTCGCTGAAGATGACCGGTTTCGACGCCGCTCTCGGCGGCGCGCAGACCCCCTCCACAATCCTGCGTCTGCGCCTGATCCTCGCGATCTCCACCGCGGCGTGGGCGCTCCTCGCATTTGTCCTGCTGGCCATCTATCCGCTCAACCGCAAGCGTGCCCACGAGATCCGCGCGGCGCTTGAGGCCCGCCGCGGTCGCGTGTGAACTTTCCGCTCCCGATGCCCACCAAACCGACCAGCTCCCGCAAGGCCTCGCCGAAAGACGCGCCCCGCAAGCGCGCCACGATCTACGATCTTGCGCGCGTGGCCGGCGTCTCCGCCGGCACGGTGAGCCGGGTGCTCAACAACCGCGACAAGGTCAGCGACGAGACGCGCGAGCGCGTCCTGCGCGCCGCTACCGAGCTCAACCTCAAGCCCCAGGTATCCGTCCGCTCCCGCCAGATCGCGATCCTCACCGAGCCGGGCTACACCGACCGTGTCGAGGGTTACGCCGCCACGCTGGCTGCCCACCTGGCGTTCGCGTTCTCGCGCCGCAACATCGGCGTGTTCATGCCCTCCAGCCCCGTCGAGCAGCTCCCAGGGATGTTTCTCGATGGCGTGGTGGTCGTCACCGCCGACAAGCCCCTGCAGCAGATGCTCACCGAGCTGGAGGAGCGGATGCCGGTTGTCTATATGGACAAGTTCGACTGCGCGCCGCGCGAGTACGCCGTGTGTTCGGACCACTTCAACTCCGGCTACCTGGCCGCCCGCCACTTCATCGACCGCGGCCGGCGCCGACTCGCGTTCTTCGGCGGCACGTACCGCGCCTTCGAGGAACGTCTCGCCGGTTTCCGCAAGGCGATGGAGGAGACCGGTGTGCCGATCGACGACCGCCTCGTTTCCCTTTTCGGCACAGACAGTTCTCACCTCGCGGTGCTTACGCGCCTCGTCCGCTCCGGCGCCGACGCCATCTACGCCCCGGGCTCCAGCTTCCAGGCGATGGAGTGTCTGCACATGCTCACCTACACGATGGGCGTGAAGGTGCCGCAGGATATCTCGCTCATCGGCGGCGAGAACGAGGGCATCTCCGCACTTCAAACACCGCCGCTCACCACCGTGGCCGAACCGCTGCGCGAGATGGCCGAGAAGGCCGTCGAGATCGTCGACACGCTTACCTCGGGCGGCACCGTGAAGGAGCGCTGTGTCACGCTGCCCGTGCGCCTGATCGAGCGCGACTCCGTCGCCTGACGCGATGCGCCAGCGCGCTCGGCCGGTCCTCTAGTATTTCCATGCCTTTCGTCACCACTCTTGATCGCGACTGGGAATTTCGCCGCTGCGATGCTGCCGCGGCCGAGACAGCCTGGGCGCGCGTCGATCTGCCGCACAGCCCGTTCGTCGCCGACCTCGACGGCCGCGAGCACTGGTTCGGCCTCTGCGAATACCGCCGCCAGCTCCAAGTTCCTTGCCCGGCACAGCACGAGCGCCGCGTCCTCCACGTGGGCGCCGCGATGCACACCGCGACCGTGCTGCTCGACGGCCGCGAACTCGCCCGCCACGAGGGCGGCTACCTCCCGTTCGAGGTCGATCTGACCGATGTACTCGCCGACGGCACCGCGCACACGCTCGTGCTCCGGCTCGACAACCGCGACAATGCCGACGTGCCTCCGGGCAAGCCCTACGCAGAGCTCGATTTCTGCTGGTACGGCGGGCTCTACCGCGGTGTCGAGCTGCGCACGTTGCCGGCGCTCCACATCACCGAGGCGATCTCCGCCGGTGAGGTCGGCGGTGGCGGGGTATTTCTCCGCACGCTGGCGGCCGACGCCGCGAGTGCTACGGTCTCGGCCAAGGTCCATGTGCGCAATGCCGATGCGGCACCGCGCCGCTTCCGCGTGCAGGTGGAACTGCTGCGGGACGGGCAGATCGTCTCGTCAGTGTTGTCCGGCCAGCGCGAGCTCGCGCCCGGTGCCGCCGTGCATGTCGAGCAGGAGCTGGCGCTCGCCAAGCCCGCGCTCTGGAGCCCCGCGTCGCCCGCGCTGCACGAGGCGGTCGTCTCGGTCCTCGATGGCGAACAGGTCGTCGACGAGCGCACGCTGCGCTTTGGCGTGCGGCGCTTCGGCTTCAACCGCTCCGGCGGCTTCACCGTCAACGGCGAGCGGCTGCGCTTGCGTGGCACGAACCGCCATCAGGAGTTTCCCCGCGTGGGCTACGCGCTGCCGCGGGCGGCGCAGTGGCGCGACGCACGCCGGATCAAGGAGGCCGGTTTCGACTACGTGCGGTTCTCGCATTACCCGCAGTCGCCGGACTTCATGGACGCCTGCGACGCGCTCGGCATCGTCGTCATGAACGCGATCCCCGGCTGGCAGTTCTGCGGCGGCGAGAAGTTCCAGGACGCCTGTGTGGAGAACGCCCGCCAGCTCGTGCGCCGCGACCGCAACCACGCCTGCGTGGCGCTCTGGGAGCTCTCGCTCAACGAGACGCCGATGCCCGAGCCGTTCATGGCGCGGCTTCATGCCGCCGGCCACGAGGAGTTTCCCGGCGACCAGATGGCCACCTGCGGCTGGATCGACCGGTTCGACGTTTTCATCCACTCGCGCCAGCACGGGCAGATCCATACCTGGAAAAACGGTGACAAGGCGCTCGTCGTCGCCGAGTACGGCGACTGGGAGTTTTACGCCGCCAACGAGGGGTTCGACCAGACCACCGGCGCCGGTGTGCTCGCCGCCTGGGCCAACAGCCGCCACTTCCGCGGCGAGGGCGAGCGCGCACTGCGCCAGCAGGCGTACAACCACGCCGTCGCTCTCGACGACACGCTCGCTTCGCCCGCTGTGCTCGACGGCCAGTGGACCGTCTTCGACTACGCCCGAGGCTACCACCCGCTGCGCGCCGCCTGCGGCGTAATGGATATTTTTCGCCTGCCGAAGTTCTCGTACCATTTCTACCGCAGCCAGCGCGACCCGGCCGAGCGCGGCGCCGGCTGGACCGGCGGTGCGACGGTGTTTGTCGCCACGCATTGGACTCCGGCGTCCGACCCGCGAGTCACGGTCTTTAGCAACTGCGAGGAGGTCGAGCTTTCGCTCAACGGCCGCGCGGTCGCGCGCAAGCGGCCGGACGTGACCTGGCGGACGCAGCACCTGCCGCATCCGCCGTTCGTATTCGATCTGCCGCGCTTCGAGCCGGGCGAGCTGGTGGCGGTCGGCTACGTGGGCGGCGAGGAGGTGGCGCGGCACGTCGTGCGCACGCCCGAGGCGCCCGCGCGGTTGGTGACCGTGATCGACACGCTCGACATGGCGCCTGCCGCCGGCGAGAGCGACGTCGTCGCCGTGCACGCCCGAATCGTCGATGCGCACGGCACGCTCTGCGCGGCTGCCGAGGACGAGGTCACCTTCACACTCGCCGGCGGCGCGGAGATCGTCGGCCCGGCCGTGGTGAAAGCCGAAGCCGGGATCGCCTCCATCGTGGTGCGCGTGCCGGCCGGCGGCACCGACTGGCAGGTCGCCGCGCACGCGGCTGGCTTGTAGGCCGCCGTGATGAGTCGGCGCGGATAGAAGAAGATCGGGACAGAAAAACGGCGGCCCGTTGCGAGGCCGCCGTTTGGGGTGCGAAAGAGATTCGCGGAACGATCTCAGTGGAGGAGATCGGCGATGAGGGACTTCTCCTCGAGGAGTTCCTTCTCGGTCTCGGCGATCTTCTGCTTGGAGAACTCGCTGAGCTTGACGCCCTGGACGACCTCGAAGGTCTTGCCGTCGTTGGTGCGGATCGGGAAGGAGAAGATGATGTCCTTGGCGACGCCGTAGGAACCATCCGAGTACACACCGACGGAGAACCAGTCGCCGGCGGGGGTCGGGTGGGTGAGGCAGTAGACGGTGTTGCAGGCGGCGTTGGCGGCGGAGGCGGCGGAGCTGAGGCCGCGGGCCTTGATGATGGCGGCTCCGCGCTGCTGGATGACGGGGATGAAGGTCTCCTTGAACCAGGCCTCGTCCTTGATGACTTCGGTGGCGGGCTTGCCGGCGATCTTGGTGTTGGCGAAGTCCGGGTACATCGTGGAGCTGTGGTTGCCCCAGATGGCGAGGTTGGTGATCTCGGTGGTGTCGACGCCGGCCTTCTGGGCGAGCTGGGCCTTGGCGCGGTTCTGGTCGAGCATGGTCATCGCGAAGAAACGGTTGGCCGGGATGCCGGCGGCGTTGCGGCAGGCGATGAGGGAATTGGTGTTGCAGGGGTTGCCGACAACGCGGACGCGGCGGTGGGGGGCGGCGTGGCGGGGGCTGGGGGGGCCCTGGCCGGTGG
>CAZXHR010000228.1:0-5836 GCA_964640465.1 uncultured Opitutaceae bacterium
GGCGGGGGGGGGGGGGGTGGACGTGGCGGGGGCGGCGGGTTGGGGGGGGCGGGCTGAGCGGCGCTCATGATGCGGGGGCGCTCAAGTGTCGGCGCGCTCCGGGGTGAACGTCTCGAGCGCGGCGGTGTCGCGGTTTTTCTTCAGCAGGTCGATCTTGAGCTCGGCATCCTTGAGACGGGCTTCGCAGACCTTGAGCAGCTTGGTGCCCTCCTCGTAGCGAGCGAGCAGTTCGGCGAGGGGGACCTGCCCCTGCTCCATCGAGTCGACGATGGACTCGAGGCGGCCGAGGGCGTCCTCGAAGCTGGGCTGTTCCTGCTGTTTGGCGGCGGGCATTGCGGGGCGAACGATTGGGTGGCGCCCGATGCTTTTCAACCCACTTTCCGTAGCTGGCGTGCCGCGCTTGTGGACGCGCTTGCGGAGCGGTCGAGGAACGCCGCCTAGCGGTCGGAAGTGGCGTTGTCGGGCGGGGGGGCCGGATGGTATTCGCGTTCCTGCTCCTGCGCTGCGATCTCGGCAGTGGCGAGGGCGTTGTGGAGCGCGAACATGCCACGCAAGATGAAGTAGAGGGCTAGAAGGTGGAAGCCGAACGCGAGCTTGGTGGGCGCTTGCAGGCTCAGAAGCGCATCGATGGAGTAAATCGCGGCGCCGATGATGAATGCCATGATGGAGCCGCGGCTTGCCGACCATCCGACCAGGAGGAAAAAGAGGAGAACTCCGGCGAGAAAGACGTAGGCTGGCAGTTGTGCGGAGCCGAAGGTGCCGATGGCGTTCATGGTGAGCGAAAGGCTGAGCGGTGCGCCGTGCTCGATATCGTAGCACTTCAGCACGAGGTGCAGCAGCGAGAGCACCGCGATCCACCAAAACCAATGCGCGCCACTGACGATGGTGCCTGTCCCGGAGGCGATGGCGGCTCTGTTTACCTGCCGAGTCTTGCGGTCGACGAAAGCGTTATAGTTCATGGCCGGGTAACAGCGGCAGTGTACACGGGAATGGCTGGACGACTAGGGCGAGTTTATTCGGCCCTGGCTGGCCCACAGCGGCGGCTTCGCGATTGCGAGGCAGGGGCGGGGAAATCAGCCTTGTTCCCGATGAATCCGCGTGCCGACGAGAACACCACCATCGCGACCCTCAAGCAGGAGGTGCTGGCCTTCGCAAAGGCCAGGGACTGGGAGCAGTTCCACTCGCCGAAGAACCTCTCGATGGCCATCGCCGCCGAGGCGGCCGAACTGATGGAGCCGCTGCTGTGGGTCACGCCGGAGGAGTCGTCCGCGATCATGGGACGGCCGGCGAAACGCGCGGCGTTGCAGGACGAGCTGGCGGACATCGTCGTCTACTGCCTGGAGTTCGCCAACCAGACGAACATCGATCTCGCTTCGGCGATCCGGGCGAAGATGGCGCGCAACGCAGAGAAATACCCGGTGGAGAAGGCGCGCGGGCGCTCTGAGAAGTACAACGAGCTGTGAAGGGCGGACGGCGACGGCCGCCGAGCCTGTGCGATGGGCGACATCCCCTGTGGCGCCGCGTGGTTCGCCCAAGCGGTGTTGCTCAAAACTACAGCGCCGATGCAGCGGCGCCGTTTCAGCTACCGGCTCTTCTTCGGGAATTGGCTCCCCGCCGGTGCAAACGCGTTGCTCGGGCGGGGCAGGAGAACCTGGTTCAGTGCTTGCAGCCGCAGGAACCGCCGCAGCCGCAGCCACCGCTCGAGTGGTCGTGGCTGGAGGTGGTCGAGGCACCTTCGCCGCTGCGGCCGGTATTCGCACCGATCAGACCGAGGCCGCCGACGATGATCCGGCGCACCGGCACGCCCGTCTCCGGGTGCTTGGTGAGGGCGTTGTCGCGCATGCTTTGCTTGATCTCGAACTGCACGACGGCTTCGCCCGGCTTCTGCGGAATGGTTTCGTAAACGTAGGTGGGCATGATCGAAGCCGGTGAACTTGCACCCGGCGGCACCGCCGCGTCAAGCCACGGGACAGCAGCGACGGCCCCATTTCGGGGGTGGCGCGAACGCGGCGGTGCGGCGATCCCGCACGCCGGGATTGGCCGTGCTCCGCGGCTAGGCGGCCGAACGGCGATGGGCGGCGGCGGAGCTGATGAACTTCACGTACACGCGCGCTGCCGGAACTCCGATGTGCGCATGCAGGATATCGGCGAGCGATTCTCCCAAGCTGCGCCCTTGAGGCGGCAGATTGGTGCTCTCGATCTCCAAGAATGCGGCGGGATCGTCGGTACCGGCGAGGAAGAGCCGGGTGTTGGACTCGACGGAGATGGCGATCGATTCGCTGGGGCGTTGCAACTCGCGTACAAGCAGAGCCGTGGCCTCGTTGACGACCGCAGTTTCCGCCGCGCGAGAAACCGGGATGTTGGTCTGGATCTTGAGGTAGGGCATGGCGGTGGGTTGTTGCCTGCAACGTTACCCCTGAGTCGGGCATGGGCAACCGATGCGGACGAAGAGCGCCCCGGCGGATCGTCCGCGCGAGCCGTCCGCGCACTCCCAGCCGTCGCGCAGTGCCTCGGGCGATCGGCCGGCGGCGCGCAGCGCGCGCAGGCTCAGGGCGTCGTGCCGCTTGGCCAGACGATGCCCGGCGGCGTCGAGGACGAGGGGACGGTGGTGAAACTGCGGCGACACAAGCCCGAGCGCCTCGTAGAGGAGGAGTTGCCGGAATGTCGAGATGAGCAGGTCGGCGCCGCGGACGACCTCGGTGATGCCCATCGCCGCGTCGTCGACCGTCACGGCGAGCTGGTAGCTCGGCAGGTCCTCGCGCCGCCACACGACGAAGTCGCCGAAGGTCTCGCCGGCGACTGCCGACTGCGGTCCGAGCGCGGTGTCCAGGAATTGGATGTGGCGTCCGTTGGGCACGCGGAAGCGCCAGCTGCGGCCGGCGCGGGGCAGCGATGCGCGTGCGGCGCGCTCGGCGGCATCGAGGTTTTCTGGGCGGCAGCGGCCGGAGTAGAGCGGCTCGTCGCCGCCGCCCATGCCGGACTCGTGCGGGGCGGCGGCGGACTCGGCGATGTCGCGGCGCGAGCAGACGCAGGGGTAGACGAGGCCGGCCGCGCGAAGTTTGTCGAAGGCGACGCGGTAGAGGTCGAGGCGGGCGCTTTGGTCGTAGGGTTCATGTGGACCGCCGCAGTCCGGCCCCTCCTGCCAGACGAAACCGAACCAGCGCAGGTCCTCGACCATGGCGGCGACGTACTCCGGCCGGCAGCGGGCGCCGTCGAGATCCTCGTTGCGCAGGACGAGCGTGCCGCCGGCGGTGCGGGCGCGCTGCTGGGCGGTCCAGAACGTGCGCGCGTGCCCGAGGTGCAGATACCCGGTGGGCGAGGGAGCGAGTCGGCCGCGGTAGGGGGCTGAGGGCATGGCGGGCTAGTCGCGCGGACTGTCAGGAGGATTCGGAATACCGGCGTTGTGAGGCATGGCGGGCGATCGTGCGCCGAGCCGTGGACAAGGCAACCCCTCGGATCGAGGGGCGGGCGGGGCGGATTTTGGGTTCAAGTTCCAGCGACTTCGGTCGTTTTGATTGACCGGGCAGACCGTTCTGGCCCATGACAATACGCTTAGCCGGCAGGACTATCCTCAACGGCGACATCCAACTCATACTTCCATGGACGAATGGCTGCTCCAAGCATTGGCGGAAAAGCGCAAGGCGCGCGCTTTGACGGAAACCGCCCGACAGGTGGGTATAGAACCGACGCGGTTGAGCCGCATCGCCAACCAGTACGTTGAGCCCACGGCAAAAGAAGTGGAAGTGCTCACCGCATTCCTGAAGGGGACTTCCGTATCCGCTGCTCCCGCGCCGGAGTCCGCTCCTGCTCACGTGGCGCCGGCTCCCGCCGCCGCGCAACCGGAGAAACCCGCCGCCGTTCCCACTCCTGCGAAGCCGACCGCAACCCCGCCTCCTGCCGCGCCGAGGCCCTTGTCGGCCAGCGCCACCGCCCGGCTTTCCTCCGGACTGGCTGCGATGAAGGTGCCCGTGCAGACCACGCAGACCGATTTTGTCTACCGGCAGGAGCTGCTGAAATTCATCTTCGCCGTGCGCGACTGGCCGACACAGCATGCGCATCCGCTGCCCGGAGACTTTGCGTTTCTCCAGACGCTCTGGAATGAGGCGCAGAAGGCGATCAACGCGGTGAACATCCGCCTCTACGGCGAGGCCGGGAAGCCGATCCCGGAGCCGGCGATCCGCACCAAGCCCGCGCGGCGGCACCACAGCTCGCGTTTCCTCTTCATGCAGGTGGCCGAGGAGCGTTTGCCCGTCGAGGTTGTGGCCAACATCCGCGAGTCGGCGCAGGAAGGACTGAAGGGCGGAGCCGCGCAGGGATTTCTGGAGGCGTTCCAACTCGCCGCCGAGGCGATCCTCGACGAGGAGGACTACAAGACGCTCACCGACGAAGCCAAGCAGCGGGCGGAAACCGCGGAAGACTGATCTTGAGACTGAAAAAGGCGCCGGTTGCGGCGCCTTTTTTTGTACCGTGTCCCCGGGATGGGGGGCAATGATTCCGTGAAAGCATTTGCCATCTTTCGCTAGATGGGGACGCGAGACCGAGGTCATATGCGGCACGCTTGTGCGGCAGCGCCCCTGTTTCCCCATGTAGGACATACCGGATATCCCATCTGCCATGCTGGGCACATGTCGTTGGTGTGTGCCTGGCGTATGGCGCCGTGGTGAGTAGAATAATTCATGGCCACCTCGCCCCGAAATCGTTCAAGCGGGGCAATCCCGGTACGAGTACTAGGACCGCTTCCGGAATTGTTAACCCTCACTGCTCACTACCTATGAAGCACTGGACAATTGGGAAAAGAATCGTCGTCGGCTACGTTGTCGTGCTGGCGATCACCGTGACACTCGGTCTCTTGGCTTGGCAACGGCTCACCACGATCCAGACACAGGCCAACTCGCTCCTCAACGATAGCATGCCCGGCGTTATTGCGCTTGGCCAGATCGACGCCCTCCGCCGCGAGAATTTCATGCTCCTCGAAAAGCACATCCTGGCGACAGACGAGTCCATGATTGCTGCGATCGAGAAGCGCCGGAACGAGATCAGCGAAGAGACGAACAAGGCTTTCGATGCCTACAAGTCGACGATTGCCACCGCGCGCGACAAGGAACTCTACGAGGCGGACCTCGTGGTCCGGGCTCGCTATCGCGAGGTTACTGCCCAAGTGACCGAGCTGAGCCACGCGAACAGAAACAAAGAGGCGTTTGCACTGCTCCTGAAGGATGTCGAGCCCGCCTACGACGCCTACACCAAGGCGCTGCAGGAACATCTGGCCTACAACCGCGAGAATGCCGTCAAGACTGGCGCCTCCATCGATCACACGGTCGGAACATCCATCAGTATCATCATTGCGAGCATTCTTGCCGCTGTCGTCCTTGCCGGCTCCATCGCCTTCGTCAGCATCCGCGGCACGAATCGCGCGCTCAACCACACCGCCGCTCAGCTTGATGAAGGGTCTTCCCAAGTCACTGCTGCCGCCAGCCAAGTGTCGGCCGCCAGCCAGTCGTTGGCCGAGGGCGCCAGCGAACAGGCCGCCAGCCTTGAGGAGACCAGCTCCTCGCTTGAGGAGATGGCTTCGATGACCAAGCGCAACGCCGAGAATGCCGCTTCCGCCAAGGAACTTTCTTCTCAGACGCGACAGACCGCCGAGAGCGGCAACACCAGCATGGAGGAGATGCGCGGTGCGATGGGCGCCATCAAGGATTCCTCCAACGACATTTCGAAGATCATCAAGAGCATCGACGAGATCGCGTTCCAGACCAACATCCTTGCCCTGAACGCAGCCGTCGAAGCCGCCCGTGCCGGCGCGGCTGGCGCCGGTTTCGCCGTAGTGGCCGAGGAG
>CAZXHR010000229.1:0-5761 GCA_964640465.1 uncultured Opitutaceae bacterium
ACCTCCGCCCGGTCCTCATGCCCCAATCCTAGCCACTAAAATTCCGGAAGAACCCGGTGTTTGGAGTGTGGAACGGCGCGGCGGGGCGCGAGTTCAACATGGAAGCCCAGCCGGGGCCGACAGAAGGCAACGAAGAGAACGAAGTGCGGGCGGGGCGGTCCTCAACACCCCGGCAACCGTTGCCGCCCTGCAGATGCGTGAAGCGCCAGCTGCACTCGGGGTTGGACTCTCCCGTTGCTGTGCGGTCGTTTGTTTTCTTCGTTAACCTTTGTCGTCCGTGGATTCTGGTTCACGCGCGGCGAGCCCAAGTGGTGCGCGGCGACGCCCCGGAGAAAGTCTTGTGTGCGGGGCTTGCGGCCGGAATAGTCCCTCGGACAAACCCACATCTCGCGCCTATCATGCAAGTCATCCACTCGATCGCCGACATGCAGTCGCTGGCAATGAATCTGGAGTCGAAGGGCCGTCACATCGGTCTGGTGCCCACGATGGGCGCGCTCCACGCCGGCCATGTGAGCCTGATCGAGGCGGCGCGCAAGAAGTGCGACGAGGTCGTTGTCTCCATCTTCGTCAACCCGACGCAGTTCGGTCCCAACGAGGATTACTCGAAGTACCCGCGCACGCTCGAGGCCGACCTCCAGGCCTGCGAGAAGGCCGGCGCCAGCATCGTCTTCGCCCCCACGGCCGACGAGATCTACCCGAAGGCCTACTCCACCTACGTCAACGAGGAGCACATCTCCAAGCCGCTCTGCGGCCAGTCGCGCCCCGGGCATTTCCGCGGGGTGACCACCGTGGTGGCGAAGCTCTTCAACATCGTGCGGCCCGAGCTGGCCTTCTTCGGGCAGAAGGACGCGCAGCAGGTCGCCGTGATCCGGAAGATGGTCGCCGACCTCCACTACCGCATCGAGATCGTCTCCTGCCCGATCATACGCGAGGCCGACGGTCTGGCGATGAGCTCGCGCAACCGCTACCTCTCCACCATTCAGCGGCAGGATGCGCTCTCGCTCTCGCAGGCGATCTTCAATGCCAAGAAGATGGTCGAGTCCGGCACCCGCAGCACCGATCGAGTGATCGCCGAGACCACCCACATCCTCAGTGAACGCCGCCGCGTGCGGCTCATCTACGCGCAGATTGTCGACTGCAACACGATGGAGGCGATGAGGGAGATCGTGCCGGGCAGGAGCTTGCTGGCCATCGCCGCCTGGGTCGACGAGGTGCGGTTGATCGACAACATCATCCTCTGATGAGAGGACGCCGCTGTGCTGCCTGTCGTCGCTTCGTCGGCACGGGCATCCCGGACACTTTCCGATGAAAAACGCGTACGACATCGTCGTGGTGGGCAGCGGCATCGCCGGGCTGAGTTTCGCGCTCAAGGCGGCCGCCGCCGGCCGCAGCGTCGCGATCCTCACCAAGAAGACCAGCGCCGACTCCAACACCAACTTCGCCCAGGGCGGTCTCGCCGCCGTGATGGCCGCCGAGGACAACTTCGACAACCACGTGCGCGACACGCTGGTCGCCGGCGATGGGCTGTGCAACGAGGCCGCGGTGCGCGCCATCGTCAGCGACGCCCCGGCGCGCGTGCGCGAGCTGGTCGAGATCGGGCTGGAGTTTTCACGCGAGCCGAACGGGCAGTTCGAGCTCGGTCGCGAGGGTGGCCACTCGCACCGTCGAATCCTTCACGTCAAGGACATGACCGGAAAGGCCATCGAGGAGGCGCTGTTGCGCGCCGTGGCCAAGAGCGGGCGCATCGATCTTTTCGAGCACCTCTTCGCGATCGACGTCGTCACTTCCGCGAAGGTGGCCGGCGCTGTCGGTCCGAACCGCGTGCTCGGACTGCACGCGCTCGACGTGATCGAGCACCACGTCGTCTCGATCGCCGCGCCGGTCGTCATGCTCGCCACCGGCGGCGCGGGGCAGGTCTACCTCTACACGACCAACCCGACGATCGCCACAGGCGACGGCATCGCGATGGCCTACCGCGCCGGCGTGCCGGTGCGGAACATGGAGTTCATCCAGTTCCACCCCACGACGCTCTATACCGCCGGCGGCCCCGGCACGACGTTCGGCGGGCGGCGCTTCCTCATCAGCGAGGCGGTGCGCGGCGAGGGCGCGATCCTGCGCAACTTTGCCGGCGAGGCGTTCATGCCGCGCTACCACCACCAGGCCGACCTTGCGCCGCGCGACATCGTCGCCCGCGCGATCGACGCCGAGATGAAGGCGAGCGGCACGCCCCACGTGTGGTTGGACATTCGGCACAAGGACGAGGCGTGGCTGCGGCAGCGCTTCCCCCAGATCTTCGAGGGCTGCGAGAAGGTGGGGCTCAACATGGCGAAGGATCTCCTGCCCGTGGTTCCGGCCGCCCACTACACCTGCGGCGGCGTGGCGACCGACCTGGCCGGCGCCACCGAGCTGCCCGGGCTCTACGCCTGCGGCGAGGTGGGCTGCACGGGGCTGCACGGGGCGAACCGTCTCGCCAGCAACTCGCTGCTCGAAGCCATCGTGGTGGCGCACCGCGCGTCGCTTGCCGTGGAGAAGTATTTCGGCGCACCGCGCGCCGCCGCCGCGGCGATCCCCGAGTGGAAGGACCTCGGCGGCGACGATGCCGACGAACGCGTCGTGCTCACCCACAGCTGGGAGGAGCTGCGTCGCGCGATGTGGGACTACGTGGGCATCGTGCGCACGACCAAGCGGCTGGAGCGCGCGCACGCCCGCCTGACCAACCTCGCCAAGGAGATCCACGACTACTACTGGCACTTCTCTGTCGACCCGCAGCTGCTCGAGCTGCGCAACTTGATCACGATCGGCGAGCTGATCGTGGGCTGCGCGCTGCAGCGCCGCGAGAGCCGCGGGCTGCACTACACGCTGGATTTCCCGCAGAAACTGGCCGAGCCGCGCGACAGCGAGATGCGGCGGAGCTGAGGGGGCCGCTCTTTGGCAGCGGGGCGACCGGTCTCAAGACGGTCGCTTGTGCCGCTTGATGCTTCCGAAGCTTTGGGGCGAGTGGGCGCTTAAGCGTTCGCTCGTGCCGCCAGCCGGTGCTTCATGGGGCGGAGGAGGAATTCGGCGATGACGACGGGATACAGGAGCGAGGCAATCGTGGCTGCGATCTTTTCACCGAAGTGCTGAGTGAGGCCGGATGCAGCGACCTCAGAAATGCATGCCATGATGCCCAGGAGACTGGCCAAGAGCACGAAGGCGCCAGCACTGTAGACGTACCCGATGCAGGCGGAGATCACCCGCGTGGCTTCCGGTACCGCGGTCGGCCCCGACGGCTGGAGGCCGACGAGCGACCGCAGAACGGCAATTGGACCGCGGGCTCCCAAGGCGATGGTGCAACAGCTGACTGGGATCAGAATTGTCTCCAGCGCTGACGGGAGAAATATCAGGTCCGCCGGGGAGTGTCCGGCGAGTAGGAGGCTGCTAATCGTGCCCGCGAGCAGGAGCAGCGATCCGACGACGAATGGCGCGAACTTGGGCATTCCACGTGATCGGTAGCCAGCGGCTGAACTTGATTCCGGGCGGCCCCCCCCCCGCAAGTGTTGGCCTATTGCGCGCGGTTGCTCGCTGCATTCTGTTGCATGGGCAACGGTACCACGGGCGCAGGGAGTCGCCGATGCATCGACTGGCGAAGGCATTTCGGTGAAAAGGTGTCGTTGGGTTGTCGATGGCCGGCGGCCAACCTCATGTTGCGCTTCCAACCCCTTCCCTATGCCTATCCTTCGTACCCTGATTATTGGCACTCTGTTGTCCTTCATTGTCCCGTTGCAGGCGGCGAGCACCGCCTCATCCGCTTCTGCTCCGACCAATCCGGCCGGCTTTGCGATCCACCGTGGTACCAACCTCAGCCATTGGCTCTCACAGGACTTTGGTTGGACGCCGCGTGCGGAGTGGATCACCGAAAACGACATCCGCTACATCGCGTCGGTCGGCTTCGACCACGTGCGGCTGCCCGTCGACGAGATCGCGCTCTGGAAGGAGGACGGCTCGCCCGACGAGACGGCGTTCGCCCTGCTCGAAAGCGCGCTGGGCTGGATCAAGGCGGCGAAGTTGCGCGTGATCGTCGATCTGCACTCGGTGCGTGCGCACCACTTCAACGCGTCGAACGAGGGCGGCCACAACACGCTCTGGACCGATCCGAAGGCGCAGGAACATTTCCTCGATCTCTGGCGCCAGCTCTCGGCGCGGCTGCGGAAGTACCCGAACGATTTCCTCGCCTACGAGATCATGAACGAGCCGACGGCCGACGATCCCGAAGACTGGAACAAGCTGGTGACGCGGAGCATGGAGTTCATTCGCTCGGTCGAGCCGGGTCGTGTGATCGTGCTTGGCGCCAACATGTGGCAGATCCCGCAGATGTTGCCGAAGCTGAAGGTGCCGGCGGGCGACAAGAACATCATTCTGAGCATGCACACCTATGCGCCGCTGCTGCTCACCCACCACAAAGCTGGCTGGGTCGATCCGGTGATCCGCGACTACCCGGGCCCGGTGGCCTATCCCGGCCCGATCGTCGATACCGCGACCTACGCGAAGCTCGTCGCCGCATACCCGAAGGACAAATACAACTTCCTCGCCAGCTCGACCGACAACTGGAGCCCGGACCGGCTGCGGCAGGAATACGAGCCGGCGATCGCGCGGGCGAAGGAGCTCGGGCTCCAGCTCTACTGCGGCGAATTCGGCTGCCTGCCCACGGTGCCGCGCGCGGCGCGGCTGGCGTACTACCGCGATATCGTCGGCGTGTTCGAGGCCGCGGGCATGGCTTGGGCGAACTGGGAGTACAAGGGCGACTTCGGCATCGAGGAATGGCACGGGCTGAAGTCGTTCGCCGGAGCGCCCGACGTGCAGTTGCTCGACGCGTTGTTCCAGCGGTGAGCGAGCGTTAGTGCCGGGGCCGACCTTCCGGCTCCGGAACGGGGAACGACGTTTTGCCGGCGACGGTTGCGGGCTGCGGAGAGCTGCCCTCGCGGGCAGCGCCACACAGCGGAAGGGATCGGCTGTTTAGCGCGCGGCTACGGCTTGGGCTCGGAGAGCAGCGCGGTGAGCTGCTTGAGGTTGCGGTGCAGCTCGTCGAGATCCTCCACCAGCGCCTTCTGCTCGGTGGCGGCAGTGTTGGCCAGGGCGCAGAGGTTCACGGCGAGCTGGTGCTCGGCGGTGCCGTTGCTCATCTGGGTCGTGAGACGACCGGCGAGTTGTCCCATCGCCTCGGCCGAGGTGCGTGTGGCGCGACGGCGAATGCGCTCGGTCTTGATCTTGGCCTGCTCCAGCAGGCCGAGCGCCTCGGCGAGGACGCTCGCAGCGAACTCGGAGATCGCGGCGCGTTTGGCCGAGGTGACGAGTTCGTGCTGCGCGACGTGGAGACGTTGCTCTGCGACTTTGCGGGCGGTGACATCGCGCGAGATGCCGAAGGTGCCGACGATGCGGCCGGCGGCGTCGCGCAGGGGGAGCTTGGTGGTTGAGGACCAGGAGACGTGGCCGTCGGGCCAGGTTTCCTTTTCGACCAGATCGATGATCGGATCGGCTGTCTCCATGATCCGGAGCTCGTCGGCGCGGGCGGCGTCGGCGTGCTCGGCGGCGAAGAAGTCGTGGTCGCACTTGCCGTAGGCTTCCTGCGGATCGGCCAGCCCGAGGAAGCGGGCCATGCTGCGGCTGATCATCAGGAACCGGCTCTCGCGGTCCTTGAAGTAGATGGGGTCGGGGGTGGACTCGAGGAGGGCGCGCAGGAAGTCGACCGACTGCAGCGACGCTCTCGCGGAGGTGGGCTGGGGGG
>CAZXHR010000230.1:0-5743 GCA_964640465.1 uncultured Opitutaceae bacterium
CGCCAGCTCTGCACCGACACCGACTACGGCCGCGACTCCGATCAACCCTGCTACCTCGTCGAGTTCGAACCCCGCTCAACTGCACCCACGATGAACCCGTTCGGCCCCATGAACGCCGCCCGCCGCTCCGCCGCCGCCATTCCGTCGTAGGGGCGCTGTCTTGCAGCGCCCTCCTTCCCCACAACCACCCGTCCCCACACCACCTCCATCCGCCTCGTTCCTCAACCTTCAGCCCTTCTTCCGCACATGCCCTTCGCCGAGCAGTTCGCCCTCCCCTGCGAAGTTGAACTGGGGACCGTGTTCCCCCGCAAAAACGAGTTCGGTCACATCTTCCTCCTGCGCTGGGCGCGTCTTCACTTCGAGGTGGCCTGGGGCATCGACACCAATGTGAAGGTCATCCTGAAGGTCTGGCGTCCCAACGGCGTCTGCGAGCACTACCTCGTCGAGACCGACCCCTACAACGCCGAGTGGAACCGCCACCGCCGCCACACCCGCGACTGCTACCTCCACCCCTATTGCGACCTCCTCGGCCCGGTCACGGCGGTCAACTTCTCCTACATCGTCCACCACCAGGGCCGTTCCATCCCCTCCGAGCACGACTACCTCCTCGTCGACGGCGCCCGCCTCGGCGACGGCGAGCCGCTCCACGCCCCGCACAGCCGCCACCCCGTCGCCCACAACACCTACCGCACCTGCGAGGTCGACCCCGCCCCGCTCCAGCGCGACGTCGACTGGTACAACCACCACTTCGAGTCCCTCCGCCTCACCCCGAAGTTCACCAAGGGCACGCCCACCCATCCGTACCACCCGAAGCGCTACATCCACGAGCGCATCGACCAGACCATCCGCGAGCACCTCGAGCGCCCCGGCAGCACCCCCGGCATCAAGGTCTGCGTCGACTGCATCGACGACACCGACTTCGTGAACCACCTCCTCCACGCCCACTCCTGCGGCGTCCCCGTGCAGTGCCTCGTCGACTGGCGCAAGATGATGCTCAGCACCAGTCCCAACTACGCGCACCTCAAGCGCTCCGGCATCGAGCTGCTCGGCGTCTTCGCCTGCCAGAAGCAGCCCATGATCGAGGTCGATACGGACATGCACAACAAGTTCATCATCTTCGGCGCCGAGCACTGCCTCGAAGGTTCCTTCAACATCACCTTCGAACGCTGGTGGGCCAACTGGGAGTCCGGCCTCGTCTTCCACTCCGCTGGCGTCTGCCGCCTCCTCGACAACATCTTCCAAGCCGTGCGCGGCGGCGTCATCCAGCGCTACGGAGTCGACCCCCTCAGCCCCTTCAACCTCCTCTACACCTTCGGCGGCCAAACCATCCTCAACGGCAACCTCTACCGCCCCCACCACGCCATCCTCTCCGAGATCGGCCGCGCCCGCCGCTCCATCCGCGCCTGCCTCTTCCTCATCCACGAGCTGCGCGGCGAACACGGCGACAGCGTGATCGACGCCCTCCTCCACGCCCGCGCCCGCGGTGTCGACATCCAGATCATCCTCAACGGCCACATGGCCCGCCAAGGCGACCCCGGCCAGGCCCGCAGCATGGACGAGGAGATCCGCCGCCCGCTCCTGCCCGCCGTCGCCCGCCTCGTCCACAGCGGCATCCCCATCGCCCTCGCCTACGGCCAAGCCGAGCAGCGCGTCCCCTACTGCCCGCTCCACTCAAAGTACTGCGTGATCGACGACTCCATCGTCCTCGACGGCAGCTTCAACTGGTACAACACGTCGGTGCTCTCCCACGACATGCTCGTCGTCGCCAACAACCCCGAGCTCGCCCGCGCCTACCTCCACGAGTTCGGCCAGATCCTCCGCCTCTTCCGCTTCCCCAACGGCGTCAACGGCCCCTTCGGCGTCCACTCCGTCGCCGCCCACGCCTGAGCCGCCAGCGCGCCCCGTGGCGATCGTTGCTCCGCCAGAGCAGGAGATTGCTGCTCGCCCAACAAACTGGCAGACGGCGCCGTGCAATGTAGCGAAGGCCGCCAAGGCCTTCGTCCGGGCGCCACTGCCGCGAATCCTTCCGCCCGCGATCAGCGGGCGCCGGCACCCACCGATCCTGCGGCGATCAGCCGCAGGACTCTTCCAAACTTCCACCCATTGGCGGAAGCCCATCAGTGGTTCCACTCTCCGCCGCTCCGCCCCCACTCCCGATTTGCGGACTAGCCCCACCCATCCCAACGCGTTTCACTCTCGCGCGATGACTCCCGCCGAACGCGAAGCCGCTCTCGTCGCCAACCTCTCGCTCCTGCCCAGTTGGCAGGAACGCCTGGAGGAACTCCTTCGTCGCGACCGCCACCGCCCCAGCCTCGCTCCCGCCGAGCGCGCCGAGGCCCAGCGCGTCCCGGGCTGTCTCTCCCGCGTCTGGCTCGTCGCCGAGCGCACCGCCGACGCCCGCTGCCGTTTCCGCGCCGATGCCGAAGCACCCGCCATTCGCGCCCTCGTCGGCACACTCGCCGCACTCTACGACGATGCCCCCGCCGCAGCCGTCGCCGCGCACGAGCCGACGTTCCTCTCCGCCCTCGGACTCGAATCCCACCTCACCGGCACGCGCCGCGAAGCCTTCACCAAGACCCGTGCCGCCATCCGCGCCTGCGCTGCATCCGAAGCGGCGGGTAGCCAGTAGCGGGCAGTGGGCAGCGGCCGGCCGGCGCGTCACTTCTTCGGGGGCTGCACGCTCTGCAGCCGCCCGGCCACCTGCGCCAACGTCGCAATCACCTGCTCATGCGAGAGCGGTTTCGAGAGCACGGCGGCGAAACCCGCCTGCTTCACCTGCGCGGAGTCGAGCGTCGAACCGTAGGCGGTCATCAGCACCACCGGAACCTTGCGTCCCGAATCGAAGATTTTCTCCACCAGCTGCATGCCGCTCATGCGCGGCATGGTCAGATCGGTGAGCACCACGTCGAAGGGCCGCTCGGCCAGCACCAACGTCTCCCAGGCCACGGCTCCATCCTCGGCCAGCACGACCTCGCACCCGCGGCGCTTGAGCACCGTCGCCAGCACGCGGGAAACCGCCGGATCGTCCTCCGCCATCAGGATACGCAGCCCGCGCACGCCGACCTCCACCACTCCGGGCACCACGGCGCTGGCGACATCGCCCGCCGCGTGGTGCGGCAGCAGCACGTGGAACGTGGCGCCCTCGCCGGGCTTGCTCTCGACCCACACCGTGCCGTTGTGCCGCGCCACCACGCTCTGGACGACGGCCAGCCCGAGCCCCGTGCCCTTGCCAGCCGGCTTGGTGGTGAAGAACGGCTTGAAGATGCGCTCGAGATTTTCGGGCGGGATGCCCGGGCCGGTGTCGTTCACCGAAAGCCGCACATAGGCGCCGGGCGGCAGGTGGTTGGCCGCGGGCGTCTCCACCGAGGGCACCCGCACCTCGCCCAGGCTAATCGTGAGCGTGCCTTTCGGGCCCATCGCATCGCGGGCGTTGTTGAGCAGATTCATCAGCACCTGCAGCAGCTGCGTGCGGTCGGCCATCACGCAGTCGTCCACCCCCTCGGCGTGCAGGCGCAGCTCGATCGTGCGCGGCAGGCCCGAACGCAGCAACACCAGCGATTCGCTGAGCAGCTCGCCCAGCTTGATCGCCGTCAGCGGCGCGGTGCCGTGCCGGCTGTAGGTCAGAAGCTGGTGCACGACCGAAGTGGCGTGCTCCACCGAGTTGAGCGCGAGCTGGAGGTTCTCCTGCGCGGCATGCCCATCGGGCAGTTCCTCTCTCGTCAGCTGCAGCCAGCCTGCGATGGACGTCAGGCAGTTGTTGAAGTCGTGCGCCACGCCGCTGGCGAACTCGCCCACCGCCTCCATTTTCTGGGCATGCAGGAGCTGCTCCTGCAGCACCTCGCGCTCCTTGCGCGCGTGCTCGCGCTCGGCCTCGCTGCGCTCCAGCCCCGCGATCATCGCGTTAATGCCCTCGGCCAGCGACGCGATCTCGTCGGTGCCGTCGACATTCACCCGGCCGCGCTCCAGCTTCCGCTCGCCGATCTCCCGCAGCTCGCCGCTAAGTGTCTCCAACCGCTGGATCACCAGCCGGCGCAACGCCCACCCCGTCAGCGCCGCCACAACGACCGCCACCACCACCAGCTGCCAGAACATCAGCCGCCGCGCCTTCACGCCCTCCTGGAAAACCACGCGATCGATCGACAACCGCAGCCCGAGCAGGGGTTTATCGTCGGCAGTCCGCAGGTAGGTCCGCACTTCCATCCGCGTCTCGGAAACGGTGGCCACACGCACATCGCCGCCATTGCGCCCGCCGTTCCTCGTCTTCCCCGGCTCCGCCGCAGCGACCGCCTCGAAAGCGATATCGAATCCCAGTATCCGCTCCATCCGCTCGCGCAGCCGCTCGTCAATCCGGCGCAGCACGACCAACGCGCCATGGGGGGCACCTTCTCCGTTGGTGGGCAAGGCGGGCAGACACGCGTACATCGTCGGCTGCCCGTCGATCTCGCACAGCCCGACCAGCCGCAGCGCCGCGGCCTCGTGGTTGGCGACCCGCCGCACCGCATCGACCAACGCCTGGCGCTCGCCGTCCGTCGGCGGCGCCGTGCTCTCGCCATCGGCCTGCACCCGCGACCCGCCGACCAGCACTCCGGCCGGCGAGTAAAGCATCATGGTATCCACCTGCACGTTGCTCAATGTCGCCGCCGACCAATTGGCCTTCTCATAAGCGGCATTTGGGGTGTGGATATAGTTCTTCGTCTCGTCCCACTCGGCGTAGTCGCGCGCCGTGCGCCTGAGCGTGTCGCACTCGGCATCCACGATCCGCACGGCCCGCCGCGCCACCTCCTCCGCCTCGCTCCGTTCCGCCGCCGCCAAACCCCTCATGAAGGCGCGCCCCGAAACCCCCGCAATCATCGCGATGAGTACGGCGAACAACGCCAACACCCCCAGACGGGCTCGCGCTTGGAGCTTCATGAGTCTTTTCCCACTATCGGTCGCCGGAAGCTAATGTTTATCGGCGAAATACCCAACCGCCACACAACGGGTGTTCCGCGCCGCCCGGGACGGGGGTTGCCCCCTGCGTCACTTTCGCGCTGTTCCGCCGCCTCCTTCCGGCCAACTTCTCCCGCACCATCCCGCTCATGCTCTGCGACGCCCACAACCACCTCCAGGACGACTGGCTCGCGCCGCACCTCGACTCCGTCGCCGCCGAAGCCTTCCGGCTCGGCATCGACGCCATGGTCGTCGACGGCACAGCCGAGCACGATTGGCCGCAGGTCGCCGCACTCGCGACACGTTTTCCCTTCGTCCGCCCGAGCTACGGCCTGCACCCCTGGGACATCGCCGGCCGCTCGCCGCAGTGGTTGGGCGCCCTCCGCGCCCGGCTCATCGCCGAGCCCCGCGCAGCCGTCGGCGAGATCGGCATCGACCGCTGGATTCTCGAAAGCGCCCGCCCCGGTGCCGTCGCGCCCGACCACCCCGCACCCGCCCCGCTCGCCGAGCAAACCGAGGTCTTTCTCGCCCAGCTCGCCCTCGCCGTGGAGCTCGACCGCCCCGCCTCCATCCACTGCCTCCAGGCCTGGGGCCAGCTCGACACGCTACTCCGCTCCCGCCCGTTGCCCCGCCGCGGCTTCCTCCTCCACGCCTACGGCGGCCCCGCCGAGATGCTCCCCGGCTTCGCCAAGCTCGGCGCGTTTTTCTCCTTCAACGCAGCCTTCCTCGCCGAGAAGAAGACCCGCCAGCGCGCCGCCTTCGCCGCCGTGCCCGCCGACCGCCTCCTCGTCGAGACCGACGCCCCCGCCATGCC
>CAZXHR010000231.1:0-5567 GCA_964640465.1 uncultured Opitutaceae bacterium
GACCTTGGCGCCGGGGTTGAAGGGGTTGGTGCGGACGGCCAGGCTGAAGAGGTAGGGATAGTCGTGCTTGAGGTGCCGCATGTAGAGCAGCCACTCGGCGATGAGGAGGGCGTAGACCCGTCGGAGGTCGCCGGCGAGGTGGTCGAGATCGGTGGGCGGCAAGGTGGTCAGGTCGCGTCGGTGGGCCAGTTCTTCGGTCAGGTGAAAGACGGCCCAGAGAAGGTTGGTGAAGGTGGCGTGTTCGAGGAGGTTGGGGTTTTCGAGGAGACGAAGGAGAAACTCGCGTTTCGCGAGGAGTTGGGTTCGCAGGGCGACGAGGTTGCCGCGGCGGACGTCAAGGGGGCGGGCCTCCGCGCGGCGGTGGCGGCTTTCCTGGGCGAAGCGCGGATCGGGCCAGTCGCCGGCGCCGGCGAGGTCGGCTTGAAGAGCGGAGGCGTCGGGGTCGAAGGTCGCTAGGGCGCGGACGAGGTCGGTGCCGGCTTCGCTGAAGAAGGCGCCGATGACCATGTTGAGTTTGTGGCGAAGGGCGCGTTTCTCGTGGGCGCTCAGAATGTTGTGCAGGATGAGGGCGACGAGGAGGACCTCGATGGGAAGGAAGGCGACGTCACCGAGCAGGTAGATCCAGATGTGGTGGGCGTCGCGGAAAAGGTGGTAGTGGAGGAAATAGAGGGCGGCGGAGAGGATGACCAGAAGGATGCCGAATCGGATTTGCCAGCCGATGCGTTTCATGGCGCGCTACTCCGAAGTAGGCCGGCGGGCCCCGGCGAAGGGGCGGCCGGGGGAGGCGTTACGGTGTGATCTCGGTGCCGACGCCGCGGTCGGTGTAAATCTCGAGGAGGAGCGAGTGCGAGACGCGACCGGAGATGATGTGGCCTTTGCGGACGCCGCCCTTAAGGGCCTCGAGGAGACACTGGACCTTGGGAATCATGCCGCCCGAGATGACGCCGGAGGCGAGGAGCCGCTCGACGCCGGCCTCGGAGACGTTGGAAAGAAGGCTGGACTCGTCGTCGGGGCGCTCGCGGATGCCGTGGGTGTCGGAGACGTTGACCAACTTCTCGGCCTCCAGGGCGCGGGCGACGGCCGAGGCGGCCTCGTCGGCGTTGCAGTTGTATTTCTGGCCGTCGGCGGCGACGCCGATCGGGGCGATGACGGGGACGGTGTCGAGATCGCAGAGGCCTCGCAGTAGAAGGGCGTCGACGGTGACGACGCGGCCGACGAACCCGAGGTCGGGCCCCCCTGCTCCGCCGGCCGAGAGCGGCTCGGCCCGCAAGGGGCAGCGGCTTTTGGAGGTGAGGCTTTCGGCCTTGGCGCCGGCCTCTTCGAGGAGGCGGACGATCTGGCGATTGACGTCGGTGGCCAAGACGTCTTCGACGATGCGGAGTTCCTCGGCGCCGGTGTAGCGGAGGCCCTGGACGAACGTGGCCTTGAGGCCGGCCTGTTCCATGGCGCGGGTGATGGCCTTGCCGCCGCCGTGAACGACGACGGCGTGGATGCCGACGGCCCGCATGAAGGCGATGTCGGCGCAGACGGCCTGAAGGTCGGCGGGGACGTCCATGAAAGAACCGCCGAGCTTGACGACGACGATCTTGTCGCGGAAGCGGCGGATGTACGGCAGGGCTTCGATGAGGACGGCGGCCTTGGCAATGGCCCGTTCCATGGGCGTTGATCCTTCGTTGAGGCTCGAGACTCCGGTGTTTGCTCGCCGGGCCGGCGCATGCACGGTCCGCAGCAAGCATTTATCGTAGCGGGCCGGTCCGCGACGTCAAGGGCCGGCGCTCGCGGGGCGGCGCAAAGCCGAGCACCCCCGGCGTCCTCCTCCGGGCAATCCCTGGCCCGAGAATCCTTTCCAAGGGCGTGCAGTCCCCCCTCTCGAAAAAATTCTCGAAATCCCGGGCGCCCGGACGGCGCAGGACGCACCCTGCGCCCCAAAGGTGGAGGGACCGGCGGATGGCCGCAGCAGCGGCAAGACCCCGTCCGTCGATCGAAGGGGCGGCGCGCCGTCGGCGAGGCGCCTGAAACAAGGATCGGACGAGCGCCCTATGGGCGGGCCGCGTGCCGCCGGAGTGGCGTGGTAAGGAGCCCGGGAGGCAGAGGCGTGGGAACATTGTCGAAACTCGATTTCTCCAACTTTGGCGATCCGGACTTTTCGGGGGCCCTGGTGGCGTACCTGGTCCAGGAAGAAGCCGAGGCGCGGGCGATGCACTTCGGGCGCCTGTGGGCCTACTACGGCAATCCCATGACGCCGCTGGGGGCGGGCGTGCCCGAGGCGCAGGGCAATGCCGATTGGACGGCCTGCGCGCGGCCGTACAGCCAGGCCCAGGAGTTCGGGCTGCCGGCGCGGATCACGGGGCGGTCGCATCTCGGTTACGGCGGCGTCGGGGTGCCGCAGCCGGCCCTGACCCGCAAGGAAGTAGTCGTCGAGAACGACATCGGCTGGCGGATCGACACGGGGGTCCATTTCCTGGCGGGGAAGACGATCGGGATGGAGAGCCTGGCCGGGCGGCCGGAAGACGCGCGGCGGATCGAGGCGGCGCTGCGGGCGGTCTGGGATGCGAGCGGCGGGCCGGCGCTGGGGCAGGAGATGGCGCTGCTGGGGGCGGTGTACGGATTCGTGGACGTGGTGGTCCGCGTGAATCCGGCGGCGGCGGACGAGGCGAACGACACGGACCGGGCGGCGGCGATGGTTTCATTGGAGGCCATCGAGGCGCCGCGGGTGCTGCCGGTTCTGGCCGAGAACGCCTATCGCCGCGTGCGGTACTGGTTGCAGGTGTTCCGCAAGCAGACGAACCGCGTGGGGCGCGGCGGATGGTTGGGCGGTGCGCGGCAGATCGAAGAGGCGGAGGTGGTGGAAATCCTCGGGCCGACGTGGTGGCAGCGGTACGAAGACGGCGGTCTGGCGGCCGAGGGAGAGAACCCGCTCGGGCGGATGCCGGTGGTCCACATTCAGAATCTCGCCCACCCGATGCATTACGAAGGCCTCGGTGAGGTGGAGCCGCTCATTCCGCTTCAGGACGAACTGAACACGCGGCTCTCGGATCGGGCCAGCCGCGTGACGTTCCAGAGTTTCAAGATGTACCTCGGCAAAGGGATCGAAGGCTTCGAGGACCGGCCGGTGGCGCCCGGGCGCATGTGGGCGACGGACAATCCGGAGGCGTCCATCGAATCGTTCGGCGGCGATACGGATTGTCCGAGCGAGGAGGCCCACGTCGCGGAACTGCGCGAGGCGATGGACAAGGTGTCGGGCGTGACACCGCTAGCGGCGGGCCTTCTGCGGGACCAGCTGGGGAACCTGTCGAGCGCGACGGCGCTGAAGGTGGTCCTGGCGGGGACGCTGGCGCGGCTGGAGCGGAAACGCATCACGTACGGCCAGGGGATCGTGGCGGTGAACCGGCTGATCCTGGAGGCGCTGGATCGGTTCGGCGTACTTCGGACGGCGCCGGAAGATCGCGCGACCCGACTGCACTGGGCCAGCCCGTTGCCCGACGACCTCGGGAATCGGTTGGCCGAGGCCAAGGCCAAGCGCGAGCTGGGCGTGCCGGCCGAGACGGTGCTGCGCGAGTTGGGATACGAGGCGGGCGACGCGGAATAGCGCGGCGGGCGGCCTTTCGGTCGTGAGGCCGGAGAGGGCGACGGCGCGGGAGACCTTGGGGAGCGTGTGGAGGCGGAAGATGTCCCAAGAGATGAGAGCCCAGGAGGGCCAGGCCGAGTCGGGCAAGTCGCCGAGTGCGACGCGGACGGGCGAGTGGGTGGAGCCGCGAGCCGTCATCCAGGAGAGCATCAAGTATCGCCGTCGCGCCCAGGAAGCGGAGCGGCGGGTGGAATCGCTGGAGGCGGAGGTTGCGGCGCTCCGCAGCGATCAGGCCGATCGGGCGTCGTCGCTAGAGTCGGAGTTGGCGGCGGCCAGGACCGAGACGGAGGCGATGCGAGGGCGGCTGGCGACAGTGGAACGCGACCGGCGGCTGGAGCGCGAGTTGGCCAAGGCCGGGTGCGCGGATACAGAGACGGCGCTGGCGTTGGCCCGCGAGCGGTTGGAGAGCGAGGCAGCGGAGGGGACGTGGAAGGACGATCCTGCGGGTTTCGTGCGGGGCCTTTTGGACGAGAAGCCGCACTTGCGCGGCACGTCGGGCACGAAGGCCCCTGCCCCGCGCCCCGCAGAGGTTCTGCCTCCGAAGACGGCGGGTGCCAAGGCGCCGGGTGCGAGTGGTCCGCAGCGGGCGATCTCGCGCTTGGCGACGCAGGCGCGAAGCGGCGACACGCGGGACTTGATGACATATCTGCGGGCGCGGCGCGGCCGCGCCTAACGGGGAAACACATCGCTTCGCGGCGCGAGAGGGTCGCGGAGGCGTAAATCGACCTGCCAGCCGGCGGGTCTTCGAAAGGAGTAGCACATGCCGTACACAGGGAAAGCCACTTACTCGGCGGGCGTGGGCCTGCCGGAAATTGCGGAAGACGTGTCGGATCTGGTGGGGATCGTCAGTCCGTTCGAGACGCCGCTCCTGGATGCGCTGGGCGACCCGCAGGTGGAGGCCCGCTCGACGCACCATGAGTGGCTCGAGGACGAGTTGCTTCCGAACACGGACGTGGTGGAGACGACGCCGGAGCATCCGGAGTCGGACACGGCGTTGGCCGTGGCGAATCCGGATCGGTTCCGCGTGGGCGACCAGGTTCGGTGCGCGGACGCGGAAGAGTTGCTGCTGGTGACGGCGGTCGGCGAGAGCACGATCACGGTGGCTCGCGGCTACGGCGGCACGACGCCCGAGGCCGTTGGCGCGGGCGACTCGCTGCACATCCTGGGCAACGCGTCGCTGGAAGGTCAGGACGCCGACGCGGCTCGCTTCACCGTGCGGACGCGGCGCGGCAACTGGACGCAGATTTTCTCGAAGACCCTCATGGTCTCGGGGAGCGAGTGGGCGGTCCGGCATCTGGGCGTGGCCGACGAGCTGGACTTCCAGAAGACGAAGGCCCTGCGCGAACTCCTGAGGGACCTGGAGAACACGGTGATCAACGGTGTGGCGCCGGCGTCCGACCAGGTCGGCAGCGCGACGGTGCGGCGGACGATGAACGGCATTGTGCCGCAGCTCGTGACGAACCGGTTTGTGCCGGGGTCGGGCGGGTTCCCGAGCGGGACGGACCTCGACGAAGCGAAACTGAACGCGGCGCTGCGGCTGATCTGGGAGCGATCGAGCGGGCAGGTGGACCTCATCGTGGTCAACGGCTACCAGAAGCGGGTCATCAGCCAGTTCGGTTCGGAAGGTCGCGCGTATGCGGCCGACGATCCGCGGTACACGAGCCAGGTCGCCATCTACGAGAGCGACTTCGGCGTGCAGCGGGTGGTCCTGTCGCGGTGGGTGCCGCGCGACGCGGTGGTGCTTCTGGATTCGAGCCGCCTCCAGGTGCTGCCGCTGTCGGGGCGGAGTTTCCATTACCGGCCGCTGGCCGCGACGGGAGACTTCGAGAAGGGGCAACTGGTGGGCGAGTACACGATGGAGATGCGGAACGAAGCCGCCCACGGCATCATCCGGGGGCTGGCGACGGCTTGATGGGTCCCCCTTGCGTGCGGTGTGGGG
>CAZXHR010000232.1:0-5451 GCA_964640465.1 uncultured Opitutaceae bacterium
CGGGGGAGGCGGGAATGATCCGTGTTTCCACGCAAGGAGCACTCCCATGAGCCGTGACCGACTCCCTCCGCCGCAACCGGAAGCCTGCCTGACCACGAGCCGCACGTCGAGATACAGGGGCGGCACGATCATCGCCGAGGATGTCTGGACCCCGGAGGAGCACATCCGCCGGATGAAGAGCCCGGACGGGTACCGGCCCAAGGTCTGTCACCGGTGTGGCCACGACCGGCTGCACGTCCACGACTACCTGGAGCGCAAGCCGCTCGGGCTGGCGATGCTGGCCGTGCTGCGGATTGTCCGGTTCGTCTGCGCCAGCCCGAGCTGCGGGGCGACCTGGCGGGTGCTGCCCGCGTTCCTGGCCCGGCACCTGTGGTGGGTCTGGCGGCGGGTGGAGAGGGCTACGGCCTTGCCGGCGCCGGCTGCCGGTCCGACCCCGGCGCCGGTGGTCGAGTCCGTCGTGACCGTGCCACCGACCCAGCCGGTCGTGGGAGCGCCGACGTCGGCCAGCGGCTCGCCATCGGGGCGGGTGCTCGGATGGCGGCCGGTGCCCGAGCGGACCCGGGACCGCTGGCGCGGACGGCTCGAATCCTCGGCGCGGCAGCTGGTGGTGCTGCTCGCCACTTCCGGCACGGCGGCGGTCAAGGCCATCGTCGAGTCGGTCAACCTGGACGCCACGCGCCGGGAGCTCGTCGAGGCCTACGGCGCGGTCTGCCAGGTCGCGTCGGGGACGCGACTCGCGTCCCTGGCGGCGCTGGTGGATCGCTTGGAGCGGGGGCTTCGTCTCGTGTAGCGCCGGGCAGCTCCCGTCGCCGACTGGGACACCGCGGGAGCCAGCGCACGATCCCACCGTTTGTGGCGACCGGCGCCGCGTAGCGTCGCCGCCATGGACGACGACGAGCGACAGCGCATCGCGCTCTGGCGGCTCGGCGTGCTCGGCCCCCTGATGAGCGCCCGGCTCGAGCACGGGGACGTGAGCGCCTATGTCCGGCAGGCGGCCGAGCGCCTGCACCGCCGGCCCGATGGGCTCGAGGTCCGGCTGAGCGAGAGCACCATCGAGGCCTGGCACTACGCCTATCAGCACCACGGGCTCGCGGCCCTGATGCCCAAGGGCCGCTCCGACCGGGGAGAAACCCGTGCCATTCGTCCCGAGGTCGCGGATCTGCTGCTCCGCGCCAAGGCCGAGAAGCCCCGGCGCTCCCTGCGCCGGCTGATCAAGATGCTGGTCCGGGCGGGCGTGGCCAAACCCGGGGAGCTCAGCAAATCGAGCGTCCACCGCCTACTCGCCGCCGCCTCGATGTCCTGGCGCCCCGCCCGCGCAGAGGTGCGCGAGCGGCGGTCGTTCATTCGCGAGTACGCCGGTGATCTCTGGGTCGGCGATGCCCTGCACGGACCGCCCGCGATCCTGCCCGACGGCAGGCTGGGCAAGAGCTACCTGCTCACCCAGATCGACTGCGCCACGCGCTTCCCTCCGTACAGCTACTTCGTCGGCAGCGAGGGGGCCTGGTGGCAGGAGTACGGGCTCAAGCAGGCCATCCTGCGCTATGGGCCGCCCCGCGACTACTACGTCGACCGCGGGCCGGCGTACCTCGCCCACTCGCTGCGCCTCATCTGCGGCGAGCTCGGGATCCGCCTCTTGCACACTGGCAGCGGCGACGCCGCCGCCAAGGGAGTGATCGAGCGGTGGCACCGCACCCTGCGGGAGGAGTTGCTGGACGAGCTCGACCCCGAGCCGCTCCCCATCGCCGAGCTCAACAGCAAGCTCTGGGCCTGGCTCGGCGCCGAGTACAACGTCCGCGAGCACGACACCACCCGACGCTGTCCCCGCGACCACTTTCTCGAGCACGCGGAGCAGCTGCGCCCCATCCCGCCCGGCAAAGACCTCGACGAGGTGTTCCTGCATCGCGTCTCGCGCACCGTGCGCGGTGACGGCACCGTGCGCTGGGAGGGGAGCTTCCTCGAGGTGCGACCCGAGCTCGTCGGCGCTCGGGACAAGGTCGAGCTGCGCTTCGACCCGACCGACCAGGACGCGCTGCCGAAGGTCTTCGTCCGTGACCGCTTCGTCTGCGACACCGTCCGCCTCGATCGGCTCGCCAACAGCGGGCGCCACCGACGGCGGATCCAGTTCCCCGTTCCCTCGTTGCCACCGTCGGGCATCGACCCGATCGCGCAGCTCGAGGCCGAGCACTACCGGCGCGGACGCCGCGTCACGCCCGCGCCCCTCGACCCCACCCACCCCGACGACACCAAGGACCACCGATGAAAGCCAAACGACAATTCGGCCTGCACGGCTACCCGTTCCCCAAGGACGCCAAGGGCAAGACCTTCTTCGACAAGACGCCCAGCTACTCCCGTCTCGAGCGAGCCTTCGGCCACCTCGTCGAGGACCCCGGCCTCGGTGTGCTCACCGCCGAGGCCGGCGTCGGCAAGACCGCCGCGCTGCGCAACCTCTGCGACAAGCTGCCCCAGCCCGACTACCTCACCATCTACCTCTGCGACACCGCCATCGCCCCGCTCGACCTCTACCGCGGCCTCGCCCTCGAGCTCGGCGTGCGCCCCTCCCATCGCCGCTCCCAGCTCTGGGCCGACCTGAAGAAGGCGCTCTTGAATCTCGTCGACGAGCGCGGCAACCACCCGATCGTCGTCATCGACGAGGCCCAGCATCTCTCCGACGCCTTCTTGCTCGATCTCGGCGGCTTCCTCAACTTCGCCTTCGACAGCCGCGACCTGTTCACCCTCTGGCTCGTCGGGCTGCCCCCGCTCAGCCGCCGCCTCCGGATGCTCCAGCACGCCGCGCTGCTCACTCGCGTCGCCACCGAGGTGCGCCTCGAGCCCCTCGACCGCGAGGCCTTCGGCCTCGCTCTCGATCACGGCTTCAAGTCAGCCGGCGCCACCTCCAAGGTCATCAGCGACCAGGCCGCAGAGATCCTGTTCCGCTCCAGCCGCGGCGTGTTGAGGATCGCCTCACGCCTGCTCCGCGCCTCGCTGCGCATCGCGCAGGAACGCAGCCAGACCTTCCTCGACGAAGCCATCGTCCAGGCTGCCCTCGATGAGCTGACGCCGTCATGACACGCCACCCCGCCGCCGAAGGCTTCCTGCCATCTCCCGCGGCGCTCATCGACGCGCCCCAGCTCTCCAGCCTCGCCCTGCTCGAGATCGCGCTGCTGGTCGTGCCCCGCGACCTCGACCTGCACGACAACAACATCGGCTCCCTGTCCGAGCTGCTCGACGATCCCCCGCCCAACCTCGTCGCTTCCCTCCTCGCCCAGCTCATCTCCGACCGCTGCCGCGATCTCTCCGTCCTGGCTGCGGCGTACCGGACCGCCCTCGCTCGACCCCCTGGCGCCCCGCACCAGGAGGGGCCCGCCCCTTACGACTTCTGACCTCGTTGCCCGCGGAGCATCGTCCCCACGTCAGCTCGGGACGAACGCACCAGGACAGCGCGGGACGGTACACTGCGGATCTCGCGAACGCGCAGGATGGCCCAGCCGGTGCGACTGAGAGCGGATGGACTCGGGAAGTACTTCTGCAACGCCTCCATTCCGCCGATCCGGTCGAGAGCGCCATCTCAAGTGCCGTTCAGAACCTGCCTCCTCGGGTTCCCATTGCACACGGTCACACGGTCTTCGTACTTCAACAGCTTGTTCTCACGGATGGCACCGACGAGGGGCGGCGTCCGAGTGACGGGGAACTCGCTTTCCTGATGCTCGGTTTGGCGGACCACGTTCCCGGCTCTGATGAGCCGGACGGAGACCCCCCGCGCGAAGAATCGGCTATCGCCGCATTAATGTACGAAAGCCTGTTTAACAGAGGACTGCACGACCCGTTGCGGGCGTCCGTTCGCATGCGCTTGATATTTGGCGGAGACATCTCGAATACGCCCATTACTCCCGACGAATGGGGGAAGGTCCAGCAGGCGGCCTTCGGATGTTGCTTCTCTGATTACTCCCTGCTTTTCTTGATCCCGCTCATGACGTTCTCTGGAACGTGGGGAGCATCGCTTCCGCCCATCGTCGATCTGGAGCCTTGGCGAAGGGGACCGGCAGGACCTCTGTACGTACGGTGGTTTGATGAGGCATCGGTTTCACTAGAGCAGTCGGCTGCTTTGCTCGCCTGTCGCCGTAGCAAGAGCGGTCTGCCGAGGCTTACGGGTGCCTTCTGGGAGCACCCTTTTGTTCGGCTTGATGACCGGCGACTCCTCGCGCTGTCGCCGTGGCACGTATGGGATCATGCATTCCTGGGAACCTGGGGAAAGCTCCGGGGGGCAGCACGATCCTTGTATGGTGCGTCGTCCCACCAGAAGCTGGGTTCAACGTTCGGGTGCCTGTTCGAGCGATGGTGCTCCGCGCTCGCTACCGAGATCGGAGAACTCGCGGGATTCTCGGACCGGGTGGTCGTCCCGCGTCACCCAGGGGCGAGCGACGAAATTGAGGACGTCGTGTTCGTAGCGGAAGGTCTAGTTGTCCTCGCAGCCGCAAAGTCGAGCCTGATTCCGGCAGACGCATTGAAAGCTGCAACCAGTTGGAGGCAGGTGGTACAATGGCTGGAGCGCTTTCTATTTTCATCCGGAAGTGGAGGTTACCGCTGTGGGGTAGTTCGCCAGCTTGATCGAAAGATATTGCGCTTACGGGATGGGGAGTTCGAGAACAGAGGGATCAGGCGCGATGCCACGGTTCTTCCCGCCGTTATTTCCTTCGATCGGATCGCCGGCTTTGGTCCCATTAATCGCTGGATTGGCCGTCGCTGTCTCGAACTGGGATTGCTGTCGGCGCGGCCAGGTGTCCGACCGCTCACGCTCCTTTCGGTGGAAGGTTACGAGGGCGTGCTCGGTGCTGCCCGCGCCAGGGGAAGCGTTTGCGAGATTCTCGACAGGAAGACGGAGAACTTGAACTGGTTGATGCCCGTGGATTGGTTTCTCGCGCAGACCTTCCCGGTCGGACGTGAGGGTCGCCTGCCGTCGATGGAAGAGGAATTTGAACGCGTGACTTCCGCTTCGTTGGAGTTGCTCAGGACGATGGGAGTGATCACGGACTGATTGACGGATCAAGGTAGCTTCATCCCTTCCTCCGGGGTCGTTGCCGTCGGTTGCCCGGCTCACGCGGCCGGTGCCCCATTCTCATCGCCCCTTGGTTGGGTTACCCTCCCCCCGGTGGGCCAAAGAAAAGGTCCCCGAGGCGGGGCCTCTAGCGGTGGCAGGCTGGATGCCACCGTCGGTCTTTGCCCAGCGTGTTCGGCCCGCGGGGCAGCGGATGGGCGAGGGAGGCCGGTGACTACCGTCACCCCGAACCCCCATCGACCCCTCCCCGAGATCCTCGGCGGCCTCCGCTCCGTCCGGGACTACTTCGAGCGCTTCCGGCCCGAGGACCCGCTCTTCGAACCAGAGCTTAACCGTGCCGACGAGATCCTCGCCCTCATCGAAACCGGCGCCTCCGATTGCACTATGGTCGCCCAGGT
>CAZXHR010000233.1:0-5419 GCA_964640465.1 uncultured Opitutaceae bacterium
GGCCAGAAGGGTGATCTGGTTGTCGACGAGAAGCTTGGTGACGGGGTGGGTGGAGAAACGGCGGAGGATGAGATCGCCGCCTTCGGCGAATTCCTGGGGGTTGGGGTCGACGAGAAGGGCGTCCTCGGCGCGCACACCCCAGTCGAGGAGGAGCTCGTCGAGCCCTTGGTTGGAACCGGGTTCGAGAGCGAGGAGGAGGCGGCCGGATTTGTTGGCGAGGTAGTCGCGGAGCTTGTCCTGCTCCTCGGGCAGGTAGGGGACGCGGGGGCCGATGGCCAGGAGCATGGCGGCGTCGTCGGGGATGCGGCGGCTCTTGACCAAGTCGAGGATGTCGACGTCGAAGTTGCGGGCGCGGAGCTCATCGCGGAGCTGGGAGAGTCCGCGGTCGGCGGCGACGGAGCCGGGCTCCATCTCGCCGTGGCCGGTGAGGAAATACAGTTTCTGCTTGGTGGCGGCGGTGACGTCGAGGATGGCGGCAGTGAAGGCACGCTCGCCGACGAAGGCGCGCTTCTCGCCGTCCTCGATGACGTAGAGGTCGGCGAGGGTGACGTAGCGGCGGCGTTCGCCGCAGGTGAAGACGATGACGTTCTTGCTGGCGATACCGAGGCTGGCGGCGCGGCGAGTCTGCTGGTAGATGTCGAGCTCCTCGCTGGTGACGAGGCTGCGGCCGCCGCTGCGTGCGGCGTAGGTGTACTCGCGCACAAGGCTGGTGACATCGCGGCGGGCCTGCTGGACGGAGTCGGTGTCGGGCTGGGCGTCGAAGGCGACGACGATGTGGACGGGGGCCTTGAGCTGCTCGATGTAGGAGCGGGACTCGGCGGAGAGGGAGAAGAAGCGGTTGCGGGTGAGGTCGAACCGCCAGGAGTAGCGCAGCGCCAGGAAGTTGATACCGGCGAAGAGCGTGAGGAAGAGGACGGCCTGGAGCACCAAGTTGGTGGTGCGGAGGCGGCGGTTGGCTTGGAAGCTGTCGGGCCAGTGCATGTCAGCTGCGCAGAATCTTGGCTTCGACCCCGAGGATGCTGAGGATCAGCGCGAGGGCGGTGCCGGTGAAATAGAAGACGACCTGGCGGGTGTCGACCACGCCGCGGGTGAAGTCCTCAAGGTGGCGGAAGACGTCGGCGGAGGAGAGGGTTTCGTGCAGGAGCCCGACGTTGTTCTGCTGGAGGAGCGTGATGCCGGAGAGCAGTTTCAGGCCGAGGGTGAGGGCGAAGACTGCGGCGAAGGCGACGATGCCGGCGACGGCCTGCGAGCGGACCATGGCGCTGGAGAGGATGCCGATGGCGGTGTAGAGCAGGCCGCTGACGGCGATGAAGAGGTAGCCGCCGACGAGCGGCCCGAGGTCGAGCAGGCGAGGATCGCGGGCGAAGCGGTAGAGGACGAAAACGAAGCCCAGGGTCGAGAGCCACTGGAGCAGGTAGAGCACGTAGGCGGCGGAGAACTTGGCGAGGACGACCTCGGCGGAGTTGACGGGCGAGGTGAGAAGCGTCTCCAAAGTCCCGGAACGACGCTCCTCCGCGAGGCTCTTCATCGTGAGCAACGGGACCATGACCCAGACGGGCAGAAAGAACAGGCCGAAGAAGGCGATGGCGGGCGAGGTGTCCTGCGGGGTGCCGGCATAGTCCTCAAGGATGCGCATGAAGATGAACCCCATGAACCCGAGAAAGACGACGGCGGCTACGTAGGTGCTCGGGCTCAGGAAGAGCATCCGGACCTCGTGCCAGAAGAGGGTGAAGAAGTGACGCACGGCGGGAAGCGGTGGAAAAGGCGGAGTGAGGACGAAAGTGGAAGGTTGGGAGCGGCAGGGCGGCGCGCGGTGTGGAGGACGGCCGGTGGGCGCGGGATGGTGCCGCGGAGGCGGCTCAGGTCTTGGCGCCGGGTTTCTTGTCGTCGAGGGTGGCGTCCCAGGAGCGGCGGGTGGCGGCGAGGAATACGTGTTCGAGAGTGGCCTCGGTGCGGGAGCAGGCGCGCAGGCGTAGGCCGGGCGCGGTGGCGAGGGCGCGCACGAGCGGTTCGCCGAGATCGCTGGTATCGGGACAGGACACCTCGTAGGCGGCGAAGCCGGCGGTGTCGGCGCTCTCGATGGTGTCGAGGGCGAGGTCGGGGCGGATGGTCGCAAGGGCGGTGCGGAGGGCGGCGATCTCGCCGGCGACCTCGATGCGGTAGTTCACGCGGCCGAGGAACTCGGCGCGGAGGGCGTCGGGCGTGCCGGTGGCGACGACGCGGCCCTGATTGATGATGATGACGCGGTCGCAGGTCGCCTCGATCTCGGGAAGGATGTGACTGGAGATGATCACGCTCATGCGGCCGCGCAGGCCGACGATGAGGTCGCGGATCATGACGATCTGATGGGGATCGAGGCCGATGGTGGGCTCGTCCATGATGAGCACATCGGGTTCGGCGAGGATGGCCTCGGCGATGCCGACGCGCTGGCGCATGCCTTTGGAGAGCTTGCCGATGATGCGGTGGCGGATGCGTTTGAGGTCGCAGAGCTCGACGACGGTGTCGATGCGGGTGCGGAGGCGTTTGCCGGAGAGCTCCTTGAGTTTGCCGCGGAAGGCGAGGTACTCGGAGACGCGCACGTCCTCGGGCAACGGGTTGTTCTCCGGCATGTAGCCGATGTGGCGTTTGACATCCTCGGGGCGGCTGGCGACGGGGATGCCGCACACGCTCACGTAGCCGGAGGTGGCCGGCAGGAAGCCGGTGAGGATGCGCATCGTCGTGCTCTTGCCGGCGCCGTTGGGGCCGAGGAAGCCGATCACCTCGCCGCGGCGCACGGTGAACGAGATGCCGTTGACGGCGGTGACGCCGGCGTAGGCTTTGACGAGCTGGCTGACTTCGATGGTGGTGTCGGGCGCGGTGGCGCTCATCGGAAAACGAGGAGTGTAGGAGCGTGCGCGAGTCCGCGCCAAGGGGTTTCTGGGGGACAATGCGGGCGGCGGTGGCAGGTTCGCGGGCTTTTCGCAGCCTGCGGGGCTGCGGGAAAACGGGGGGCGTGGGTTAGGAGTGGCTTCGCAGCTGCGCCGTTTGCGAACTTCCGGGTGGCAGATACGATCGGGCGAACCGCCGGTATTCACCCTTCAACCCAACCAACCTATGCCAACATCCACGATCCCCGCCGTCGTCGCCGCCGAGCTCCAGCGGCAGTTCAACCACGAGTTCGCCGCCGCCCACGCCTATGAGGCGCTTGCGCTCTGGTGCGAGGTGCGCAACCTGGGCGGCTTCGCCGAGTTTTTCGAGAAACAGGCCGGCGAGGAGCGCGCCCACGCCGAGAAGATGATCGAGCACCTGATCGACCGCGGCGTGACGCCGGTGCTCGCCGCCGTGCCGCAGCCGAAGCAGGAATTCGACTCGCTCGCCGCTGTTGCCGAGCACGCCCAAGCGATGGAGCAGATCAACACGAAGGGCATCAACGCGGTGTTCGAAGCCGCGCTCGCCGCCAAGGACTATCCGGCCCAGGTGTTCATGCACTGGTTCATCAACGAGCAGGTCGAGGAAGAGGCGTGGTGCGCGGAGATGATCGACCGGATTGCCTCGGCAACCTGTGCCGGCTCCCTGGCGGAGCTAGACCGCCATATCGTGAAGTACCTTACCGGCGGCGAGTAGACGTTTGGGCGGCATGTGCGTGGGCCGTGCGCAGCGGCGGCGGCCCACAGTCGGTGTGGGGGCGAGCGAAACGCCTGCCCGCGCAAACACCGCTGCGGCGTGCGTCGCGGTGCGGTGCGCTGAAGACGGCGGCGCACGCGCGGCGGGCCCGGAAAAACCTCTGGTTTGCGGCTTATGATGCCCGAGCGCTCAAGTCGGCGAGCCGCAGGTCGATGGGTTCCCATGCCGGTACGAACCGGCGGACAAGTGAAATCCGGCGTATCACGACTCTTCGACTTTCTGTGCGAGCGCTGCAGCGAAGCATTGGCGTGCCTGTTGGCGCGGCGCGGCCGCGTGCAGGCGAATCTGATCAAGGTCAGCTTGCAGAGCGCTGCCGTGGCCCGGGGTGGCCGACGGTAGCGACGGTCTCGTGCTTCGGGAATGGTGGAGGATGTACCCGTTGGTCGGGGGCTGGCTCTGGTTAATCGAGGCTATTGCGGGCGTTCGGGAGAGCGCCCATGCTTGGGCATACCATGGATGCCACGGCCAAGCTCACCGAGTTGATGGATTCGCTGGAGATGCAATCGGAGGAGTGGATCTACCGCTACGACCGACAGACGGGGAATGTCGCTATGGTCGAGCGCAGCACCTATTCGGCGATCGAGGAGGGCGACGAAGACGGGCTCGATCCGGCCGACGCGGAAGCCGTGCTGGCTCGTGCGATGGTGGAGGACGACGGCGGGCGCTTCATCGCTCCGCCGGATGCATTCGAGTTCCACGAGTACCGGCAGATGGAGCGCTTCATCGGAACCGTGGATAACGAGAGCGTGGCCGACGAGCTGTGGCGGGCGATCAAGGGCAAGGGTGCGTTCCGGTACTTCAAGGACACCGCGGAGCGGCATGACTTGCTCGACGCCTGGTATCGCTTCCGCGAAGAGCGCGCGAAGCAGTTCGTGATCGACTGGGCCGAGTTCAACGAGGTGCCCTACGAGGACGACACGGCGAAGCGAATGAAATGAGCGACCGCGAGGCCGGCGGGTGGACGTGCTTGCTCCCAAGGCGTGTCGTTGACCCGGACCGAGGCGGGCCGACTTGGACTCGTAGGCCAGGCGCCAAGGACCGAATTGCTAAACCACCGATGGGCGACGCCAATGGTGAAGCATTGGAAGTGTCCTGTGACTGATCACCTCCGGGACGATGTGGTCGGTGCCGGTCGGGTGTCGGGCGAAATCGTCGCCAAGTTTCAGAGCAGGTCCGGCGAGCAGGAAGCTCGTGGAACGGGCCGGGGCGGTGGACGGAGCGGAGATCGTCGCTCTCACGAGCGACGCTACGGGGAAGCGGAACCGGGCGCGGCAAGACAGCGCCCCTACCGCAAGCGCGGGGCGACGACGGGTTGGGCGGCGCCGAAGGCGCGGCCTACGGGGCGAAGGGGCGGAAGACCTGCTCGCGGGTGGGCTTGGTGAGGCGCTCGAACTCGCGCTTGGGCAAGCAATCGATGAAGAGGCGGCCGTACGTTTTCGTGAGCACGCGGGCGTCGAGGATGGTGACGAGGCCGCGGTCTGTCTTGGTGCGGATGAGGCGGCCGATGCCCTGGCGGAATTTCACCAGCGCCTCGGGCAGCGTGAGTTCGGCGAAGGGGTTGCCGCCCTTGTCGCGCACCCACTCGGCGCGGGCCTCGGCGATGGGGTGCGAGGGAACGTCGAACGGCAGGCGCGTGACGATGACCTGCGAGAGGGCGTTGCCGGGGACGTCGACGCCGGTCCAGAAGCTGTCGGTGCCGAAGAGGATGCCGTTCTTGGCGTGCTTGAACCGCTTGGTGAGGTCGGTGCGGGAGTGG
>CAZXHR010000234.1:0-5351 GCA_964640465.1 uncultured Opitutaceae bacterium
TCGGGCGCGGTGAGCGTGCCTTCCCAGCGGGCGGAGAAGTTGTCGAAGCCGTCGAGGCCGGGCGGCGGGTTGGCGAGCGGCGGGCCGGGCCAGGCGTGTTCGAGGTTGGTGTCGATGGTCTTGCCGGCGGGTTTGTCGAAGTCAACGCCGGCGAAATACTGCACCGCGAGGCCGGGCTGGCCGTCGGGAGTGCGGAGCACCGCGGCGGGGATCGTCGCCGGCGGCGGATCGCTCAGGTGGTACATCGCGCGGGTGACGGGATGCACAAGGAACGCCGGGCCGAACAGGAAGGCGTCGTCGGTCTGGCGGACCTTCGGGTCGTCCGGGAAGTCCAGCGGGAGCCCGCGCATCATCGTGTAGGCGTTCGCCGTGCTCTGCCAGGCGAGCGAGTAGATGTAGGGCAGCAGGCGGTAGCGCAGCTGCGCGGCGCCGAGGAGCGAGTCGTAGATCTCGGGCGCAAGGGTCTTGAAGAGGTAGGGCTCGCGCTCGATGTCCGCGCCGTGGATGCGGTAGATCGGGTTGAAGATCGCGAACTGGTTCCAGCGGGCGAAGAGCTCCTGGTACTCGGGGTTCTTCTCGCCCTGCGGAAAATGGACGAAGAAACCGCCAGTGTCCTGTGTCCAGTACGGCAGGCCGGCCATGGCGACGTTGATGCCGCCGGAGATCTGGGCGCGGAACGTGGCCCAGCTCGAAGAGGTGTCGCCCGACCACGGGAGCGCGGCGTAGCGCTGCTGGCCGGCCCAGGCGGAGCGGGTGAGCGTGAAGACGCGTTTGTCGCTCGTGGCGCGCTGGCCCTCGTAGGTGCCTTTCGTAGTCACGAGGGTGTACGGGTTGAGGTAACGCGTGAAGTCGCCGAGCGCGTTGCGGCCGAGGCCCTTGATGTCGCGCTCGACCTCGATCGGATCGTGGCAGGCGCCGCCGACCTCGACCTCGGTGCCGTCCATCCAGAGGGCGTCGACGCCGACGTCGAGCAGGCCGCTCTTGATGTATTTGAAGTAGATCGCCCTACCCTCCGGGCTGAAGGCGTCGTACACGCGCGCCTGCTTGGAGATCCAGTGCAGCGGCGCGAAGCGCAGGCCCTTGGAGTCGAGCTCGTGCGCGAGCGCGGTGTCGTTGCCGACGGAGGGCCAGATCGAATTCATGAGCTTCACGTGGAGCTCGTCGTGCAGCGTCTTCGTGAGCGCGGCCGGATTGGGGAAACGCTCCGGGTTCCAGATCATGCCGCTCCAGGTGCCGTCCTTGTCTCCGCCCCAGTACTGCCAGTCCTGGACGATGTAGTCCAAGGGGAAGCCGGCGGCGCGGAAGTTGCGCACGACCTCGACGAGGCGGTCCTGGGTCTTGTAGCGCTCCTTGCTCATGAAGAGGCCGAACGCCTGCTTCGGGAACATGGGCGCCGCGCCGGTGAGCGTGCGGTAGCCGGCGATGACGCCGTCCATCGTGCTGCCGGCGACGAAGTAGTAGTCGATGCCGCCGGGCGCGCTCTCGGCCCAGAGCGTGGCGCCGGTGGCGTCGTCCTTGAAGGTCATCTTCGAGTAGATGTCCCAGAGGATGCCGTACCGGTGCGTGGAGACGAGGAACGGGACGACGATGCCGATGTTGGTCTGGACGAGCAGCACCTCTTTGCCGCGGTAGTCCATGTACGGCTCGTTGTACTGGCCGAGGCCGTAGAGCGATTCGTCGGGCGCGAGGGTGAACGTCTGACTCACCTCGTAGCTCGGTGCGCCGGAGATCGTCACCGGATTGATCGCGTACGGCTGGTCGGTGCGCTCACGGGTGAGCACGCGGCTGTCGGCGCCGAAGAAGGTGAGCGCGCCGGTCTTCTTGTCGGCGACAACGCGCAACCGCTCCGTGGCGACGGTGAGCGCGTCGGCCGACTCCTCCACGGTGAAGACCACGGCAGCCGGCTGTGCCACGACGGCGAGGCTCGGGTGTTCCCAGTGGCTCGCGCCGGGGTTGGCGTTCACGCGCACGATGCCGGAGCCGTAGAAGAGGACGTTCTTCGTGAGGCCGGCGACGCGGAGTTGCACGCCGTGGTCGAGGCGGACGAAGGCGAAGGTGTCAGCCGGCGCAGGGGCGACGGTCTGGAGCTGACCGAGCGAATCGAGACCGGTGGCCGAGTGGAGTGTTGCGCCGCACGCCAGCAATCCGGCGAGCGTGAGGGCGGAACGTTGCGTGAATTTTCGGTTCATGGGGGGAACAACGTTGGGCGGGGATCGGCGGGGCTAGAATCACTCCACCGGGTGGGCCTCCGGCGGACCGAAGTAGCTGTCGTGAGGGGGCTCGTCGCCGACGATGATCGACTGCACAACCACGCCTGGATCGACCATCGCGAGCTTGAGCACGTGCGGACCGGGCGCGGCAACCACATGGGTCGAGCGCAGGAAGCGCGCGTTGTCACGGGAGGCCCGGTCCCACGTGTGGCCGAGAAAGGTGCCGTCGGCGCGGTTGGCGAAGAGGTCGAGCACCTGCGGCGCAGCGTCGTCGAACGAGACGGCGATGCGGAGGCCGCGATCCGGTACGAAATCCATCACCGGCCCGAGCACGAGGGTGAGCGTGTAGGTGCCGGCCCGCGGAAGGTAGACCGTGTATTCGAGGGTCGGTGCCGATGCCGGGGGCAACACGCTCGCGGCGGTGACCGGATGGATCGTCATCGCCGCTTCGCCGCGTCCGTAGTCGGGCAGTGCCACCCAGCGCACGCTGGCAACTTCGGTCTGTTTCGTCGCGGCGGTTGCCGGGAAAGCGATCGGGCCAGTGAGGCTGGCGAAACGGCCCTGCGCCGCCGCGTGCTGCGCCGGCGTGGCCTTCATCGCCGGCACCTTCACCGCCACCGTCCGGGAGCCTTTGACGAGAATCTCCCCGGTTGAGGCACCGTCCGGGGCCTTCGCCCAGTCGATCGAAACCCAGTAGCGCCGATCGGGCCCGGGGCTTTGCTGCGCCTCCAGCACAATCCAAGGCTGGGTGGCGGTGACCGTGTATTCGATTGGCTGGGTTCCAATGGGGAACACCTCGATGTAGGAACGATGCGGTTGGAAGGAGTCGAAGACCGGCAACACGGGGCCCGCGTAATGGTCCGGCCACGTGAACGGACTGCCCTCGATCGACACGCCCAGGCGTGCTTCATTCGTCGGAGCCACTTCCACGACGGGGGGCATCAAGTCGACCACCGGCGGCTCCCAGTCGAACTGACCGAGATGAGTCTGGTCCATGAGGTGGTTCCACTTCCCGCCCGCAATCTGATGGTTGTAGGCGTCGGTCAGCTCCCGGTCCTGTCGGAAGAGATCGCGCACCCGCTCCGCGGCAGTGTTGGTGCTCGAGCGGCCCTGTTTGGCGAAAAGGTGGTTGCGACCGGCGGCGATGTTCATCGCGGCAACGATGGCCGATGCCTTCGCGGGGTGGAGCACCAGCTGAAAGAACGCATCGCGCTGTTCCGCCGGCAGGATCGCGTAGAGCTTCTCGGCGCGCTCGGCGACGTCGCTCCAGGCCGCCTCGACGCGCTCCGCCTCGTTGTAGTGCAGGAGACTGAAGGTCTCCGGCTTGATCAGCTCGGGCTTCCGCCAGCCGTTGTACTTCGTGTAGAGCGCGACGATGGCGGCGATCTCGTCGGCATGCTCCGGGCCGAAATCGCGCTCGGCCCAGCGGCGGGTATAGGCGGCGACCTGGTCGCCGGTGTACGCCGCAGGATTCCAGGCCATGCGCAGGAAGAACTCGATCGGCAGCTCCAGCGGCTTGAGGTCGCCGACGTTGACGATCCAGATGCGAGTCGCGCCGTATTCGGCGGCGAGGGTCATCTGCTCGGCGATCTTCGGCAGCGGGTTGGTGTTGATCCACTGGTAGGCGTACGGACCGCCGTGCATGTCGAAGTGGTAGTAGATGCCCGCTCCGCCGCTGCGCTTGCGCTCCTCGGGCGTGGGGAGACGGCGGAGGTTGCCGGTGTTGTCGTCGGTCCAGAGCAGCGTGACGTCGTCCGGCGGGCGAAGCCCGGCCTCGTAGAACATCTGCACTTCGGTGAAGAGCGCCCAGAGCTGAGGCACTGTCGCCGGATCGACCTTCATTTCCTCGGCGAGGATGCGGCGCTGGTCGGTGAATATCTGTTCGAGTTGGCGGATGTCGGACTGGATGCTGCCGGTGCTGACCATGCCGGTGTCGCCATCGCCGCGCATGCCGACGGTGACGAGGTTCTCGTAGCTCTTGTTGCGGGCGATGCCCTCGCGGAAGAAACGCTGCAGCGCCTCGGAGTTGGTGGCGTAGTTCCACTTGCCGTTGCCGTACTGTTCGCGGCGCTTGGTCCACTCCTTGTGGGCACGCATCATCGGCTCATGGTGCGAGGTGCCCATGACGATGCCGTACTCGTCGGCCAACCGGGGATTGAGCGGGTCGTCCTCGTTGAAGGCGTTGTCCCACATCGCGGGCCAGAGGTAGTTCGCGCGCAGGCGTAGCAACAACTCGAAGACCTTCGTGTAAAACTTCGAGTTGAGCCCGCCGAACTTCTCGGCGGCCCAACCGGTCAGGCACGGCGCCTCGTCGTTGAGGAAGATGCCGCGGTAGCGCACGACCGGCTCGCCCGAGGCGTAGCGGCCGGGCCGCACGTAGGCCGCGCTGAGTTTCCGCGGCGGCACATCGGCCCACCAGTACCAGGGCGACACGCCGAGCTGCTCGGAGAGTTCGTAGATGCCGTAGATCGTGCCGCGCTTGTCGCTGCCGGCTATGACCAGCGCGCGCGCCACGTCGGGCAACGGCTGCTCGACGGTCGTGATGACGAAGCTCTCCCACTTCCCGCGCAGGTCGCTCGTGTCGAGCTTGCCGGCCGCGACGAGAGCATCGATGGCGGCGCTTCGACCCACGGTGCCGACAATGACCACCGCCGGTGCGCCCGTGCGCTCGGTCGAGACAACCGGTCTGCGCGTGGTGACACGTTCGACATCGGCCTGCAAATCGCCGACCGCGCGCACAACGCCGGACCAATCAGCCGCGTCGTACCAGATAGGTGACAGACCGGAAGGCGTCGCGAGAGGGAAGGCGTCGGGAGACGCCTCCGTCTCGGAAACCAATTCGGTCGTGAGTCCCAGACTTGGGGCGGCAATCACCACGGTTGACAGAAACGCCGCCGCCGCGACGACCAGAGCGGAACCCAGAAGGCGAGAGCGGACCAGAAGCGGCGGCGATTCGGACATGGCGAAAGTCAGGAGCAACGGCCGCGGCTCAGCGGAAGAGGCGCTGGGAGAAGTGGTAGAGGTTGCTCGCCCAGGTGTTCGGGTCGTGGTTATGGTCGTCGACGTTCCAGATATGGGGCACGCCATGCTCCTTGGCGTAGCGGTGCACGGCCTGGGAGAAGTTGATCAGGCCGTCCTTGT
>CAZXHR010000235.1:0-5335 GCA_964640465.1 uncultured Opitutaceae bacterium
AGCGCCTCTCTCCATCATCCCGAGCCAAGCTCAATCCTTCGTGAGGATCGGGGTGGGGGCGCTTCCGGTTTCTTAGTAGTTGACCGAGGTGGGTGAGCAAAGAGCAACCGCGGCCCCACACGGCACCGCCACGTAGCCGAAGCTCAGCGACTACGGCCCACACAGCGGTTTTCCAGCCCGCACGCCACCGCGCGCTTGCCTCGCTGCCGGTGCGCCGCGAATATCCACCACATGGGACTCGCCGCGGGCCACATTCTCCCTTGGATCGCCGCCGCCCATACGTTCAGCCCTATCGCCTCTCCGATCCACCCCCTGCGATGAAAACCATCGTCGTCATCGAAGACGAACCGATCATCCGCGAAATGTTGGTCCGCCACCTGGATGCGCTCGGCTGGCGCGTCTTGGAGGCCGACAACGGCGACGACGGGCTCGCGCTCATCTCCGCCCACCGCCCGGCCGCGGTCCTCTGCGACTTGCTCATGCCAGGCACCACCGGTTTCAACGTCTGCCGCGCCATCCGCGCCCGGCGCGACACGCTCGGCGATGTCACGATCATCGTCACCACCGGGAGCAGCTTCCCTTCCGATCGCCGCAGCGCACTCGAAGCAGGCGCCAACCACGTCCTCATCAAGCCCGTCAGCCCCAAGCAGATAGCCGCCATCCTCTCCGCGATTCCGCTCCCCGCCGAGCCTGCTGCCGCCAGCAACGGCACCCCGCCAGCCGACTCCGCCCTCGTGCGCTTCTGGGGCGTGCGCGGCTCCATCGCCACCCCCGGGCCCGACACCGTCCGCTACGGCGGCAACACCACCTGCGTCGAAGTCCGCGTCGGTCAGGATATTGTCGTGCTCGATGCCGGCACCGGTATCCGTCCCTTGGGGCTGCAGCTCCGCCGCGAATTCGCCGGCAGGCCGCTCACCGTCCACATTCTCCTCACCCACACCCACTGGGACCACATCCAAGGGCTGCCCTTCTTCGGCCCCGCCCACGACCAGGGCAACCGCATCGATGTTCTCGGCTACGAAGGCGCGAAGCAAAGCCTCCTCAAGACCCTCTCCGCGCAGATGGACAGCGCCGTCTTTCCCATCGGCATGGACCAGCTCGCGGCGAGCATCGCCGTACGTGAGCTCCACGATCTCGAGTTCCGCGCCGGCCGCGTCCCGGTGCAGGCCCTCTTCACCAATCATCCCGGCGTCACCCTTGGCTACCGGCTCTGCACGCCAGGCGGTGGCGTGGTTTTCATGCCGGATACCGAGATCATGCCCTTCAACCGCCCCCGCCCCCCGCGGCCGGGAAATGCAACCGAGGGCAATGCCGAGGACTTCAACACCTACAAGAACCAGCTCATCGCCGAGTTTGCCAAAGGCGCCGAGCTCTTCATCTGCGACGCCCAATACACCGCCGAGGAGTACGAGCAACGCATCGGGTGGGGCCATAGCTGCATCGACGACACCGTCCGCATCGCCATCCAGGCCGACGTGAAACACCTGCTGCTCTTCCACCACGATCCCACCCACGACGACGCCACCATCGACCGCCTCGTCGCCGCCGCTCGTTCCCTCGCTGCCGCCGAGGGAAGCAAAATGCAGATCGACGCCGCTACCGAGGGCATGGAGCTTACCCTTCCGCGAAAACTCCGCGCCTCCCCGCAACCGGCCGCCGCCCCCACGGCATAGAGCATCGCCGGCCTGCCACGCGAGTCTCCACCATGCCCTTCCGCGTCACCAAGCAGGAGCGCCAAATCCTTCTCATCCTTGCGATCCTGCTTGTGCTGGGGACGCTCGGCCTCTGGTTGATCTAGATTCCGATACGACCTTACCACTTCCGGCACAGTAACTTGTGCGATATTGACGAAGCCAAGATCGGCGTGGATGTCTTCGTTTGGCCCCAGCCTCAGCCGCCGCCCGGCCGTTTTCCGTACCGAGAAGCGACAGTTTACCTCTTGCCTGACCGCCCCCCGGCCGGAACCTCCCTCGCCTTTACGATGATTATCCGTCCGAAGACTCGAGGTTTCGTTTGTATCACAGCCCACCCCCAGGGCTGTGCAGCCCACGTCCAGGCGCAGATCGACACCGTGCTACACCGCGGTCCCATCGCCAGCGGACCCAAGAAGGTCCTGGTGATCGGAGCATCCACCGGCTACGGCCGCGCCTCCCGCATCGCCGCCGCCTTCGGCTCCGGTGCCGCCACCTTCGGCGTCTTCTTCGACCGCCCCTCCGAGCCCGACCGCACCGCCACCGCCGGCTGGTACAACACCGCCGCCATCCACGCCGCCGCCCACAAGGCTGGCCTCTACGCCAAGAGCCTCAACGGCGACGCCTTCTCCGACGACATCAAGCGCCAGACCATCGAGGCCCTCAAACGCGACCTCGGCCCCGTCGACCTCATCGTCTACTCCCTCGCCTCCCCGCGCCGCACCCACCCGCGCACCGGCGTCGTCCACAAGTCCTGCCTGAAGCCCGTCGGCGCCCCCTACACCAACAAGACCGTCGACACCGAGACCGGCGTCGTCAGCGACATCACCATCGAGCCGGCCACCGAGGCCGAGATCGCCGACACCGTCGCCGTCATGGGAGGCGAAGATTGGGAGCTGTGGATCAACGCCCTCGACGAGGCCAAGCTCATCGCCCCCGGCGCCTCGACCATGGCCTACTCGTACATCGGGCCCGAGGTCACCTGGCCCATCTACAAGAACGGCACCATCGGCATGGCCAAGAACGACCTCGATGCCGCCGCCAAGCGCATCAACACCACCATGCGCCTCAACGGCTACGGCCGCGCCTTCGTCTCCGTAAACAAAGCCCTTGTCACCCAGGCTAGCTCCGCCATCCCCGTCGTCCCGCTCTACATCTCGGTCCTCTACAAGATCATGAAGGCCCGCGGCCTCCACGAGGACTGCATCGAGCAGATCGACCGCCTCTATCGCACGCAGATGTACGGCGGCAACGCCCTCACCTTCGACGATGCCGGCCGCGTCCGCATCGACGACTGGGAAATGCGCCCCGAGATCCAGGCCGAGGTATCCCGCATCTGGCCCTTGGTGAACACCGCCAACCTCGCCGAGCTCACCGACATCGAAGGCTACCGCTCCGACTTCCTGAAACTCTTCGGCTTCGGCGCCGCCGGGATCGACTACGACGCGGACACCGATCCGCACGTCGAGCTGGCATAACGCCACCACATAGAAGACCACACGGGCGGACAGCACAGGCGTTCAGCCCTCTGCCACAGATCGCAAAGAGGGCGTCGCCTCCTGCCAAGCAGGACGACGCCCTTTCTGCACCGCCCGCTCGGGACCCGAGCCACGCCCAGCTCCATGCGCAGGCTGACACCTTCCGTCTCAGCTCTGATTTCGCGGCCCAGCAGGTGTCCACCGCTAGACGCGCCCAACAAAAAACCCGGTAGCACTTCGGCTACCGGGCATTGTGAAAATGGACTGAGCGGGGATCACGCGGTCTCGGGCTCATCGCCGTCGCTGTCGTCGGTCTGGTTGACCAGCAACTCGGCGAGTTTGCGCACGATCGGCTCCGAGGGATAGGCGGGATCGGAGGCAAGGGAGCGGCCGAGCTCGACGACTTCGGAACGGACCGTCGGCTGCGCATCGAGCGCCTCGCGCAGACGATTGAGCGACTCGGTACTGAAGCGATCCGTGTCCTCGGCTGCACGCGGAGCAGAGCGAGGAACCCCGATAGGGATGCCGCCGATACTGGGAGTCGAGCCTGTGCGGTTGGTTGAATTGATCATGGGGGAAGTGAGTTCGACGGAGGAACTGCTGCGGGATTAATCGGCGCGTTGGCGCGGAACTTTAGATTTTGGAGGCGGAGGCGGTGGAGCGGGACGATTGGGCAGGGTCGCAAACGTGTCCGCGAAAACATATGCCGCGAAGCGGCTCGGGCTCTGCAACGCCGACGGGCCGGCATCGACTATGGCTTCTCGGCCGCCGGAGGCGTGGCGCCGGGCCGAGTTCGCGACCGCCGGATCGCGCGCGTCGAAAAGCGTATCGAACGACCACAGGATCGTCCGCAACTCGTCGCACCGCGCCAGCTTCGCCCGCACCCCCAGCTCCAAAGGCGCATAGGGGCGGTAAAGGGTGACATCGACAAAGAGCACAGCATCCGCGCCCTGCTCACGCGCCAGCCGTTCGAACAGTGCAGGAGGCAGGATTTCGTAGGAGGCCACTGCCGGTTTCCCGGCTACCGCGCGCATAAACTCCGCTCCGACCGGCACGATCTCGAAGCGCCCCTCGCGCAGCAACGCGGCATGCACAGCCGCTTCCAGTGCGGTCACGCTGTCGGTCGGCACCCCCTCGGCCACGGACAAGGGCAGCACGGCCACGCGGCGCACATCGCCCGGCATCAGCGCCGCTCCGACGAAATTCGTCGGTTTGAAGAATGGACCGCCTCTCCAATCGACCGATACCTTCGGGGCATGCTGGCAGCCACACGCCAATCCGAGCGCAAGCGCGACGCCGAGCAACAGCGCCAACCGGCCTGCGCCAGCACCAGGACGTTGGGTAAATGAGAAGCGGGGGGGCATCGGGTGCACGTGGATGCCGTCACCATCGGTCGTTTTTGGCAAAACTAAACCCCACGTACGGCACAGGGGGAACACCCCGTCCGCAGCCCTCGTTTCCCCCTTAAGAATCCGCCCGCGTCAACCGATAGCCCTAGCGACGGTTCCAATGCGGTAACGCACCACGTTTCCCGTCCCATTTTTCTCACGCCATGTCCGCCATCACTGCACCGCCCGGCCGCCGCTTCACCGACGAGGAGATCGATCGGCGCATCGAGGGGTGCCCCAAGCTCGCCTCCCTCAAGAGCATCAACCGCGCGCTCACCGAGCTGGTCAACTCCGAGCAAGGTCTCAACTCCCAGATCGCCGAGATCATCCGTCGCGACCCCTCACTCACTGCGCGCCTGTTGCGGCTGGTCAACTCCGTCTACTTCGGCCTCGCCACCAAGGTGAACAACATCGAGGAAGCCGTCTTCTTCCTCGGCCTGCGCCAGATCCGCGAGCTGGCCACTGCCACCCCCGTCATCGAGGAACTCGAGAAGCTCCACCAAAACTGGCCAACCGTGAACTGGAAGGACCAGTGGAAGCACAGTATCGGCGCGGCCATCATGACCCGCCAGATCCTCGCCACCGAGCCCGAGCCCGCGCTCGGCGCCGCCCGCTGGCGCTTCCTCGGCCAGCTCCCCGTGCGCCACCAGGAAGGCGACGTCCTCTTCGTCCACGCCTCCCCGCGCCGCCCCATGAATGAGTACATCTTCCCCGAGGACGTCTGCACCAACCCCCAGAAGGTCCTCGCCAACTTCGAGCGCCTCGACGCCCGCATCTG
>CAZXHR010000236.1:0-5302 GCA_964640465.1 uncultured Opitutaceae bacterium
CCCAGCGCGAAATCCAGGTTCAGCCGCACTGGCCGGGGGGGCGGGGTGGAGGCGGGCGTGCCAGTCGAGGGTGCCGTCGGCGCGGCGGGGGGCGGAGAGCTCGGCGCCGCGGATCAGGATGGTGGCGATGGAGGCCTCCTGCTTGGCGGTGTCGGCGGCGAGGCCGGTGAGTTCGACGAGGGGGATGGCGGCCAGCGGGGCGGTGGTGCCGCGGGCGGCGAGCTTGAGGTCGGCGACGGCCACGCGGCCGTTGCGCAGGCGGGCGGTGGGGGCGGCGCCGGTGAGGTCGAGCTCGTAGTCGAGTTCGACGCCGAGGCGGCCGGAGAGGAGGTCGAGCTGGTGGAGGTCGCGGTGGAAGGCGGCGTACTTGGGCAGGCTGAGATCGGTGTGGGCGCCGCGGCCGGCGGAGCCGAGGGGGTCGAAGGTGAGGCTGCCCTGCCAGGCGAAGCGTTCACCGGCCTCGGTGGCGGCCTCGAAGGTGTAAGCGCCGGCGCGCTGCGGGCGGGTGGTGAAATTGCGCAGGACGAAGGAGGTGGGGCCGAAATGGGTCTCGAAGGGCGCGCTGCGGGAGCGGTCGATGAAGGTGAATTCGCCGCCTTCGACGAGGAAGCGGGCCAGGCCGATGGCGGGCGGGCGGCTGGGCGGGGTGGCGGCGGCCGGTGTGGCGGAAGCGGCGGGGAGGAGGTCGGCGATGTTGAGCTTGCCATCGGGGGCGACGAGGAGGCGGCCGCGCGGATGGGTGAAGCGGACGGTGTCGAAGTACCACGTCCAGCGGAAGAGCGAGGAGGCCTGGAAGTTGGCGTAGAACTCATCCCAGCCGACGAGCTCGGCGCCGTCGCGGTCGGTGATGCTCAGGTCGCGGATGGTGACGGAGAAGGCGAGCGGGTTGACGCGTACCTGACGGATGGCGACGGGGCGGCCGAGAGCGGCGGAGCCGCGCTTGACGAGCTGGCTCTTGAGGATGACGGGGGCGAGGAAGAAGCCGGCAAGCAGGTAGGTGGCAAAGAGGCCGGCGAACCAGAGCAGGGGGCGACGGCGGCGACGAAGTTGGGCGGCGATGGCGGCTTGCATGATATGAAAAGGGATGATGGCGACGTGCAGAATCGATCGGAAGGACCGGACAAATTGGACGAACCGGCGGTGGATGCGAATCCGGATCTGGCGGGGAGAGGCTGGGCGCGGCCGCTCCAGGAAGCGAGGACGTCGCACCAGCGTCGCGGCTCCGATCAGCGGGCGGAGGCCAGGGCCGGGGGTGCCGCGAGGGAGGCGAGCGGCTTGCTCGGCGCCGGGAGTGAGAAGGGGTCGACGTTTTCGCGGGCGGCGACGGTGGCGAGGACCTTGGGCACGTAGAAACGTGTCTCGGCGGAGAGGCGGTCGGCGATCTCGTCGAAGCTGCGGCGTTTGGCGTTCTCGAGGGCGCGGGAGATGCGGCCTTCGCCGGCGTTGTAGGCGGCGAGGGCGAGCGGCCAGTCGCCGAAACGGATGTGCAGGTAGCGGAGGTACTGGGCGGCGGCGCGGGCGCTCTTCTGCGGGTGGGTGCGCTCGTCGAAGGGGAAGGTGCTCAGGCCGAAACGCTTCGCGGTGGCGGGCATGAACTGGAAGAGGCCGCGCGCGCCGGAGGGACTCTGCGCCTCGGGGTCGAAGGAGGATTCGACCTCGGCGAGCCAGATCCACTCGGGGGCGACGCCCTCGGCGCGGAAGACCTCCTTGAGCTGGGGCGCGAGCTCGGCGGCGCGCGGCGGCGGGGTGCGCTCGGCGATGCGGCGTTTCCAGGTGCTGTTGCTCAAGGCCGTGCGGTAGACGCGGTCGCGCACGATCTCGAAGCGGAGCGTGGGGCGTGGGCGCTCGGCGGGCGGGCGCGACGGGTCGGGTGGCGGCAGGTTGCGCAGACGCTGCTGTTCGGCGTCCCATTGGCGGCGGGAGGTCTCGACGGCCTCGGCGGCGAGGTCGAGGTAGTCCATGCGCGGGGCGAGCCAGTCGGCGTAGGGCGTACCCCATTCCTGGGTACGCAGCCAGGCGAGCAGCTCGGCGGCCTGCGGGCGCAGCGCGGCGAAGTCCTCGATGCTGCCGATGGCCAGCGCGTCGGCGACGGGCTGGAGGCGGGCGGCGAGCTGGTGGATCTGCTCGGGAGTGAGCGGCTCGAGCTCCTCGGTCTCGAAGTTCTCCTCCAGCCAGGCGCGGCCGTTGTCGAGGATGCCGTCGATGAGCGTGGCAGCGGTGTCGGCGCCCGCGGCCGGCGCCGTAGGTTTCGGGTTTCGGGTTTCGGGTTTCGGGACGGAGGAGGCTGCGGCGAGGGAAGCGGTGGCGGACGGTGTGGCGCCGGCCTCCGTGCCGGCGGGATCGGGGATCGCAGGCAGGGACGCCTGCGCCACGGGCGAAGGCGCGTCGGCTGCGGGCGCGGGATCGCCGGCGCGCAGCGCGAGGGCGCAGGCGAGCGAGGCGAGACAGGCGGCGAGTGTGCGGAGGCCGGGCACGGGCGGGAGTTTGGCTTGGGACTGCGCGGAGTCGATGCCGGTTCCGTGGGCGGCGGAATTCCAACGGCGCGAGGGGACTTCAGGATCAGTGCGCGTGCAGGCGGCGCACGAAACGGGCGGCCAGCGCGGGGTCTTGCCCGAAGTGGATGTGCAGGTAGCTGGCGAGCAGGTTCCCTTCGGCGAAGCCGCCGGGGTGGGCCGGCGAATCCGGCGCGGTGCCACGGAGCATCCACGCCGGGGCGAGCCCGACCGGCGGCTCCCACACGCTGTAGTGGAACTCGTGGCCCCGGAGCGTCGCGCCGGCGGCGGCGAGGAGGTTGTCGGACTGGGCGGTGGCGTGGCGGTAGCCAAGTGCGACAAGCTGCGGGGTCATGCGCACGGTGCCGGGCACGAGCCCGGCGAGCGGCCAGTGGCGGCCGTCGAGGCCGACGAGCGTCTCGGCCAGGACCATGAACCCGCCGCATTCGGCGAAGATCGGGGCGCCGCGGGCATGGAGCGCGCGGAGGTCGGCGAGGAAGCCGGCGTTGGCCGAGAGGGCGGCGGCATGGAGCTCGGGATAACCACCACCCAGATACACGCCAGCGGCGTCGGCGGGCGGACGTTCGCCGGCAAGCGGGCTGAAAAACGCGAGGCGCGCGCCTGCGGCGGCGAGCAGATCGAGGTTCTCGGGATAGTGGAAGCAGAAGGCGTCGTCGCGGGCGACGGCGAGCAGCGGGGTGGTGGCGGACGGCGCGGCGGTTTCGGGGGAAGGCTCCGCGTGCTCGGCTGGTCCGGAGGCGGTGTGGGCGAGCGCGACGAGGGCGTCGAGGTCGAAGCGTTGTTCGACGGCGTCGGCGAGCGCGGCGAGGAGGCGGTCGAGCCCGGCCTGCTCGCCGGCGGTGGCGAGGCCGAGGTGCCGCTCGGGCACGCTCAGGGCGGGATCGCGCGGGAGCCAGCCGAGCGTGGGCAGCCCGGCGAGTTGCGCGATGGCGGTGGCGCAGCCGCGGGCGTGAGTTTCGCCGCCGGCGAGGTTGAGCACGCAGCAGCCCACGCGGAGGGCGGGGTCGAAACGGGCGAAGCCGGCGGCCGTGGCTGCGGCGCTGCGGGCGGCGCCGGAGATGTCGAGCACCAGCGCGATGGGGGCGCCGAGGAGCTTGGCGAGCTGGGCGGCGGAGGCGCGTTCGGTGGTGAAGTCGCTGCCGTCGAACAATCCCATGACGCCCTCGACGATGGCGATGTCGGCGCGGCGGCAGGCGCGGGCGAAGGCGGCGGCGACTTGGGCGTCGTCGAGCATCCAGGAATCGAGGTTGTGGCAGGGGCGCCCGGCGGCGCGTGTATGGTAGCCCGGATCGATGTAGTCGGGGCCGCATTTGAAGGGCTGCACGGCGAGCCCACGGCGGCGCAGCGCGGCGATCAGGCCGGCGGTGACGGTGGTCTTGCCGCAACCGGAGCCGGTGGCGGCGACGACAAGGGTGGGCACGGGCATCGGCGGCATGTTGGCGGCCCGGCCGGGCGCGGGCGAGGCCGTAGGTGGCGGTCCCGGGACCGGCGGACGGGTGTTCGGTCCGCGGATGCGCAAAAGCTCGCCAAGGCAGCGCCCGGCGGCGAGGGTGGGCGCGTGGCCGCGGTTGGGTGGTCCACCGTTGGTCCCCAGCACAACCACGATGAAAACCCGCACCCTACTCCTCACCAGCATCGCTCTTCTGACGTTTGCCGCGAGTGTGGCGCTCGCGACCGATACCGGCCCGCGCGAGCTTGCCTCCGGCATGATCGAATACGAGATCTCGACCACCGGCAGGGGCACGACGATGACCGGCACGAAGACCGAGTGGTTCGCCGACCACGGACGGCGGTCGGCCACGTTGGAGAAGAAGACGACGAAGACCGATGCGTTCGGGCAGAAGAGCACCGAGCGCACCGAGGAGCTGTCGATCGCCGACGGCGACACGGTCTACACGATCGATCTGGTCAACAAGACCGGCACGAAGATGGATGTGGGCGCGTTGAAGGCGATGGGGGCGGCCATGGCTGGCAAGATGATGGCCGATGGCACCCTGCCGAAGAATCTGCGCGAGTTCGTCGAGAAAAACGGCGGCAAGTGGCTGCCTGCCGAGATGTTTCTCGGGCGCAAGTGCGACGTGTACGAGGTGATGGGGGTCCGGAGCTGGGCCTACAAGGGCATCATCCTGCGCACCGAGTCCTCGATCGCCGGAGTGGTCACCAAGGAGGTGGCGAAGACGTTCGAGGAGAACGCGAGCGTCCCGGCGTCGCGCTTCGAGGTGCCGGCGGGGATCAAGTTCGAGGAGCCGGAAGGCATGGCGGAGGCACAGTCGCTGGTTGGCGGTGCCCGACCGGGATCGGATGAGGAGAACGGCGAGGCGGAAGACGACGGCCCGCCCTCGACATTGCCGTTCGCGAAGTTCAAGCAGGCCGTGGCGAAGGTGCAGGTGTCCGGCTTCCACCGGATGCCGGAGATCACGACCGAGGGCGACCACGGGCTCATTCTTGCCGACGACGAGGATCAGGGCTGGACGATCATGGCGCAGCGCTCGGGGATCGGGGCCAAGCTCGAGGAGGAGGCGGCCGGGAAGCTCTCTCGCTTCAAGCACAAGGGGCACGATGCGTTCTACGCCCGGATCACCGATCCCGAAGGCGAGGAGATGGCCTTCATCCTCGTGAAATTTCCCGAGTACAACATGGGCCTGTTCGTCGCCGCGAAACCGGTGGCCGAACGCGACGAACTGATGAAGGTGCTCGCGCAGGTCGAGCTGTAGGCTTCCGGAGAATCCGGCCCGCGCCGCAGCGATGCGGCACGGGAAAACAAACGGGCCGGCCGCAAACCGCGGCCG
>CAZXHR010000237.1:0-5300 GCA_964640465.1 uncultured Opitutaceae bacterium
GCGGGCGGGGGCGTGTCGCGGTTGGGGAGCGGACGATGTGGCGGAGGGGCGGCTCGGTCAGTGGGCGGGCGGCGTTTTCCGAAGACAAAAAAGGCGGGCCGTGTGGGCCCGCCTTGGTGAGGGATGGTGCCTTATTGGGCTTTCGGCATCTCGGGCTCGGTGCGGGCGAGCTCGGCGCGGACGAGGTCGTTGAGGGCAAGGGCGCGACCGATATTGGCGACGCTGCCGGCCAGATCGGTGGCGAGGGCGGCAAACTCCGGAGAGGCGTTGTCGACGGTGGGGAGTTTCTTGGCGGCGGTGTAAATGATGTAGGCGTTCTTGCCGTTCTGGTCGATCAGCAGGCTGGAGACGGTGCCGGAGGCCAGCTGGTCGAGGGCACCGAAGACGGCGGACGGAATGCCTTGTGGGGGCTGGCGAAGGGTGAAGGGACCGAATTCTTTGATCTCGCTCTTGGGAGCGCCGGCGAGGGTGGCGACGGCGTCGTCAAACTTCGTGCCCGAGGTGAGCTTAGCCTGGAGTGCGCTCTTCCACGCTTCGCCGCTGCGGTTGAGGGCGGCGGCTTTCTCGTTGGCGGTGTAGGAGGCGAGGACATCGGCGCGGACTTCCTCGAGCTTGGGCTGGTAGGTGGGGAATGTCTCGCGCCAGAGGAGGACGATCTGGTCGTTGCCGAGGGGGAGGGCGTCGGAGAAGAACCGGGCGTCGTCGAGGAGGAAGGCGGCGTCGGCGCTCGGCTTGTTCCTGGGGAGGCCGGGGGGCGGGGCGGGGCGGGTGAAGAGCGGGGCGGTGGCGCGGAGACCGTGGTATTTGGCGACAAGGGCGTCGATTTCGGCCGAGGTCTTGTTGATCTTCTTGGCGGCGCTCTGCTCGTAGAGTTCGTAGGCGAAATCGGAGGCGGCTGCGGCGGCGCGACGGCCGGCGAGGATCTCGCGCATGGCGGCCTCGACCTTCGGGCGGGCGGTGGCGAGGGTGGGCTCGGCGGCGGGCTTGCCGTCGGCTGCCGGGGTGGCGAAACGGTATTTGTTCGATTCGAAGAAGGCGCCGCCGTCCTCCTCGCGGAGCGGGTCGGCGGCGGCGAAGTCGGCGGCCTTGAAGGTGACGAAATCGGCGCTGATGCGGTCCTCGATCACGAAGGCGGCCTTGTTGTCCTCGAAGTATTTGGCGAGGACCTCCTCGGAGGGGGTGATGGCGGGGTTGAAGGTGGCGAGATCGAAGGTCGCGACGCGGAGAGTCCACTGGGTGGACTGGAGGGTGAGCAGGTTGGCGACCTCGACCGGGGCGACATAGCCGGGGCCGGCGAGGAGGCGGTCGATCTGCTGGAGGCGGTACTCCTCGGAGAGGACGCGGGCGACATCGGCCTCGCTAACGCCGGACTGCTTGGAGCGGATGTTGTCGCGGAACTGGTTGTAGCGCGAGGCGTCGAATTGCCCCTGTTCGTCCTTGAAGGTGCTCAGGGCGGTGAGAAACTGGGTGCGCTGGGCCGTAGTGGGCTGCGGGATGCGGTAGCGGTTGGCCAGATCGAGGCCGGCGGTGCGCATGTAGGAGAAGCGCTCGAGGTTGCGGACGCCTGCGGACTGCGCGGCCTCGGGCCGGAGCTCGAGGCTGATCTGCGCGTCGGTGAAGAGGCGCTGCTTCTCGCCGGGGTTGACGATGTTATAGCCGAAAAACTCGCGCTTCATGATCCGGCGTTCGCCGCGTCCGATGCCCGGAGCTGCGCCGATCGTGAAGACGAACGGGACCGTGATGACGATCAGGAGGAACGCGAGGAAAACCTTCGTGTGCTTTTCGAAGGTGATTTGAATCCAGGAGATCATGGGGCGGAAAAAGGTGTGACCGTAGAATGGGGGTGGGGGGTTTCAACCTGCGAAACCGGAGGCGTCGAAGGCTGGCCATGGCCGAGCGAGCACAGGGCGCCGCTGAGCGAGCTCCGGCACCTAGGCGGCGGGGGACGGTGGCGCGGACTCGGTGGGGAGCGGCAACTGTTCGATGAGTTCGTCGAGTGTGCGGCGCCCGAAGGCCTCGTCGTGAGCACGGGAGAGGCGTTCGTGGAAATGGCGCAGGACGGGATCGACGGCGTCGAGACGCTCGCCGGAGGGTGCGGCGCCGAGGTGGGAGAAGTTGTCTCGGTACTCGCGCAGCGTGATGCGGGAGAGGGGACGGGCGGGCTGGTAGTGGTAGTCGAGCGAGGATTCGTCGGGACCGGGCGGAACCTGGGTGACGAATTTCAAGTCGATGAGTCGGTTGAGGGACTCGTTGAGAATCTGGGTAGGCACGCGGATGGCGCGGCTGAGCTGTGAGGCGGTGAAGGGCGCCTCGCATTGCTTGAAGCGCCGGCCGATGAGGATGAGGACAAGCAGCGAGAGACTCTCGCGGCTGTGCTGGTTGAGGTCGTCCCAGGCCGTGCGGGAGGAGCGGTAGTGGACGTTCTGGACCGCGTAGGTGATCTGGCCGCCGAGGAGCACGATGACCCAGAAGACGAACATGCCGGCCATGAGGACGGGGATGATGCTCAAGGGGCCGAAGAGGCTCTGGGAGCGCAGTACGCTCTTGAGGTAGAAGAAGGCGAGGTAGTTGTTGGCGAAGAGGAGGACCACCACGACGAGAGCGCCGACGAGGGAGGGGAACCAGAGGACGTTGGTGTTCGGGATGAAGCGGTAAAAGCAGGTGAGCAGGACCACGAGGGTGCCGAAGGCAACGAGGGGGCCTGACCAGCGCAGTGCGGCGTGGAGCTCCACGCCCCAAGGGACGTTGGCGAAGAGACCGGAGAGCGTGGAGGCGGAGAGCAGCGAGAGCGCGGCGACGGTGAGGACGGCGCCGAGGGTGACTGCTGTCCAGTAGAACACGATACGCATGAGGAGCGGCCGGCCGCGGCGCACGCCCCAGATGTTGTTGAACGACTCCTCGATCGAGATGAACAGCTGGATGACGATCACCACGAGCATGAGCGCGCCGGCCACACCGAGCGCCCCGGAGCGGCTGCCCTCGATGAAGCGGTTGAGGAGGTCGCCGAGCATCTGATCGACGGCTTGCTTGGTGCCGTCGCCTGCCGCTGACGGGGATTGTTCGAGCTGTTCGACCTGCGGGGCGACAAAGCGGATTGCCTGGTTGATCTTCTCGACGACGGTGGATGAGTCCGCGTTGTGGAGGATGGTGCCGGCGACCATCACCGCGATGGCGATGAGAGGGCCGATGCCGAGCAGCGAACTGTAGCTGAGAGCGGCGGCGCGGCTGAGCAGCTTAGTCTCGCGGATGCCGGTGAGGGCGATCGAGACGACGCGCAAGAAGGCGAAAAGACGGCCGCGGAAGGAGCGATCGTCGTCGAGCGCGGCCTGCCAGATCCGCTGGCTATAGATGATGCTGCATTGGCGCAGAAGGCGCGTGAGCCAGACGGACATAGGCTGCGGTACCGATTACTGCGGCGCGACCTCGGCGAAGACGCGGAAGTAGGCGAGTGTCGCCATGCCGCCGATGCCAAGGAGCGCCGAAGGGATCAGCGGTGCCCACGCCACGGAGAGTGTCATAAAATACATGCCAATCGTACCGGCGCCGACGGCGATCATGAGCTGGTACTCGCCCGTCAGGAAGAACATGAAACAGAGCATGCCGACGGCGAAGAGCGCGCGGAAGCGGACGACGGGATAGAAGCTGGTGGCGCCAAGCAGCAGGACGATGACGAAGAAGACGTCGATCATGCCGAGGACGATGAACGGGTCGGTGATCATCCCCACCCAGTCGCCCGCGTAGATCGTGGCGATGTTTTCGCCGTGGAAGAACATCGCGAAGATGCTCAGCAGCAGGGTGACGATGAGAGCGTAGCGGCCGATGCCGGCGACGCGCTCGGCGACGATCTTTGGGTCGATCCGCCCGCGGGTCTCGGAGGTGCGGCCCTCGGCGGCGGCGAGCATGTCCTCGACGCGGATGGGCGCATCGCCGGCCTGCTCGACGTTGAGGGTTTCGACCTCGTCCTTGGGGCGGACCTTGAGCTTCTTCTTCTCGGGGAAGAGGAAAGCCATGAGGCTCTCGTTGGTGCTGATGGGCACCCACTGTTCGAGCGCAGCGTCGTAGTAGAGCGTCGAGCCGTCGACCTGCTGAGCCTCCACGAGAGAGGAGAGCTGGTCCTGGGTAAATGGCCCGCGCGCGTCGGTGTCGTTCTCGCTGCGGATGTAGAATTCCTGCGTTGTGGACATCCTAGTGCCGCGGAATGTGTCCAGCAGGGTGCACTCCAGCAAGAGGAAATCCCATTTGGTGGGCCGGCGGCGCGTGCGGCCGGCATGCTCACAAACCGTTTACATCCGCTGCAGCGTGCGCAGGCCGAGCAGGTGCAGGCCGGTCTCCAGCCAGACCAGGGTGCGGGAGCAGAGCATGAGGCGGCGTGCACGGATACCGGGATCGTCGACGACGACCTTGTCGGCGTTGTAGAAGGTGCTGAACTGGCCGGCCAGTTCGTAGAGGTAGGCGCAGAGAAAATGCGGGCGCAGCGAGGAGGCGGCCTGCTGGAGCGCGGCGGGGAAGGCGACGAGCTTGCGCGCGAGGGCGAGCTCGGTGGGCGTCTCCAACGCGCTGGCGCCGGCGAGCGGGGCGGCGGGGTCGAGCCCGGCCTTGCGGAAGATGCTGTATTGGCGGGCGACGGCGTAGAGGAGGTACGGCGCGGTGTTGCCTTCGAGGCTGATCATCTTGTCCCAAGAGAAGAGGTAGTCGGAGGAGCGGTTCTGGGAGAGGTCGGCGTACTGCACGGCGCCGGTGCCAACGATCTCCGCAATCTGGTGACGCTCGGCCTCGGGGATGTCGGCGCTCTTCTCGGTGACGAGCTTGAAGGTGCGCTCGTGGGCCTCGGCGAGGAGATCCTTCAACTTGATGTTCTCGCCGCTCTTGGTCTTGAAGGGGCGGCCGTCCTCGCCGAGGACGGTGCCGAAGTCGACGTGCTCGAGGCGGGGGAGCGGACGGTTGGTCTTCTCGAACCACTTCTTGGCGGTGAGGAAGAGCTGCTCGAAGTGGTCGGCCTGGCGCTTGTCGACGACGTAGACCGCTCCGGTTGCGCCCCTCTGCTCGGAGCGGTAGAGGAGGGTGGCGAGGTCGGTGGAGGCGTAGTTGGAGGCGCCGTCGGACTTGCGCACGAGGAATGGCTGTGGGCGCTCGGCGTGGCGGGAGAAGCGCGGGTGCTCGTCGTGGAAGACGACGAGGGCGCCGTCGCTGTCCTCGGCGAGCCCGCAGGCGGTGAGCTCGCGGTAGACGTTCTCGACCTTGTCGTTGTAGAAGCTCTCGCCGAGGGTGAGGTCGAATTTGATGCCGAGCTGGTCGTAGAT
>CAZXHR010000238.1:0-4389 GCA_964640465.1 uncultured Opitutaceae bacterium
CCACGACGTACCACGCAACTGGGTGCCCGAGGTAGGGACGGCTCTCCGAGCCGTCCGCCACGGCTGGTGCGCCTTACCTGGGCGGTTGCCAATACGAAACGGCGGTTTCGGAGAAACCGCCCTACTTGCTAGCCGGGAGCTACTTCCAGCCGCTCGATCGTACCATGGCCGCGACTGAAAATGCCCCCGCGCTGCGCGGGCATCTGCATCTCGCGGCCGCGACACGCGACGGTGGCGAGACCTATCTCGCGCGCCAGTCGTTCCGCGCGCCGTTCCATCTCAGCAAACCGTATTGGGACGGCCGTGCGCTCCATGTGCAGCTCGTCAATTCTACCGCCGGCATCCTCGCTGGCGACGAGCTCGATCTCGATCTCGCGGCCGAACCCGGTGCGTCGCTCGCCGTGACGACACCCGCCGCGGCGCGCGCCTTCATGATGCAGAGCGGCGCCGCGTGTTGCCGGCAACGTTTCGCTGTGGGCGAGGGGGCGTGGCTCGAATACGCGCCCGAGGCGCTCTACCCGCATCGCGGGACCGATTATGCGCAGCACACCCGGCTCGAGCTCGCGGCCGGCGCGACGACGTTCTTCACGGACCAGTTCGCGCCCGGGCGTGTCGGGCGAGGGGAGTGTTGGGCCTGGCGGCGGCTGTGCATCGGGCTCGCGGTTGTCCACGACGGCCGGCTGCTCTTGCGCGAACGACTCGATGCCAGCGGCGCGGATCTGGTGGGGCTCGCTGCGTTCCATGGGATGCGCGAAGCGTGGTTCGGCACTGCAGTGATCGCCGCGCCCACGCTCGCTGCCGATGCGCCTGTGTGGGAGGCCGTTCGTGCGCTGCATCGCGACGGCTGCCTCTGCGGCGTGACCGCGCTCGCCCCCGGTGTGTGGATCGTGCGCCTCGTCGCCAGCGGCGGGCTCGCGTTGCGCGACACGTTTGCCGCACTGCGCGGAACCCTCGCACCTGCGTTGCCCGGCCTGCAGGCGGATCTGCGGAAGCTGTGAGGGTAGGGCCGGGGCTTGCCACGAGGCACGTCAACCAATAGTTGACATGGAGAAACACCACCATGTCCCTACGTCCACCGCTTGATACCCCGTTCCGTTTTGACGAGATCCTTCTCGATGCGGCGAAGGAGATCGCCAAGCAGAGCAGCAAGGCCTTTCGTCTCGAAAAGCGCCGCGGTGGCGGAGGCAAGACGCTCCGGCCCGGCAAGGACACGCCGTTGTGGAATGCGTTGTTGGCGGAGCTGGAGCCGCAGCTCAAGAAGCACGGCGCGCAGGCCGAGCTGGCGCGGTTGCTTGGGCTCGACCGGCAGGCGGTGCATGCCTTCGTGAAGAGCCGTACGCGCATGCCCGATGCCGAGCGCACGCTGCAGCTCGTCGCGTGGTTGATGGCTGTGCGCGAAGGAAAACCGCCGGCGTGAAGTGGGCTACGTGCAAATGAGCGGGCGAGCGGCAACGCCGGCGTTACGAGCTGAAGGCTGCGCGATGCTCACTCTGTAGCAGGCCGAAGCAGAGCGAACCGGTGATGGAGTCGTCGGAGAGGCGCTTGTCCTCGCGGATGTGGCCTTCGAGGATGAAGCCGCAGCGTTCGGCGACCCGGCTGCTGCCGGTGTTGGTATCGTCGCACCAGAGACCGACGCGGTGGGCACCGAGATCGTCGAAGGCGAAGGCGAGCGCGCGCCGGGCGGCTTCGGTGAGGTAGCCCTGGTTGACGTGGGCGCAGTCGGCGAAGAAGCCGAGGTTGAGCGCGGGCAGGGCGTCGTTGGTCACGCCGAGGTAGATTTGGCCGACGAACTCCTCCGTGTCGCGGAGGAAGACGCCGAGGACGAAGGCGGTGCGCGCCTGCCACTGTGCGGCGAAGTCGCGGAGCACGCGGGCGGCGTCGGCCTCGCAGTGGATGGAGAAGATGGAGTTGCCGGACTCGTGGCGGGCGAGGTGGTCGCGGTTGCGCTGGCCCATGGCGAAGTACCACGGTGTATCCTCCGCGCGGTAGGGCCGCAGGAAGAGGCGATCAGTGTCGAGGCGTTCGGGCAGGGCGCGCAGTTGGCGGAGCGGCATGGAGCGGCAAAGGTGGCGCAGCCTACGCCAGAATCCTAGAGCGAAACTGGCCCCGATGAGGCACTGACCATGCGGTGACCCTGACGCTCCGGCGCGGCGCCGTAGCGTGCCGCAATGAGCGCTCTCGAACTCAAGCAGGCGGTCTCCCGGCTCAAGAAAAGTGAGCGGCAGGAATTATTTGCCTACATGGTTCGCCTGAAACCCGAGACGCCGGAATGGAAACGAGCGACGGCGAAACGCCTCGGCGAGATGAAGCGGGGCAAGGTCGTTTCCGCGGAGGCTCTCGCCGCTCGCGTCGCCTGTGGCTGACGTCAGTCAGGCTTTCGCGAACGCAGCTCGGGCCGACCGTATAGAGCGAAACCCGAATAGTCAGGGTAGATTGTCGATGGCTGATAGCCGTAAAGATCCTGAAGATGCTTCCGGATATCCGCTTTGGCTGAGTGCTTAATACGGATCGTAAATACTGGCTTTTGTGGTGCGCCACCGCCACGGCCAGACCGGATCATCTTGTTCACCCGAAGTGGAACAGAAACGGCACAGCGGACTTCCTCTATCGACCAGTGCCCCATTCGATTCTTTGGCGTTTTCCGCCATTGCGACGGTTTGCTTTGAATTCCGGCGTTGGGAACGCCCCCGATCAAGAAACCACCATTCTGTGCGGCAATTCGGTGATCTAGCCGAGGAGGCTTCCATGCATAGCACCTAGTAGTCCAATCAGCCCAACCGTTCTCAGAGGGCCGGCTCGGCCACGGGCAGTCCAAATCATCCTCCCAGTCTCGGAGTTCTTCTTCTTCGTTAATTAGCCGGTCCGTCACATCGATGGCGAACAGGCGACCGTCTGCATCCTCATGGACTCGTTCGCCATTTGCCCATTGCTCCGCGACGGCAAACCACAGGCCAATCAATGGGTTGAACGTCACATCAATAAGGCGAGTCGGAGCACCATAGTGCTGAAGCACCGCCAATTGGTTAAGAACAGAGAGCCGACCTGTCTGCCCAGTGTGAAGCCCCCACCTGTGAGCACGAACTAGTATTTCATGTTCCTCAGCCCGAAGCTGTTCCTCATCAGGCGGGCTTCCCTCTGCTCTTGACCAAAGCAAGCGACGGTAGAGTGAACTATGCAAAGGCCAGCTGGAATCTGCCTGCCCTCTCCACGCGAAGCGCTTTCCTTTTTCTGACCATCTGTCGAAGACTCCATGTATCACGCTCAAGGCACTGGCGAATGAGCTGACATGCCTTTCCCACGGTTTCCAGAAAGCTTCGGCACTCTCAGAGGGTGATGCGATGGATGGCATAGGGCTGATTTGGAAAGCAGCTCATGTCATATCACGAAAAAGACATATGCCAAGTGCACCTCAGAACAGGAAATACCGCTGGGCCATGGGGAGGACCTTGGCGGGGTCGCAGGTGAGGTGGACGCCGTCGGCTTTCACGGTGTAGGTCTCGGGATCGACTTCGATCTTCGGAAGGGCGTCGTTGAGGACCTTGTCGCGTTTGCCGATCTTGCGGCAGCGCTGCACGGCGACGAGTTCGCGGCGGAGGCCCAGATCGCGGATACCGTGTTTCTGCCGGAGCGAGGCTTCGCTGACGAAAGTGAGGCTGGTGCTGCCGAGCGCGCGGCCGTGGGCGCCGAACTGCGGGCGGTAGAACATCGGCTGCGGCGTGGGGATCGAGGCGTTGGGATCGCCCATGTTGGCCCACGCGATGAAGCCGCCCTTGAGAATCATCTCGGGTTTCACGCCGAAGAGCGCGGGCTTGTAGATGACGAGATCGGCGAGCTTGCCGACGGCGACGGAGCCGACGACGTGGCTGATGCCGTGCGCGATCGCGGGGTTGATGGTGTACTTCGCGAGGTAGCGGAGCGCGCGGAAGTTGTCGGCGTCGGCGTGCGAGGAACCGGCGAGCGCGCCGAACTGGGTCTTCATCTTGTGCGCGGTCTGCCAGGTGCGGCAGATGACCTCGCCGATGCGGCCCATGGCCTGCGAGTCGGAGGACATCATCGAGATGGCGCCCAGATCGTGGAGACGGTCCTCGGCGGCGATGGTCTCGGGGCGGATGCGCGACTCGGCGAAGGCGACATCCTCGGGGATCTTCGAGTCGAGGTGGTGGCAGACCATGAGCATGTCGAGATGCTCGTCGATAGTGTTGACCGTGAAGGGGCGCGTGGGGTTGGTCGAGGAGGGGAGGACGTTGGCTTCGCCGCAGACGCGGATGATGTCGGGCGCGTGGCCGCCTCCGGCGCCTTCGGAATGGAAGGTGTGGATCGTGCGGCCCTTGAAGGCGCGCAGGGTGTCGTCGACGAGGGCGTCCCGCTGTCCGAAGCCGCCGCGCGCGC
>CAZXHR010000238.1:4399-5285 GCA_964640465.1 uncultured Opitutaceae bacterium
GGAATGGAAGGTGGCGCTCGGGCGGCCCTTGCAGGCGCGCAGGGTGGCGTCGACGGAGCCGGACTCGTTGAGCGTATCGGGGTGGATGGCGACCTGGACGTCGAGCTCGTCGGCCACGCCGAGACAAGTGTCGATCGCGGCCGGGGTGGTGCCCCAGTCTTCGTGGAGTTTGAGGCCGATGGCGCCAGCGAGGATCTGCTCGCGAAGTGGTTTCTTGGTGGCGCAGTTGCCCTTGCCGAGGAAACCGAGGTTCATCGGGAACGCCTCGGCCGCCTCGAGCATGCGGTGCATGTTCCAGGCGCCCGGCGTGCAGGTGGTGGCGAGCGTGCCGTGCGCGGGGCCGGTGCCGCCGCCGAGCATGGTGGTGATGCCGGAGCTGATCGCCTCGTCGACCAGTTGCGGGCAGATGAAATGGATGTGCGTGTCGATGCCGCCGGCGGTGACGATGCAGCCCTCGCCCGCGATCGCCTCGGTGCAGGCGCCGACGATCATCGGGTTCTTCTTCTTGGTGGCGGGGGCGGCGTAGAACGAGCCGATGCCGGACTGGATACCGGGGTTGCCCGCGTGGCCGATGCCGACGATGCGGCCGTGCTTGATGCCGATGTCGGCTTTGATGACGCCGAGGAGCGGATCGAGGATGAGGGCGTTGGTGATGACGAGGTCGAGCGATTCGGCGTCGGTCGCGGTGGGCGACTGGCCCATGCCGTCGCGGAGGACCTTGCCGCCGCCGAACTTCACCTCGTTGCCGTAGCCGGCGGCCTCGGCGATAAGGTCGCGCTCGACCTGGACGAAGAGCTCGGTGTCGGCGAGGCGGACGCGGTCGCCGGTGGTGGGGCCGAACATCTCGGCGTATTGGCGGCGGGAAAGGCTTAGGCTCATTTTCGAT
>CAZXHR010000239.1:0-5253 GCA_964640465.1 uncultured Opitutaceae bacterium
GTGCACCGAGATCGCCCGCCCCTTCCACCGCAGGCAGGTCGCGCAGAACCGCCGCGCCCCGGTCCTCCTGTGGTTCGTCAAGCACCGCACCACCCGCAAGTTCTCGCGCCTCCTCAACGACCTCATCGGGCCCCGCCTGCTCACCGCCATCCTCTTCGCCATCGACTACGAGGCCCTCCAGACCGCCGGCGCCCGCCGCATGCCGCTGGCCGACATCCTCAGCGAGGATACGGACCTCATCCCCGACCTGCTCTCCACCGCCGACCCGGAGACCGCCCGCGACCTCGCCAATACCCTCCTGCTCAACCAGGGCTTCGAGGAGCTCACCAAGAAGTCGCTGCTCGCCCGCTTCATCAAGCTCTTCCCCGGCATCCAGTCCCTCGTCGCCAGCGACGAAGGCGACAAGGGCGAGGCCCTCCTCGTCTCCAAGGAAAGCTACGACCGCAAGCGCGAGGAGTACGACACCATCGTCACCAAGAAGATTCCGGAGAACTCCAAGGCCATCGCCGCCGCCCGCGAGCACGGCGATCTCCGCGAGAACTCCGAGTACAAGATGGCCAAGCAGGACCAGACGCTCCTCCTCGCCCAGAAGGCCCAGCTCGAGAGCGAGCTCGGCAGCGCCCGCGTGACCGACTTCAAGGACACCACCACGGACGCCGTCGGCGTGGGCTCCATCGTCGAGCTGCGCGACCTCGGCTCCAAGAAGGTCGCCACCTTCTCCATCCTCGGCGCCTGGGACAGCGATCCCGAACACAACATCATGTCGTACAAGACCCCGCTCGGCCAGGCCCTCCTGTCCAAGAAGGTCGGCGACGAAGTGAAGGTTAAGATCGCCGGCGAGGAGCACGCCTACGCCATCCAGGCCATCCGCCGCTACGTCGACGGCAAGTAAGCGTCGATCCGCGTTTCAGTTTCCGACCGCCGCGCTCCGCAACGGGCGCGGCGGTTTTGTTTTCTCAGCTCGCAACACCGGACTCTTCCCTCGCGGCGCCGCGCGTCGGAGCGACGATTCCGGCCTCCGGCCCAAGCGCAATTCGGCAATCGGGAACCGAAGAGCCTCCGTCCTACTCCAACCCGAGGATCTGCCGTCCCTCGGCCGACATCATCTCCGGCGTCCACGCCGGGTCCCACACGATGTGCACCTTCGCATCGGCCACGCCGGGCAGCGCCGCGATCTTCGCCCGCGCATCCTCCGCGATCACCGGACCCATGCCGCAGCCGGGCGCCGTCAGCGTCATCCGCACCTCGACGTTCTTCCGCCCGTCGGCCGAAGGCTCGAGCGCCAGATCGTAGACCAGGCCGAGATCGACGATGTTGAGCGGAATCTCCGGATCGTAACACGTCCGAAGCGCCTCCCACACCATCTCCTCGCCGCACGCCGCATCCGCTCCGGCCGCACGGGGCACCACGCCCTGCCCTGCCGTCGCAGCCGTCGCTGCCACGCCGAAGCCCCTCAACGCGCCGACGTTTTCCGGCGCGATCCGGTAGAGCGTGCCTTGCACGCGCACCGTCACGCTCCCACCCATGGTCTGGGTGACGATCGCGGTGCTGCCGGCCGGCAGCACCGCCGTGAGGCCGATGGGGATCTCATCGGCGGGACAATCGCGGAGCAGAACGGTTTCCTTGTGCATCGGGGCGGGGTGCACGCCAGAGCCGCATCAGTTCAGCTGCAGCTCGACGGGCAGTCGTACGTAGATGTTACGCGGATCGTTGAATTGATCCAGCAGGCGCGCTTCGGACTTCACGCGTTGCATCACCTTGCCGGCGACTCCGCTCCGGCTGAGCCGCTCGTCAGAAGTCTCGAAGAACTCGCGCATCGCCTCGGCGAACTCGCGCTGCCGGGGATACTCGACCAGATGGTAGCGGGTGCCGAGCCCCGCTTTCCGCGCCGCGTACTCCACCGCTGCATCCAGCCCGCCGAACTCGTCGACAAGCCCGAGCCGCTTCGCATCGGTGCCCGACCACACCCGGCCTTGGGCGAGCTCCTTCACCTTCTCGATGTCGAGGTTGCGGGCCTGCGCCACGCGCTGGAGGAACGAGTCGTAGATCCAGTCGATCACCGATTGGATCGCCTGCAACTCCTCGTCGGTCTTGGGGCGTGAAATCGTCTCGGTGTCGGCGAACCTGCCGGTCTTCACCACGTCGAACGACACGCCGATCTTCTGCGAAAGTCCCTGCACGTTAAACAGCATCCCGATCACGCCGATCGAACCGGTGATCGTGCTCGGCTCGGCATAGATGCGCTCCGCTCCGGTCGAGATCCAGTAGCCGCCCGAAGCCGCCACCGTGCCCATCGACACCACAACCGGCTTCTCCTCGCGCAGCAGGCACAACTCGCGCTGAATCACCTCGCTGGCCGTGGCGCTGCCGCCGGGGCTGTTCACGCGCAGCACGACCGCCTTCACGTCGTCGTCTAGGCGCAGCTGCCGCAGCTCCCGAGCGTAGCGGTCGCCACCCACCTCGCCCTGTTCCTCGCCCTCGCCGTCGACGATCGCTCCCTCGGCATAGACGACGGCGATCTTGCCGCCGCTCTGGTGCAGCTTCGGCGCACCGTTTTTCAAGTACGCACGCAGCCCGATCTGTTTGAAGGTGTGCTCGTCCTCGGCGTGCGTCCGCTTCTTCAGGTCGTCGAGCACCTCGTCCCAGTAGGCGGTGCGGTCGACAAGCCCGTTCTTGACCGCCAGATCGCCCACCTGCGCCTCCGGCCGCTCGACGATCGCCTGCAGCTGCTCGGGTGTGAGCTTGCGCGACTCCGCCGCTTGGCTGCGGATCTCGGCCCACAGGTCGTCGAGGAGCTTCTGGGTTGCCTCGCGAGCCTCCGGGCTGAACTCCTTCCGCACAAACGTCTCGGCGTAGCTCTTGTAGCGCCCGGACCGCGTCACCTGCACCCCCACGCCGAGCTTCTCCAGCGTGCCGGCCAGGAACATCGGCTCGGTCGCCAGACCCGGCATCCACACCATGCCGAACGGGTTCAGCACCACCTCCGACGCCGCCGACATCAGGTAGTAGTTGCGCGTGTCCATGTTCTCCGCGTACGCGATCACCGGCTTGCCGGAGGCCCGGAACTCCTTCACGGCCTCCCGCACTTCGCGCAACGCCGCGTAGCCGCTGCCATAGTCCTCGGGCATCAGGCTGCCCGTCAGGAGCAGGCCGCGGATGCGATCGTCCTTCTTCGCAGCCTGCAGCGCCTCGAGTACCCGACGCAGCTGGATGCGGTTGCCGTCGGCCCCCAGCAGGCTCGCCAGCTCCCCGCCTCCCTCGAACGGCGACGGCGCATCGGTGATGTTGGTGTTCAGGTCGAACACCAGGAACGAGCCTTTCTCGATCGTCGGCTGCGGCTGCTGACCGCCCACGGCCGTGAGCATCGCGATGCCCACGATCAGCAGGAAAACGCCGCCGAAGACGAACACCGCCAGCGCCATCAGCGTGCCGAAGAAACTCGCGAAAAACGACTTCATGCCCCGGACGCTACCGGTGCCCCCTCCCTCGGCAATAGCTGAAAAGGACAGGTGGCCGCCCCGCCGGATGAGCGGAGCCAAAACCGCCGCACAGGCAGCGCGAAATGTTCGCCCAAACCCCGCCACGTTATCAAGCAGGCCGGCCACGCATGCGTCAGCCATCCGTAGCCCCAGGTACGCCCCCGCACCGAATGCGGCTCCGCCGCGCTCTCGCACCTGCACGAATTCGGGGTTGCCCACGGGAAACCGCTCCCCAAGTTCGCCAAACTCAGTCTTCGCAAACCGCTCTTCACCCACGATGGTCCGCTCCCAAGAACCCAACTCCGCCTACTTCGAGATCCGCTGGCACGGCCGCGGCGGTCAGGGGGCCGTGACCGGCGCCAAGTCCCTCGCCGAATGCGTGCAGGGCACGGGCCGCAACGTCGTCGCCTTCCCGGAGTACGGCCCCGAGCGCCGCGGCGCGCCGGTCAAGGCGTTCAACCGCTTCTGCGAGCGGCCCATCCGAATCCACACCCCGGTGACCACGCCGGATGTCATCATCGTCATCGACGCCACCCTGCTCGCCCTGCCGGCCATCAGGGACGGAGCGCAGGAGCACACCGTCTTCCTCGTCAACATCGAGAAGTCGCCCGACGAGGTCCGCGCCATCCTCATGCTGGAGAACCGCATCGTCACCGTCGCCGCCAACCGGATCTCCCACGAGCTCTTCAAGCGCGAGATCCCCAACTCCACCATGCTCGGCGCCTTCGCCAAGGTCGCCCCGCACATCATCGGTCTCGACCAGCTCCGCGCGGAGGCCGCCCACGTCTTCGCCGAGCTGCTCGGCCCCGATCTCGTCGAAAAGAATCTCCAGGCAATCCAGCAGGGGCACGACCTCTGCCACATCGGCTGAGGCACACCCATGAGCGATCTGAAAAACTGGCAGGAGCTCCCGCTCGGCGGCGTCATCGTCGAGGCCGGCAGCGCCGCGAAATACGAGACCGGTTCCTGGCGTACCTGGAAACCGGTCACCCACCGCGAGAACTGCATCCACTGCCTCATGTGCTGGAAATACTGCCCCGAGGACGCCATCGTCCTCGAGGACGGCCGCGATGCCGCCGGCGCCCCGCGCAAGTTCGTCCAGGGCGTGAACTACTACCACTGCAAGGGCTGCGGCCTCTGCGTCCACGAATGCCCCGTCAACAAGGAGGGCAAGGTCGTGGCTCTGGGTTTTGTCCGCGACGAGGTCTGACGCCATGACGAAGAGCACCGCTGGAAAACCCAAGATCGTCCCGATGACCGGCGCCGGCGCCTGCGCGCAGGCCATGCGCCAGATCAACCCCGACGTCGTCGCCGCCTTCCCCATCACGCCCTCGACCCAAGTCGTCGAGGACTTCTCGGCCTTCGTCGCCAACGGCCAGGTCGACACCGAGTTCGTCACCGTCGAGTCCGAGCACTCCGCGATGAGCGCCTGCATCGGCGCCAGCGCCGCCGGCGGCCGCGTGATGACCGCCACCAGCTCCGCCGGCATGGCCTACATGTGGGAGCTGCTCTACGTCGCCGCCTCCATGCGACAGCCGGTGCTGATGACCCTCGTCAACCGCGCGCTCACCGGCCCCATCAACATCCATTGCGACCACAGCGACTCGATGGGCGCCCGCGACTCCGGCTGGATCCAGCTCTACAGCGAGAACAACCAGGAGGCCTACGACAACCTCGTCATGGCCGCCCGCATCGCCGAGCACCCCGACGTCCGCCTCCCGCTCATGGTCTGTCAGGACGGTTTCATCACCAGCCACTCCATCCAGACCATGCA
>CAZXHR010000240.1:0-5235 GCA_964640465.1 uncultured Opitutaceae bacterium
GCGCTCGCCAACCACCGCGGCGCCGCCACTTTTCCGCCCATGCACTTCGAGCAACTCCAGCCCGGCCTCAACGTCCCGCCCGCCGCACCACACCTCGACGACGACGATGACGACGACGACGAGTGCGAATGTGAAGGCCGCGCCGCCAAGGGCGCCGGCACCATCGCCACGCTCATCCAGCGCAAATTTCTCGAGCAGCGGAAGATCTTCCTCTGGGGCGCCGTGACCGACGAGACGGCCAAGGACATCACCGAGAAGCTTCTCTACCTCGAGGCCGTCGCTCCGGGCAAAGAGATCACCTTCTACATGAACACCCCGGGCGGCTCCATCACCGCCGGCATGGCCGTCTACGACACGATGAAGCTGATCACCTCCCCGATCACGGTTGTGGTCACCGGCATGGCCGCCTCGATGGGCTCGATCCTGCTCTGCGGCGCCCCGAAGGGCCGCCGGCTCATCTACCCGCACGCCCGCGTGCTCATCCACCAGCCGCTCATCACCGGCCAGATGATCGGCCCGGCGGTCGACATCAACATCCAGGCCCGCGAGATGGAAAAACTCCGCGAGGAGCTCAATCAGATCCTCGCCACCTCCTCCGGCCAGCCGATGGAGAAGATCACCCGCGACACCGATCGCGACTTCTACCTCAACGCCAAGGAAGCGATCGAGTACGGTCTCGCCGACAAGATCGTCGAGAACGTCTGAGCCGCGCGCTGTCCATCGGCAACACGTTCCGTTTCCCCCGCGAAGGCCGGCCTCGAAGCCGGCCTTCACTGTATCCGGACTCCCGCATCCCAGAAGTCAGCGCCATCCGACATCCCGCTCCGTAAGGCCGCGGTACTTCCCGGTGCGAAGGCTCCCGGACGACAACCGATGCGATCCGCCAGCCTGTGCCGCTATTGGAGGCCAACAGACAGGCCGCCCATGCATATTCACATCGAGGCAGTGCGCACCTGATGGTGAGCAGCCACAAAAAAACGCCGGCCCTGAGACCGGCGTTCGGAAAGCGTATCGGCTTACTGCGCGTAACGCGCGCGAAGCATCGCCGTGAAAGCAGCGACCTTGGCCTTGCGGCGGCGCTTCTCACAGGGCTTCTCGTAGTAGCGCTTCGCACGGACATCCTTGATGATGTTCTCGCGCTCGAGCTTCTTCTTCATGCGGCGGATGGCGCGGTCCACCGGTTCGTTTTTGCGGATCTTGATCTCGATAGGCATGAGGAAAGTGAAAGGGTTGTCGGGAGAAACCGCGAGGAAGCCGGGCACCTCCGCCCCGGTCAACGCCTTTTTTCTGCCGGCAGCGTATTTCAGCCGCCCCGGGGCGACTCGGAGGTTGCGGGTGCAGGCGTACTCGGTCGCGCCGCAGCCAGCCGCAGCAGGCTCCAGTGCCGTGTCGAGCAACCGCTCTCGACCAGGCCGAGCCGCGCGCGCAGCGGGGCAAACCCCGCGGACTCAGCCTTCTCCCGGTCCACGACCAGCAGCGCGCCGCGGGCGTAGGTGCCCGCTTCGTAGCGGGCGAGAAACTCCGCCGGGGACCAGTTCTCGAACTTCCCCTTATCCCCTTCGGCCACGCGCTCCGGCAGGCCCTCACGCCCGAGCCCGAGGTAGAATGTGACGCCGTGGTTGACCGCCTCGTCCCACAGCACGATCGGGGCGCCGGCCGGCAGCTCCGCACGCGCCGCTGCGACCGCTTGCCCAAGCGCACGCATATCGCGGCGGTCCGAGCGATGTCCGGCAACTCCCTTCACGGCGACAAACACCAGCGCCGAAGCCAGTGCGACATTGCGCAAAGCACGCCAAGAAACCCGGTTGGCCAGCACGCACCCGGCGATCAACGCCAACGGCGCCACCAGCGGAAGGATATACAGGTGCAGTTTGCTGCGGGAGAGGCAGAACACGACCATCGGCAGCACCACCCAGCCAACGAGCAGCAGCCGTCCGTCGCGCGCACGCCAAAGCTCGCGCCAGCGCGCACCGCGCGCCCAGCCGCCGCGTGCGAAGGCAACCCACGCCGCCCACACGCCAAACGCCCCGCACGAGCCGAGCAACGCCGGCCCGTAGATCTCGATCGCCTTGTACCACGCACGATTGTGGCCGAGATCCGTCGATACGCGGCCGACGATCTCCGTGCCCACATAGTACTCCAGCAGGTTCGGATGCCGGTGCAGCATGAGCAGGTACCACGGCAACGCCACCGCAGCAAAGCACGCCAGCCCAAGCGGATTGCCGAGCGGTACACGGCGCACGCGCGGCTGCATCAGGCTCCACGGAATCATCGCCAGAAGCGGCAGCAGCGCCGGGGGACCCTTGATGAGGAACGCCAAGCCCCAGGCCGCCCACATCGCACACGTCCACCGGCGCTTCTTGGTCGCGTCCGGTTCCAGCGCCGCGAAGAGAAAGGCCATCGCAGCGAGAGTCTCGGCTGCAGTGAGGTAGATGTCGGTCGTCGCCACATAGGCGCCGAAGAGCGGAAAACCCAGCGCAAAGGCGAGGCTCGCAACAAAACCCTCACGCGTCCCCCAAAGCCTGCGGCCCATCGCGCCCACGGCCCACGTTGCTACAAGCAGCGCCAGCACGCCGGGCAATCGCGCGCCCCAAGCGTTCACACCGAAGACTCGCATCCCCACTGCCATGCACCAGTAGGCCACCGGCGGCTTCGTCCAGTGCGGCTGAAACTCAAGCTGGGGCTCCAGCCAGTTGCCGGTCACGAGCATCTCACGGGCACATTCGGCATAGCGCGTCTCGCTGGTCTCCGTGAGCCCACGCGTGCCGTGGAACGCCACACCGACGACCAGCGCGAGCAGCAGCGGGCCCCACACGCTCCAAAACGAGCGGCACCGCAGCGCCGCGGGCCATTCGGGCGAAAACGCGGGGAGCGGCGTGGGGGCGGGACGTTGAGAATCAGCCATGTTGGTTGCGCAAAAAGCGGCACCGACGCAACCGGCCGCGCCCCTTCGCCACAAGCGCAACTTCGCGCCCTCGCCCGCTTTCCGCCGCGCCGCCCCCTTTCCTCTTGCGGAGCGTTCTCGCGCGCCGTGCGATGCTCCGCGTGTCCGGCGCCGCCTCCGATTTCGTCCACCTCCACCTCCACACCGATTACAGCCTGCTCGATGGCGCCTGCCGCGTCGACCGGCTCATGAAGCGGGCGGCCGAGCTCGGCCAGAAGGCCGTCGCGATGACCGACCACGGCAATCTCTTCGGCGCCGTCGCCTTCTACAACGCCGCCAAGGCCGCCAACCTCCAGGCCATCATCGGTTGCGAGATCTACGTCGCCAAAGGCTCCCGACTCGAGAAGTCCGGCCGCGACGCCGAGGGCAAGGCCTACTACCACCACGGACTCGTCGCCAAGGACCTCGAAGGCTACCAGAACCTCCTCAAGATCGTCTCCGACGCCCACCTCAACGGCTTCTACTACAAGCCGCGCACCGACTGGGAAATGCTCGCCAAGCACTCCAAGGGCCTCATCGCCTTCTCCGGCTGCCTCGCCGCCATCGTCCCCCAGCACCTCCTCGCCGACGACTATGCCGGAGCCCGCCAGGCCTGCGCCAAGCTCGTGGACATGTACGGCCGCGAGAACTTCTTCATCGAGATCCAGGACCACGGCATCCCCGAGCAGCGCAAGATCATCCCCGGCCTGCTCAAGCTCGCTCAGGAGTTCGACCTGAAAGTCATCTGCACGAACGACGTCCACTACATCAACGCCTCCGACGCCAAGCCCCACGACACCCTCCTGTGCATCCAGACCGGCGCGAAGGTCGACGACGCCGACCGCATGCGTTTCGACGGCACGCAGTTCTACCTGAAGTCGCGCGACGAGATGGCCGCGGTCTTCGGCGAGATCCCCGGCGCGCTCACCAACACCGTCGCCATCGCGGAGATGTGCCACCTCTCCATCCCCTTTCCCAAGGGCTCCGAGCGCTACCCGCGTTACCCCCTCCCGCCGGAGATCAAGGTCAAGTACAACGCCTCCGAATACCTCTTCAAACTCTGCGTCGATGGTCTCAAGAAACGCTACGGCTGCGACTACGACTCCGTCGTCGCCCACCCCGTCGTCGCCGAGAAGGTCGCCAAGCTCAACAACCGCCCCGCTGGCGAGAAGCCGAAGGCGCCCGACTACACCGGCCTCGAGCTCCACGAGGAGCTCATCGTCCGCATGACCTACGAGCTGGCGATCATCAACGTCACCGGCTTCCCCGACTACTTCCTCATCGTCTGGGACTACATCAACTGGGCCAAGCAGCACGGCATCCCCGTGGGCCCGGGCCGCGGCTCCGGCGCCGGCAGCCTCGTCGCCTACCTCATCGAGATCACCAACCTCGACCCGATCCGCTTCAAGCTCCTCTTCGAGCGCTTCCTCAACCCCGAGCGCGTGTCACCGCCGGACTTCGACATCGACTTCTGCATGCGCCGCCGCGGCGAGGTCATCGACTACGTCCGCCAGAAGTACGGCAAGGACTGCGTCGCCAACATCGTCACCTACGGCACCCTCGGCGCCAAGATGGTCGTGCGCGATGTCGCCCGCGTCCACAACGTCCCCTTCGCCGACGCCAACAACCTGGCGAAGATGATCCCCGACGAGCTCAACATCTCGCTCTCGGATTCCATCGCCAAATCCGCCGAGCTCCGCGCCGAGATCGAGCGCAACCCGGTCGCCAAAAACGTCATCGACCAGGGTCTCGTCCTTGAAGGCCTCGTGCGCAACACCGGCAAGCACGCCGCCGGCGTCATCATCACCGAGAAGCCGCTCGTCGAGTTCGCGCCCCTCACCCTTCAGGAAGGCGACGTCACCGTCCAGTACGACATGAGCGCCGTCACCAAGATCGGCCTCCTGAAGATGGACTACCTCGGCCTCAAGACGCTCACCGTCATCTCCGACGCCGTCGAGAACGTCCGCCGCACCGTCGATCCGAAGTTCGACATCGAGACCATCTCCCTCGAGGACCCGGTCACCTACAAGATGCTCAACGACTGCAAGACCGTCGGCGTCTTCCAGCTCGAATCCGGCGGCATGCAGAACGCCTGCAAGACCGTCGGCATCTCCAACATCGACGACATCAACGCCATCTGCGCCCTCTACCGCCCGGGCCCGATGGCCTTCATCCCCGACTACGCCCGCGGCAAGAAGGACCCCGCCAGCGTCGTCTACCCGCACCCGCTCGTCGAGAAGTCGTTGAAGGAGACCGACGGCATCATCGTCTACCAGGAGCAGGTCATGCAGATCGCCCAGATCGTCGCCGTC
>CAZXHR010000241.1:0-3353 GCA_964640465.1 uncultured Opitutaceae bacterium
CGGCCAAGCCCGCCGAGGCCGCTGCCGCCGCTGAAGAGACCACGGCCGTCACGGCCCCCGCCGCCGCTGCCGACAAGGCTGCCGCTCCCGCTGCCGAAGCCGCTCCGGCCGAGGCCCCCAAGGCTGCCACCGCCGCCGATCTCCTCAAGGACGAGGTTACCGCGCTCAAGGTTCGCAAGGCCAAGGGTGCCAAGAACATCACGACCGGCATCGCCTTCGTGACCGCCTCCTTCAATAACACGATCGTCTCGATCACGGATATGAAGGGCAACGTCATCTCCTGGGCCAGCGCCGGCAAGTGCAACTTCCGCGGTTCGCGCAAGTCCACCGCCTACGCCGCCCAGATCGTCGCCCAGGAAGCCGCTCGCGGCGCCATGGCCCACGGCCTCAAGGATATTCAGATTCGCATTGCAGGCCCCGGCCTCGGTCGCGATTCTGCCGTCCGTGCGCTCCAGGCTGTCGGTCTCGAGGTCACCTCGATCATCGACATTACCCCGATCCCGCACAACGGCTGCCGCCCGCGCAAGCGTCGTCGCGTCTGATCGCACGCCGCCCACCACCACCTTTCACCTCCGACCGTTCCTTTCCCATGGCTCGTTATACCGGTCCTGTTGCTCGAATTAACCGCCGTTTCGGCGCGCCCATCATGGGCCCGACCAAGGCGCTCGAGAAACGCAACTTCCCCCCCGGCCAGCACGGCCCCAAGGCCGCCCGCCGCAAGACTTCCGAGTACGCCCAGGGTCTCATCGAGAAGCAGAAGCTTCGCTACACCTACGGCCTGCTCGAACGCCAGTTCCGCCGTGTCTTCGCCATCGCCAAGCGCGAGCGCGGCGTCACCGGCGAGCGCTTCCTCCAGCTTCTGGAGTCGCGCCTCGACAGCGTCGTCTATCTCCTCGGCTTCGCCAAGACCCGCAGCGCCGCCCGCCAGTTCGTCAACCACGGACACATCCGCGGGAACGGCAAGAAGGTCGACATCTCCAGCTACAACGTCCTCCCGGGCGATGAGATCGAGGTCCGCAACAAGCCGGGCTCCCGCCAGATCGCCGTCCGCAATCTTGAGGAGAACCGTCTTCGCACGCCACCGCCGTGGCTCACCCTCAATGCCGAGGCCCTCAAGGCCACCATCGTCCGCCTCCCCACCCGCGAGGAGATGGACCCCGGCATCAATGAGCAGCTGATCGTCGAGTTCTACAGCCGCTAAGCGCTGAGAAACCGGCATCTGTTGACCATTCCCATTCACACTATCGCAACCCTCATCTTTTCGCACCATGCCCAAGCGTCTCGGTAAGTTCGAATTGCCCAACAAGCTGGTGAAGGTCGAGGAAGGCTCCACGCCCACCTACGCCAAGTTCATCGCCGAACCGTTCGAGGCCGGCTATGGACACACCGTGGGTAACTCCCTGCGGCGCGTCCTTCTCAGCTCCATCGAAGGTGCGGCCATCTCCTCGATCCGCATCGACGGGGTGAACCACGAGTTCCAGAGCGTCGACGGCGTTGTCGAGGATGTCACCGACATCGTCCTCAACCTCAAGAAGATCCTCCTCATCTCCCAGAAGCGCGAACCGATCACGCTGCACATCAAGGTGCACAAGGAGGGTCCCGTCACCGCCGCCGACATCACGCCCGACTCCAACATCCAGATCATCAATCCCGAGCAGCTCATCTGCACCCTCGACCGTGTCCGCACCTTCGAGGCCGAGATCGAGATCAAGACCGGTCGCGGCTACTGCCCCGGCTCCGAGAACAAGAAGGAGGACCAGCCCATCGGCGTCATTCCGATCGACTCCCTCTTCTCCCCGGTCCGCCTGGTCAAGTACTCCGTCGAGGCCACCCGCGTGGGCCAGATCACCGATTACGACAAGCTCGTCCTCGAGATCTGGACCGACGGCCGCATCACCCCGGACGACGCCCTCAAGCAGTCCGCCTCGATCCTCAAGCACCACCTCGACGTCTTCGACCGTGTCTCCCAGGAGCACTACGAGTTCGAGTCCGTCCAGCCCGAGGTCAGCGAGGAGCAGAACAAGCTCCGCAAGCTCCTCAACATGTCGGTCAACGAGATCGAGCTCTCCGTCCGCGCCGCCAACTGCCTTAACAACGCCAACATCACCACCGTTGGCGAGCTGGCGATGAAGACCGAGCAGGAGATGCTCAAGTACCGCAACTTCGGCAAGAAGTCGCTCAACGAAATCAAGGAAAAGCTCGAAGCTCTCGGCCTCTCGCTCGGCATGAAGTTCGACGAGCGCCTCCTCGACTCCAAGAAGGAAGCCTGAACCGATCGACCGCGGGCCGGTTCGTCCGGCCCGCCTCCCGATCTCCAATACCCGTTCCACGACAATGCGTCATAGCAAACACAATCACACGCTCGGAGTGACGAAGGAGCACCGCGTTGCGCTCCTCTCCAACCTCGGCGCCGCGCTGATCACCAAGGGTCGTATCAAGACCACCCTCGCCAAGGCCCGCGCCCTCCGTCCGTTCATCGAGAAGATCATCACCAAGGCCAAGAAGGCCGCCGCCATCGAGAAGAAGGACGGCAAGCTCCAGCCCCGCGCCCTCCACCTCCGCCGTGTCGCTCTCTCCGAGCTCCACGACGAGGATGCGATCACCCTCCTCTTCAACGAGAAGGTGGCCCAGTTCGCCAAGCGCGCCGGCGGCTACACCCGTATCTACAAGCTCAGCTCCCAGCGTCTCGGCGATGCCGCCGAGATGGCCCTCATCGAGCTCGTTGCGGCCGACGACCCCGGCTACAAGAAGACCAGCCGTCCGCGTAAGGCTTCCAAGAAGAAGTCCTCCGCGGCCGAGCCCGCCGCCGAAGCGCCCGCCGCTCCGGCAGCCGAAGAGCCCAAGGCCTGAGCCTCGCGCCCTCCGGGCGCTTCCGCTGATTAGCTTCAAACAAGACGCGTCTCGCCCCGGCGAGGCGCGTCTTGCGCTTTCCGGTTCCCCTTCGGCCCCACGCCACGTGCTCCCCTCCGATCTCAGTGCCCTGATTCTGCTGCCCGTCACTGGCGGCATGCTCTTGCTGCTCGGCCTCTGGCTCTACTACGACCGGCGCGACCGCCGCTTCTTCGACCAGTCCCGCCGCAGGACCACCTTCCACTGCCTCAAGTGCAGCCACGTCTACACCAGCCCTGAGACCGACCTCTGCCCCTGTCCACGCTGCGGCCACTCCAACCCCCCGCTGCGCTTCTAACCCCAAGTTTTTCCCACCCCGGGCCGCTTTCGTGTCGACTGCCCGCCCCCCTTCGCCAACTTACATCCCTTTTACTGCCATGACACATACAATCGCCGTCCTCCACTTCGGGTCCCACAACACCCAGGTCATCGCCCGCCACATCCGCGACTGCAAGGTCTACTCC
>CAZXHR010000241.1:3363-5207 GCA_964640465.1 uncultured Opitutaceae bacterium
CCCGCCGCGGCGCCCGCCGCCGCGCCCCCGGCCGCCCCCCCCGCGCGCCAGACGATCGCCTTGGCCGCCGCGCGGCCGTCCCGCGGCGCCCCCACCGCCCCCAGCCCATCGCCGGCCTCGACTTCGGGGCCCAGGCCCCCCCGGGCAGCGCCCGCCGCATCCGCGAGTGCCAGGTCTACTCCAAGATCTACCACTACGCGACTCCGGCCGAGACGCTGAAGAAGGACGGCGTGCTCGGCATCATCCTCTCCGGCGGCCCCTCCAGCGTGCTCGCCGAGAAGGCCCCGCTGCCCGACAAGGCCATCTTCACCCTCGGCCTGCCCGTCCTCGGCATCTGCTACGGCGTCCAGCTCATGGGCCAGTTCCTCGGCGGCAAAGTTGCCCATAGCGACGAGCGCGAGTACGGCCACGGCCGTCTCCAGATTCTCCGCCAGGGCGCGCTCTTCGCCGGCCTCGGCCACGTTGTCCGCGTCTGGAACTCCCACGGCGACAAGCTCACCCAGCTCCCCCGCGGCTTCTCGGCCACCGCTCGCACCGAGAACTCTCCTTACGCCGCCATCGAGAACGCCGAGAAGAAGTTCTACGGTCTCCAGTTCCACCCCGAGGTCCACCACACCGAGAACGGTGTCCAGATCCTCCGCAACTTCCTCTTCAACGTCTGCGGCTGCAAGGGCGACTGGTCCATGGCCAACTTCGTCGACCGCGCCGTCGCCGACATCCGCGCGAAGGTGGGCGACGGCCGCGTCATCCTCGGCCTCTCCGGCGGCGTCGACTCCTCTGTAGCCGCCGCGCTGATTCACAAGGCCATCGGTAAGCAGCTCACCTGCGTCTTCGTCGACAACGGTCTGCTCCGCAAGAACGAGCGCGACTCCGTCGTCGCCCTCTACAAGCGCAACTTCAAGATCGATCTGCGCGTCGCCGATTCCGGCCCGCTCTTCCTCAAGAAGCTCAAGGGCGTCACCGACCCCGAGAAGAAGCGCAAGATCATCGGCAAGACCTTCATCGAGGTCTTCGAGGACTCGCTCAAGTCCGTCGGCAAGGCCGAGTTCCTTGCCCAGGGCACCCTCTATCCCGACGTCATCGAGAGCGTCTCCATCGACGGCAACCCCGCCGCCGTCATCAAGAGCCACCACAACGTCGGCGGCCTCCCGGCCCGCATGAAGCTCAAGCTCCTCGAGCCACTGCGTGAACTTTTCAAGGACGAGGTGCGTGCCCTCGGCACCGAGCTCGGCCTCCCCCGCGAGGTTGTCTGGCGCCAGCCCTTCCCGGGGCCCGGCCTCGCCGTCCGCGTCATGGGCGACATCACCGAGGACCGCCTCGAGATCCTCCGCAACGCCGACGCCGTCCTCCACGAGGAGATGGTCGAGTCCGGCTACTACTACAAGGTCTGGCAGTCCTTCTGCGTCTTCCTCCCTGTGCAGACCGTGGGCGTGATGGGCGACGAGCGCACCTACGACTACGTGATTGCCGTGCGTGTCGTCGAGAGCGTCGACGCCATGACCGCTGATTGGGCCCGCCTCCCACACGACCTCCTCCAGAAGATCTCCACCCGCATCATCAACGAGGTGAAGGGCGTCAACCGCGTCGTCTACGACATCAGCTCGAAGCCTCCGGCCACCATCGAGTGGGAGTAAATCCCGCCGCCCGCCACAGCTTCCTCCCTTTAAAGGCCTGGCCTCAACGCCGGGCCTTTTCATGGGCTAGGGCGCGACCGCCGGGCGCGCCGCTTTCGCTGGAGGGCGGCGCTCCGTCGCCGCCGTAGCTGAACCTGGAAACGGCAGTTCGGACAGGCCACAGAGGTAGAGGAGAGGCGGAAGGAGAGCACAGAGAAGAAGATGGGGCAT
>CAZXHR010000242.1:0-5160 GCA_964640465.1 uncultured Opitutaceae bacterium
CTCGACCTCGCGAGCTTCTTCGACGAGGTCGACCACGATCTGCTGATCGCGCGAGTGCGGGCCGGGTGAAGGACGTGCGGGCGATCCAACTCGTCCGCGCGTATCTGAACTCCGGCGTCATGCTCGGAGGGCTGAGGCAGGCGACCGACAAAGGCACGCCGCAAGGCGGGCCGCTGTTGCCCCTGCTCTCCAACATCCTGCTGGACGACCTCGACAAGGAACTGGAAAAGCGCGGCCACGCCTTCTGCCGCTACGCCGACGACTGCAACGTCTACGTTGCCAGCCGCGCAGCGGCGAACGGGTGATGGCCGCGTTGATCGGATACCTCGAGGGAACGCTCAAGCTGAAGGTCAACCGCCCGAAAAGCGCGGTGGACCGGCCCGTCAACCGGGGCTTCCTCGGCTACAGCTTCACCGCCCAGAAGGACGCGAAGATCCGTGTACCACAGAAGACGTGCCGCAAGATGCGAGAGAAACTCAAAGAGCTGTTCGGTAAGGGGCGCGGGCGCAACGTGGATCGACTGATCCGCGAAGCGATCAACCCCCTGCTGCGCGGCTGGATGAACTACTTCCGTCTCAGCGAAACCAAAGGCTTCGCCGAGGAACTGGACGGCTGGGTGCGGCGCCATTTGCGCGCCATCCTCTGGCGTCAGTGGAAGGAACCGGGAACCCGATACCGGCGCCTGCGGGCGCTCGGACTGGAGGCGGACCGGGCACGCGCCAGCGCCGGCAACAGCCACGGCGCGTGGTTCAACAGCGGAGCCTCGCACCTGCACGCCGCCTTGCCCGCGAAGGCGTTCGCGACGATGGGGCTCATCAGTCTGCTCGAAACGCTTCAGACCGCCCAGGCCAGACGATCCGTTTAGGAATCGCCGGATACGTGAACCGCACGTCCGGTGGTGTGAGAGCTGGGGAGGCCAATCCGCCACGGCTACTTGATCGGCAGAATAAATCTCTTGACAGATAATCGTAATAGGGACGCTCTCATCCAAGATACATGCTTACAATCTTTGCCTATCTAGACCCCGGCGCCGGGTCGATTCTCCTCCAAGCTGTTGTCGCCGGTGTGCTTGGCGGCCTTTTTGCGATAAAACTCTTCTGGAAGCGAATTGTGGGCTTCTTTCATGGCGGGCAGAGGAAGGAACCCGATACCAAATCCACTCCCGAGTCCAAGGAGTAGTATCCTGACCGGTTGATCGCGCAAAGTGGCGGGGCGTTGCGCCATAGCCACAATGAGCAGGTTCTCTGCTGCTCAGATTTCTCCTATGACAGATATTGTGATGCAACCAGCGTCGTTTCGCGATCCGGACGGGCATATTTTCAGCGAAGGAGGGGTTTTCTACCGTCAAGTCAACCGCAGCTACCAAGCCACGTACGACCGCTTGGTGCAGTCGGGTCTGTTCGCAAAGCTGTGGGCGGAAGGGCTGTTGCTCGAACACGACGAGCTCAAGCCGAAGGCCGGAACAGAAGCGTATCGCGTGCTGCTGCCGCGGCAGATTGCTACCATCACCTATCCCTACGAGTGGTGTTTTAGCCAGCTGAAAGATGCTGCATTGCTCACGCTGCGGATCCAGCGGCTGGCGGTCGATGCGGGGTTCTCGCTCAAGGATGCCTCGGCCTACAACATCCAGTTGTACGAGGGGCGGCTGGTGTTTATCGACACCCTTTCGTTCGAACCTCTGATCGAAGGCCGGCCGTGGGCGGCCTACCGGCAATTCTGCCAGCATTTTCTCGCGCCTTTGGCCCTGATGGCGAAGATTGATGCCCGGCTTTCCTTGTTCTCCCGCGAATTTATTGACGGCGTACCGCTCGACCTCGCCAGCCGGCTGCTGCCCGCCCGTACGTGGCTGAATCTGGGGCTTCTGCTGCATGTGCATCTGCACGCCAAAGCGCAGCGACGCTTCATCAACCGGGAGAAGAAGGTCGCGCCGCGACCGATCACAAAGCAGGGCCTGCTGGGTATTCTGGCGAACCTAGAGTTGACTGTTCGAGGACTGCAGTGGAAACCTGCTGGCACCGAGTGGGGCGACTACTATAACATCACCAATTATGCCGCGGAGGCACGCGATGACAAGGTCCAGGCGGTTGATGCCTTCATCGGAGAGAGCGGAGCGAAATCGGTGTGGGACATGGGGGCGAATGACGGAACGTATAGCCGCCTAGCCGTTGCACGCGGCCTGCCGACGATTGCGTGGGATATCGATCCGGTGGCTGTGGAGAAAAACTACCGTCGCATGCGTGCGGAGAAGTTGAGTTTACTCGTTCCAGCCGTCGTCGACCTTACCAATCCGTCACCGTCTATCGGCTGGAACTTGGAGGAGCGGATGAGCTTGTTCGAACGCCCGCGGCCTGATGTCGCGCTGGCGCTGGCCCTGATCCACCATTTGGCTATCGGTAACAATCTGCCACTTGGGCATTGTGCGGCTTTCTTTGCGCGGATCGCCCACCAACTTATTATCGAGTGGGTACCCAAGGAGGATTCGAAGGTTCAGGAGCTTCTACAGAATCGTGAGGATATTTTCGATGACTACACTACGGATGGCTTCGAGCGAGCATTCGGCTGCCATTTTGTGATCGCTGAGAGCCGCAAGATACGTGGCTCGAAACGCACTCTATACCGTATGGTCAAGCGTTGACGCATGGGGGACTGGAACCAAATGAGATCGGAAACGGGAGCATTGCCCAAGCTCGACCGGTTTGTGGCAGCGGCCTTGTTGCCGTTGTCATTCTTCCTCCTGTTGCCGCTGGCGGTCTATTGTGCCAATCTATCAAGCGTCGGAATCGCGAAGTCCTCCGTCCTGATGCTCGGCGGGGGACTGACCGTATGCGCAGGGCTGTTGTTGTGGGTGGCAGCCTCGCTGCGTTTGGTCGGCCGTTGGGTGGCCATGTTGGCAGATGCGGTTTCGTTGGCGATCATCACTGTGATCTTGTTCCCGAACAGAACCGGGGAGGCTGCTGGATTTGGAACGGATCTGGCCGCAGTCGGTAACTGGATCCCGGTCGTGAAGCTGGGTGCCCTTTTTGTCGTTTTTACCTCATGGGGGTATTGTAGAGAACAACAGATGAGGGCGGTTTGCAGATGGCTATTTCTTGGTCTGTGTGTGCTTGCCGGGGGCGCGATACTCGGACTTGAGTCGAATGCGGACCGAACACGCCACGATGCTCAGGCTCGCAGTCTCGAGCCGTTTAGCATGGGCCGGAAGAAGAATATCATCGTTCTGGTATTGGACGGGTTCACCGGGGCAAGGATGGCCGAGATCCTGAAAGAACGACCGGAACTTGTCCCGCATTTCGTGGGGTTCGAATTCTATCCACGTACGGTTGCACCGGCGATTAACACGCCGGCCGGCAACAGCGTTCTCCTCACAGGAAGCTTGGATTATGCGATAGATGTTGATGATTGGCAGGCCCGGAACGAATTGTCGGTAGGTGCCTCTTACTTGGCAGAGGCTAAAGCTCTCGGTTGGGATGTCACCTATATCAGCCAGCTCGACGGCGGGGCCAAGGGTGTGACACCGATCAGCGAGAGTGCCTTGGCGCAGCAGCCGGATGGCGGCCTTCGCGTACTGGCAGGCGAATATTGCTCGTTCCTTGATGTTGCTGCCTATCGCGTTCTGCCTCGCTTTTGTGGAAAAGTTGGAAGCGGGGCGCTCGGTCGACTGCTGCTGTCTTCTTCTTCCGCTGTTCGGAAACAGGAATCGCTGACTCCGCAGCAGCGAATTCCGATTGATGCAAAATCAGCATTCGAGCGGATCATCGGTGGACTCCACGTAGGTCAGAGCGACTGCCGCCTGCTTTACCTGTTGAGCAAACTGTCCCATCCGCCTTGGGTGTTCGAGGAGAATGGCGAATTGCAGCCGGAAGCCGACTGGCGGACCTCGTCGCGATTCGCCGTTCGATGCGTAGTTGCGCTGATCGAGCGGTTGAAAGAACTCGGTGTTTTCGACAATACCTTGCTTATCCTCACCTCGGATCACGGTTGTATACCGCTTGTCGACCCCACGATGGGAATCGATCTCGGGGCGGCGGGCGGAATGCCTTATGATTTCAACTCGCTCCTGATGGTTAAGCGCGTCGGGCACAATGATCCGCTCCGGGTTTCGGAGATGCCGACTTGGCTCGGTGATGTGGCTGCGACCGTGCGGGATGAGATTGGGGTTCATGCGGCGCCCGAGGCGAGATTCGAGACCCGATCGTTGCTCCAGCCCGAAGACCGAATCCGTCGTCTGAAAATGCCGGTGTTTTTCCGCCCGGAGACGGCCAGCTATCATGGGCCGCTGAAGGAATGGGTCCGTCTGGATGTCGAGGGAGGGTTTGCGGACTTTGTGCGCGCGACTTCGTTGGATGTAAACCAGATGCTCGCCAAGGGAGGCCGCATTGTTTTGCGGGCAGGTGTTGATCACTATTCGACGGATCTGGTGGCAAACGGCTGGCTTGCGGGAAGTGGAACTCAATACCATGCTTTGATTGAGGTGAACGGGCGTACTGCAGGCGTCTTGGCAAACCAAGGTATGGTGATGCTCTCCAACGAAAACGGGCGTTATGCAATTCAGCTATTTTCGAGTGTCGGAGATGGACTGAGGCACATCCGTCAACTTGGGACGAATGCCGTGATATTTGCCGCTGGAGTACAGGTGCCTCGATCAGTCCTGGAGGCGGACTTGGATCAGGCCCAATTTGGCGGAATCCGCGAAGAGGGTGATGTGCTTAACTTTGTGATCTTTCACAAGGATGGCAGGCGGACGGAGCCAGCCGTGACATTTTCGAAAGAAGATTGTGTATACGAGACCATCATCGGTCCTGCGGTGTCTCAATGAGCAGCATTGAGGTGGCCCCCGAAAGTTGGACAGGGGGGATCGTTAAGGGCAAAACCACCAACGATCCCGCGTCATGTCCAAGAAACGTCGTACATTCAGTCCCGAGTTCAAAGCCCAGGTCGGGCTTGAGGCCCTCAAGGGCGTCGAGCCGGTCCACACGATTGCCGCCCGGCACAAGGTGCATCCGGTGCAGGTGAGCCAGTGGAAGAAGGAGGTGTCGGAGCGACTGCCCGAGGTGTTCGGGCAGAAGGCGGACCGCGATGCCGCCGAGGCGATCCTGCGGGAGAAGGAGCTGTTCGAGGAGATCGGACGGCTGAAGATGGAGCTCGAATGGCTCAAAAAAA
>CAZXHR010000243.1:0-5144 GCA_964640465.1 uncultured Opitutaceae bacterium
GGGCGGGACGCGATCCTCGGTGGTTATGAGCGATTCCGTCCCTGCGGCCGAGGCGCCGCGCGATCCGTACGCGGCGCTGCGTGTGCCGGCCTACCGCCGGTACCTCATCGGCAACACGCTGGCCAACATCGGCCGGCAGGCGCTCGGCCTGGTCGCGACCTGGCAGATCTACCGCTGGACGGAATCGGCCACCGCGCTGGGGCTGGTGGGACTGGTCAACTTCCTGCCGTACATTGTGCTCGCGCTGCCGGCGGGCCATCTGGCGGACCGGGTGAACCGGCGTCGCCTGATCCAGGTGACGCTCGCGGGCTCGGCGCTGGTGTCGGTGCTGCTGGCGGTGGTGTCGGCCTGGCCGGACCGGGTGCCGGACTGGGCGGCGCTGCGGTGGTTCGACCAGGGGTTGCTCTGGGTGGCGGGCCTGGGGCGGAGCGCTGGTGCGGTGAGCGCGGCCGGTTTCGACCGGCCGGCGCTGGCGGCGGTCTTCCTGTTGCTGTTCGTCGACCAGACGATCCGCACGCTGGGTACACCGGCGCGGGCGTCGATCGTGCCGCTGCTGCTGCCGCGCGAACGCATCGCCGACGCGATCACCTGGAACTCGAGCTCCTTCGAGCTCACGTCGATGCTCGGGCCGACGATCGCCGGTTTCATGATCGCGTGGCTGGGTTTCTCGGCGGTGTACCTGCTCGATGCGGTGACGGCGTTTGCGATGGTTGGGCTGTTGCAGGGCATCGCCTGCCGCGAACCGGAGCAGAAGCCGGAGCCGCGCACGTGGCGCACGCTCGGCGCGGGCGCTGGTTTCATCTGGCGCAACAAGGAGATCCTCGCGGCCAGCGGGCTCGACCTCTTCGCCGTGCTGCTCGGCGGCGCGGTGGCGTTGCTGCCCGTCTATGCCGACAAGATCCTGCACGTCGGCCCGATCGGGCTGAGCTGGCTGCGCGCGGCGCCGTCGCTCGGTGCGGTGTTGATGGCGATGTGGCTTACGCACAGCCGGCCGATGCGCCGGCCGGGCGCGACAATGCTGTGGGCCGTGGGCGGCTTCGGCGCCGTCATCACGATCTTCGGACTGTCGCACTGGTACTGGCTGTCGTTCGCGATGCTGTTCCTCTCCGGCTGCTTCGACAACGTGAGCGTGGTTGTGCGCCAGTCGCTGGTGCAGTTGCTCACGCCGGACCGCCTGCGCGGGCGGGTGACGGCGGTGAACCAGATCTTCATCATCTCCTCGAACGAGGTGGGCGCCTTCCGCGCCGGCACGATGGCGGGCGCGTGCGGCCCGGTCGTGGCGGTGGTGGCCGGCGGGGTGGGCACGGTGCTGACGGTGCTCGGCGTCGCTGCGCTGTTCCCGCAGCTCGGCCGACTGGGACGCCTGCACGAGCTGAAGGCGCGGGAGGAGTAAGCGGAGCGTGCGGTGAAACTGTTTTACAACCGATAAAACAGTTGACTGGCCCGGGCGGCGGTGCAGCTTCGCCCGCATGGTCGCCCCGAACCCCGCAACCTGTGCCGCCGTTTCCCTGCCGATAGGGCGCTGGCTGCGACACGGGGCCGTTGCGTTGGGGCTGCTTGGCTTGGCCGGGATCGCAGGTGCCAAGGGCGGCCGGTTGTGGCTGGCCGGGGCCGACGTTTCTGCGCTGGCGACGTTCGAGCATCACGGCGCGGTTTACCGCGACGGCCGGCAGTCCGGCGATGCGCTTGCGATCCTGCGAGCCCGCGGCGTCGACTGTTACCGGCTCCGGCTCTTCGTTGCACCGAGCGGTGCCGATGTGGAGACCAACGATCTCGCCTACACGCTCGCCCTCGCCCAGCGCGTGAAGCGCACGGGCGCGACGCTGCTGCTCGATATCCACTACTCCGACACATGGGCCGATCCGGCGAAGCAAACCAAGCCGGCCGCCTGGACTGGGCAGGAGCTGCCGCAGCTCGCGGCCACGGTGCGCCGCTACACGGCCGACGTGCTCCGGGCGTTCGCCGCGGCTGGCGCGGCGCCGGAATACGTACAACTCGGCAACGAGATCACCAACGGTCTGCTCTGGCCCGAGGGCCGTGTCGAGTTTGCGCAGCGCGACGATGCTGCGGCGTGGGACCGGCTCGGCACCTTGATGCGCGCGGCTTACGACGGGCTTGCCGACGCCTGCTCCGATGGGCAGCGGCCGCAGACCATTCTCCATATCGAGAGCCCTCATCAGCTTGAACGCGCGCTTTGGTTTTGCCGCCAGGCGACGGCGCAGCGTGTTCCCTTCGACATGATCGGCGTGAGCTACTATCCGGAGTGGCACGGCGGTATTCCTCAGCTCCGGGCCGCCCTCGATGCGCTGGCCGCCGAATTCCGTAAGCCGGTCCTCGTTGCCGAGACCGCCTACCCGAGCCGGAAGGACGAGCACTGGAAGGGCCGGCCGAACCTGAATTGGCCGCTCAGCCCGGCTGGGCAGCAGCGCTTCGTGCGCGAAGTCGCGCAGGCCGTGGCCGAGGTTCCCGACGGGCTCGGTGCCGGTGTGCTGTATTGGAATCCCGAAGCCGTACCGACCGACGGACTCGCGGTCTGGGTCGGCGGATCCTGCGGGTTGTTTGATCGCAAGGGTCGTGTCCTGCCCGCTGCCGGCGAACTCGCCCATCCCGTCCGCTGAGGTGGCGCGATCCGTACCTGCTCCATTTCCCCTTTCCCGTTTCCGCCCCGATACCCATGAAACCCCTGAAAACTACGCTCGCCACCACCTCCGCGGGGCTGCTGCTTGCCTGCAGCCTGCCGCTGTCGTCCTCTGCCCAGACCTCTCCTGCTGCCGCGACCGCCGCCACAGACGACAGCGTCGTCGTGCTCACGCCCTTTGAGGTGAATGCCTCGCGCGACGTCGGCTACCTCGCGCAGAACACCCTGGCCGGCAGCCGCCTCAACACCGAGCTGAAGGACACCGCCGCTGCGATCTCCGTGCTCACCACCGAGTTCCTGCGGGACCTCGGTGCGACGAGCATGAAGGACGTCATCCTCTTCCAGAACAACGCTGTGCCCGATGTCGGCGACGCCGACAGCAACTTCAACGGCAACCCGATGATCGGCAATAGCGAGTGGCAGCTGCGTATCCGCGGCCTCGACGCCACCTATGGCCGCAACTACTTCCCCTGGCGCGTCTCGACCGACTTCTACAACGTCGACCGCATCGACCAGTCCCGCGGTCCCAACGCCATCCTCTTCGGTTTCGGCGCCGCCGGCGGCATCGTCAACACGACCACCAAGCAGGCGCAGGTGAACACCGACGCTAACGAGCGTCTCCTTCACTGTCGGCAGCTGGGACCGCTACCGCGGCACCATCGACTCCAACATGGTGCTGCTGCCGGGCAAGTTCGCCCTCCGTCTCAACGCCATGGCCGAGAATGGCCACACCTGGCGCGAGTTTGAGTTCGACCGCGCTCGCCGCGCCGACCTCGCTGCGAAGTGGAAGATCGACGACCACTCCTCCTTCCGCGCCGAGTTCGAGGCCGGCAAGGTCACCGACAACGTCGCCCGCCCCTGGCTTGCCATCGACGAGTGCTTCGTCTGGCGCGATGCCGGTCGCCCGACCGGCGGCCGCTATGTCTGGGGCGTCAACGAGTCCGCCCCGACCGGCGCCTCATTCCTCTGGGACAACCACTACGTCGTCGGCGACGATGGCGTGCTGCGCAACTGGAAGACCACGCCCTACGCCACCAACGCCAGCTACAAGAGCGAGGCCACCGGTTGGAACAATCCCACCTGGTCGCACCTCGCGATGACGTCGGCGAACCTCGCGATGATTCCGACGGAGGCCAACCTCGCCGGCCCCGACGCCGTCCGCGAGACCAACTACAACGCCCTGAGCGCCTTCTACGAGAACCAGGTCTCCGAGCGGTTCTCCTTCGAGCTCGCCGCCAACCACCAGTATTCGAAGTTCACCGGCTACGATGCCAACGGCAGCCGCGCCTCGACGTACTACGGCGACAGCAGCGAGATCTGGGGCGACGCCAGCACCGACCTGCCCGACATGTGGGGCAACTCCACCGGAACCAACGCCCACGCCGGCGACCTCTACCTCGAGAACAACTGGACCCGCCGCCGCCAGGAGAACGAGGCCACCTTCCTCCGCGCCACCGCTGCCTTCAACTTCGAGACCGGCGACTGGGGCAAGCACCGCTTCGCCGCGATGTACGAGTTTTCCCAGACCGACGACGAGCGCACCGAGGAGTGCGAGATCCTGCTCGATCGCGCCGCCGGCTCCTACGCTTCCGACGACGTGAACCGCCTCTACCGCCGCCACTACTTCACCGAGGGCGATGTCTCCGACATCCACGTCGCCTCCTGGAAGAATCTGGTCGAGGGCTCCGGCTGGGCTCCCACGCAGGACATGTCGGACTTCACCGACAAGCAGCACACCGGGATGGCCGCCCTCCAGAGCGAGTTCTTCGGCAAACGCCTCGTGACTACCCTCGGCGCGCGCATCGACAGTCTGAAGCATTCGTGGACGCCGGTGGTCGACGAGTCCAAGACCCCCAGCGGCGAGTACGAGTTCGATTCCGGCAACCGCCAGTCGAAGACCTTCGACCCGAGCACCTTCACCCTCGGCGGAGTCTTCCACATCACCGACTGGCTCTCGGCCTACGGCAACCACTCGAACAACCGCGAGCTCCCGAACTTCAACATCCACCTTGTCGATTCCTACATCGCTCCGATGACGGAGGGCCAGGGCAGCGACTTCGGCCTGAAGTTCGATTTCTTCGGCGGCAAGCTCTACGCCACCGCCGGCTACTACACCACCGAGCAGAAGAACACCACCGACTACGGCAACGTCGCCGGCATGGTCTCGATCAACAACCGCATCCTCGATGCGCTCTATGCCGCCGGTAGGATCAGCGCCACCGAGCGGACCGCCAACTTGCTCGACGACTCGATCAACGGCTACCTCGCCGACCGCGAGGCCGACGGCTGGGAGTTCTCCATCGTCGCCAACCCGCTCCAGAACTGGCGCATCACCGCCAACTTCTCGATCAACGACATCAAGTATAAGAACATCATGTCCGACATGAAGGTATGGGCCGACAGCGCCACAGCCTTCTGGCTCGCGAAGGGCGGCGCCGGCTTCCTCCTCGGTGGCGGCGATTGGGATACGATCGGCAACCAGATCGGCTGGAAGCTCGGCGAGATC
>CAZXHR010000244.1:0-5016 GCA_964640465.1 uncultured Opitutaceae bacterium
GGGTGAGGTGGTGGGGCGGACGCCGGCGACCATCAGGCTGCCGCCGGGCGAGCAGCGGCTGACGCTGCGGGGCGCGGGGCTGGAAGAGCAGACGGTGACGGTCACGGTGCGGTCGAACGAGCTGACGCAGACCGCGCTGGCGAAGCTGCGACTGCTGCCGGGCCAGGTGGCGGTGGAGACCGACCCGGCGGGGGCGCAGGTGTGGGTGAACGGTCAGGAGACGGGCGAGGTGACGCCGTGCGTGCTCAGCCTGCCGCCGGGCGAGGCGATGGTGCGGGTGAGCAAGGAAGGTCGGGAATCGCGGGAGGAGGCGGTGACGGTGGTGGGCGGCAAGACGCTGCGGCTGCCGGCGTGGCAACTGCCCGAGCGGCTCTTCCCGCCGCCGGGCTGGCCGGACTACCTGAGCCGCTGGAACGCCCAGATGCCGACCAACCTCCAGTACCGGATCCGGGCGAAAGACGGGATGCCACAAGTGCTGATTCCGGCGGGGGAGTTCCTGATGGGTAGTACCCCGGAGCAGCAGGCCCGCGCGCTGCAGCTCGCGCTGCAATCCACCAAGGAGGCCAAGGCGGAGTGGTTCGCCGACGAAGGCCCGCAGAAGCGGGTGATGCTGAGCGCCTACTGGATGGACGTGCATGAGGTGACGAACGAGCAGTACTGCCGGTTCTTGAACGCGACCCGCCCGAGCGAGGCGGCGCGGCAGCCGTGGGTGGGGGGGCAGGGGGAGGTTGAGGAGCGGCAGTCGCAGCTCGTGGGCGAGGCTGGCGGCCTGGGGCGCGAAGGCGGCGAAGGAGTCGGCGAACGGGGCGCCGTGGCGGACGCGGATGGTGTCCAGTTGCCGGGCACGCGTGGCGGGGTCGGCGGCGAGGAGCAGGGCGAAGACGACGGAGAGGGCTCGGGCCGGTTCGCGCGCGGCCTCGGCGAGCGGGGGCGGCAGGGCGGGGAGGAGCTGGCGGGCGCGGTCGAGGTGGGCGGGCGAGGCGGTGCCGACGGAGGCGAGGAGGACCGCGGTGGGGACGACGCGGGGCGGCAGCGGTGGCGGGACGAACTCGCGGCGCGGGGCGGTGGGAGCGTCCTCCCAGCCGCCGATCGCGGCGGCGGAGACCTCGGGAAATTTGCCATCCCACTGCGGGTCGATGGCGCGGATACGCTGTTCGAGCGGCGGGTGGGTGGCGAAGAGGGAGAAGGCGCCGGTGAAGGCTTGGGCGAAGAAGAAGTGGCGGAACTGGACGGCGCTATCGGCGACGATGCCGGAGCCGATGGCGTAGGCGCCGATCTTGCGGAGGGCGCCGCCGATGCCGGCCGGGTTGCGGGTGAACTGGACGGCGGCGGCGTCGGCGAGGAACTCGCGCTGGCGGGAGACGGCGGCCTGGATGAGGCGGCCGAAGAAGTAGCCGATGTAGCCGACGATCAGGAGGACGAGACCGGCGATGATGATGACGGCGATGCCACCGCCACCCTTGCCCTTGCGGGAGGAACGGCCGGAGCCGGTGTAGCGCAGGGAGCGGAGGATGCCGCGGCCGATCATCGCCAGCATCAGGATACCGAAGAGGACGCCGACGAGGCGGATGTTGAGCCGCATGTCGCCGTTGAGGATGTGGCTGAACTCGTGGGCGACGACGCCCTGGAGTTCGTCGCGGGTGAGCTTCTCAAGCGCGCCGCTGGTGACGGCGACGGCGGCGTCGCTCGGGGTGAAGCCGGCCGCGAAGGCGTTGAGGCCGGGCTCGTCGTCGAGGATGTAGACGGCCGGCATGGGCACGCCGGAGGCGATGGACATCTCCTCGACGATGTTGAGGAGGCGGCGTTCGGCGGGGGTGGCGGTGCCCGGGGCGAGCTCGCGGCCGCCGGCGAGTTCGGCGACGGCGCGGCCGCCGGAGCGGAGGGTGAGCCAGCGGTAGAGGGTGCCGCCGAGGATGACGAGGAGTGTGAGCCCGGTGGTCCAGGCGGCGACTTCGGCGTCCCAGATCAGGAGCGGCGGTGTGTCGTAGAAGTGGGCACGAGCTGGCTCGATGTACGCGGTGAGGGCTGCGGCGGCGACGTTGAGCGCGGCGACAATGAGGACGACGGCGACGACGAAGTAGAAGACCAGCAGAGTGGTGCGGCGGCGGGCGGCGGCCTGGTGCTCGAAGAAGTCCATAAAAACGCGACGGTCGCGTTTTTAGGTGAACTTCACCTGGGGGGCCTGGCGCTCGGCGGCGTTGTCGACCTGGAAGAGCTCGGCGGCGGCGAAGTTGAACATGCCGGAGATGAAGTTGTTCGGGAAGGTCTCGCGGGCGGTGTTGTAGGTCATGACCGAGTCGTTGTAGGCCTGCCGGGCGAAGGAGATCTTGTTCTCGGTGGAGGTGAGCTCCTCGGTGAGCTGGGCCATGTTCTGGTTGGCCTTGAGATCGGGATACTGCTCGGAGACGACCATGAGGCGGGAGAGCGCGCCGCCGAGGCCGGACTCGGCGGAGAGCAGGCTCTTCATGGCGGTGGCGTCGGCCGGGTTGGCGGCGGCGGACTGGGCGGCGGCGAAGGCGATGTTGCGGGCCTTGATGACGGCCTCGAGGGTCTCGCGCTCGTGCTTGAGGTAGCCCTTGGCGACTTCGACGAGGTTGGGGATGAGGTCGTAACGGCGCTTCAGCTGGACGTCGATCTGGGCGAAGGCGTTCTTGAAGCGGTTGCGGAGGGTGACGAGGCGGTTGTAGATGCCGGCGACGAAGAGGGCGGCGATCAACGCGAGACCGAGGAGAGCGACGAGGATGACGATGAGGGCGACGGCCATGATGGATAGGGGTTGAAGAGACGTCGCGGAGGAAACCGGACGCGGGGCGGAGCGGCAACGGCGAACTGCGGTGAATAGAAATATGGGGGCGGCGTGGAATGGGGCCGAAGATTGCGGATTGTGGATCGCGGAATGCGGATTGCGGGATTTCGGAACGCAAGGGGCGGAGACAGTAGCGGGGAGCGAGGAGGACGGGTGACAGACGACGGATGACGGAGGGCGGAGTACTGAGGACTCGGAGGGCGGGGCGCTGGGAAACAAAGGACGACGCTGGAAGGAGGAGGAGGCGGTGGAACCACGGATCTGGAGATCCGTGCCACGAGGGGGCAGAACGGCCTTGCGGCGGCGGGGGCGGCGGGCAAGTTGGGCGGCGATGTCGCCGCTGCGTTTTCCCTCGATCGAGCCGGCCGGTTTGCCGGTGCGCGGGCGGCTGCGTTACCCGCCGCGATGAAGATCGGTTTTCTCGGCGGGTCGTTCGACCCGGTCCATCTCGGGCATCTGGCCATCGCGCAGGACGCGTTGGAGGGGGCGGGGCTGGACCGTGTGGACTTCATCCCGGCGGCGGTGTCGCCGTTGAAGGGGCGGGAGTTGACGGCGACGGCGGCGCAACGACTGGAGATGGTTCGGCTGGCCATCGCGGGCGACGCGCGTTTCGGGGTGCTGGACCTGGAGCTGCGCCGCGGCGGCACGAGCTACACCGTGGATACGGTGCGCGAGCTGCGGGCGCTGTTTCCCGGGGCGGAGCTGTTCTGGGTGATCGGCGCGGACCAGTTGGCACGGTTGGCCGAGTGGAAGGAGATCGGCGAACTGGTGCGGCTGGTGGAGTTCGTGCATCTGGCGCGGCCGGGTGTGGCGGCTGCGGTGGCGCCGGCAATTCCCGGGCTGAAACTGCGCCGGGTGGCAGGGCACGAGGTGGCGATCAGCTCCAGCGAACTGAGGGAGCGCGCGAACCGAGGCTTGCCGTTGTGGCCCTTCGTGCCGTTGAAAGTGTCCGAATTTATCGATTCCGAATCGCTGTACCGAACCAATCCATGATGAATCGCACATCCGAAACCGTGTCGCGCGAGCGGCAGTTGCTGGCGCTGGTCTGCAAGGGCCTGGACGACAAGAAGGCCGAGGACCTCCGAATCATCGACGTGCGGGGGCTATCCTCGATCACCGACTACATCGTGATCGCGACGGGTCTGGCCGAGCCGCACCTGCGCGCGATGCGCATCGAGGTGGAGAAGGTGCTGGATGCCCAGGGCGCGAAGATCGCCGGCATGGACAAGAACCAGCAGAGCGGATGGCTGGTCGTCGATGCGTACCAGATCATGGTCCATCTGTTTACGGCCGAGGCGCGGTCGCGCTACGGGCTGGAGCAGCTCTGGCGGGATGGGCGTGAGCTGCCGCTCAACGTTGCCCTCGGGCTCGAGGAGGAGAAGCCGGCGGCCGAGCCGGCGAATGAGAAGACCGCAGCGAAGAAAAAGCCGGCGGTGAAGAAGAAGGCTGTGTCGGCCAAGAAAGCTGTAGCCAAGAAGCCTGCCGCGAAGGCGAAGAAGGCTCCGGCGAAAAAGGCGAAGGCGGCTGCGGCCAAGAAGTCGGCGGTGAAGAAAAAGCGCTGAGCGCGGTGGCCTGAGCTGGCTGAACCGCTGCACGGTTCAGCTACGGCCGAGGAACGGAACCCTTGGCGGGTTTTGCTACGGTGATGGTTGCGTGAGTCCGCAGCGCGCCGGGGTCAGAAGGTGTAGCCGAGGGTGGTGGTGATGCGTTGGTCGGCCTTCTCGCTTTCACTCACGTAGGTGTTGTCGAACTCGTACTCGTAGCGGATGGCGACACTGAGGGTGTCGGTGAGTTTGCCGCGGAAGAAAGCGTTGAGGGTGTGCTTGTAGTTGGCGACGTCGGCGTCGATGATCTGCACAGTGCCATTGTTGAGGATGCGGATGCCGCGGCTGCTGGGGGCGTACATGACGGTGAAGTCTTCGCCGAGGTCGAGACGGGGTGTGAGCTTGATGGCGAAGTCTTGGAAGACCTCGCCAAAGAGGCTGTGGCCGGTGTCAGTATCGGCGATCTCGCGGTACTGGCCGGTGACGCCGGCGCCGATGGAGGCTTGGGTTCGCTCGGTCTTGATAAGGCGATAGCCGAGGCCGACGTTCTGCTCGATGCTGTGGTCGATCCCCTTGATCCTAGCGGAGAGATAGGAGGTGTTGGTCTGGCCGAACCAGTGGGCGTCGAGTTCGCGGCGCCAGCGGAAGGCGGCTTCGGTGCGGTCG
>CAZXHR010000245.1:0-4944 GCA_964640465.1 uncultured Opitutaceae bacterium
CCCCCCCGTAGCGATGCGCGTGAGCGCATCGACCTCCGCTTCCCCGCCCCGCGCCACGACTGCGCACACTTGCGCCCGCCCGGTGTTTGCCCTCTGCTGACGCCGCACCCATGCAGCACCCCAACGCCATCCGCGACCAGATCGAACTCTTCGCCCGCAACGAGGAGCAATACCGCATGGGGCACGTGCATCACATGCAGCGGTGGCTGAGAAAGTAGGCTCTTGCCGCTGGCCAACGTTCGCCATCCATTCGGCGCATGCCCGCGACGCAGTTCAGCTTTCTCGATCAGATCACCGAGCCCGTCGCTCAACCTATCGAGTGCGCGGGTCTTGCGTTGGCAGATGCTGCGGCGTTGCACCAGACCCTCGATGCCGAAGATCGCGGCGAGGTCTTCACTCGCCCCGAAATCGCGGGGTTCATGCTCGATCTCGTCAGTTACCATGAGTCAGCAAACCTTGCATCCCTTCGCGTGCTTGAGCCTTCGGCTGGAGATGGGGCCTTTGCAGTGCAGATCGTTTCTCGGTTGGTTCGATCCTATCTGCAACAGGGGGGCTTGCCTGCGGATGCCTTTGCCCGGCTGCAGCACTGTTTGAAGGCTGTTGAGGTGTACGAGAAGAGTGCGCTGGTACTGAAAACTCGTCTCGCCACAGCAGCAGCCGAAGCGGGGCTAGATGAGGCGACAAGCGCCCGTCTCGCCGCTGCATGGGTCGTGGTGGGAGATTTCCTGCTGGTCGAACTTGAGGGCAGCTTCGACTTGGTGATTGGCAACCCGCCCTACGTGCGGCAGGACAATATCCCCGATGGCCTCTTGTCCCTGTATCGCGAGCGGTATTCGACCCTGTATAACCGCGCCGATCTCTACGTTTTGTTTTTCGAGCGCGGTTTGAATCTGCTCAGCGCCAGCGGAAAACTGATCTTCATCTGCTCGGACCGCTGGATGAAGTGCGCCTATGGCAAACCGCTCCGCGCTATGGTGGCAGAAGGGTTCCACCTCTCGGTATTTGTCGACATGGTCGACACCCCGGCATTCACCAGCGAAGTCATTGCCTATCCGGCCATCACGCTGATCGAGCGCCGTACGGACTGGGACCAAGACACGTTTGCCGCCTTCCGCCCCTCGCTGGATGTGGAGCACCTCCAGCGCATGTCGACCGCGTTTGCCGCCAGAAGACCGGCGGCAGAACTCGGTATCCATCGTATCCAACCGGTTGCATCCGGCTCCGCCCCATGGCTGCTCGACGCTACCGGAACGCTTTCGTTGGTACGTGCCCTTGAGAACCGGTTCCCCGTGATTGAGGCAGCGGGCTGCAAGGTCGGCATCGGCGTGGCGACCGGCTGCGACCGGGTTTTCATCGGCGATTTCGAACAGCTCGATGTCGAGCCGGAGCGCAAGCTGCGCCTCGTGATGGCCGACTGCATCCGTAGCGGCCGGCTTGTCTGGAGCGGTTCCGGGCTGGTCAATCCCTTTGAACCCGACGGCACGCTGGCCGATCCGCAGCGGTATCCCCGTTTCGCGGCATTCCTCGCGCAACACGAGGTCGCGCTTCGGAAGCGAAATGTCGCCAGACGCGCAGGCCAAGGCTGGTACCGCACAATCGACCGCGTGTGGTCGCACCTTCTTCCGACACCCAAGCTCCTGATCCCCGACATCAAGGGCGAACCCAACGTCGTAATCGACCGCGGCGAGTTCTATCCGCACCACAATCTCTATTGGATCACCTCCGAAGACTGGGGGCTGGAGGAGCTTCAGGCTGTGCTACGCTCGACGATAGCGCGCCTCTTCGTCGCCACCTATTGCGTGAAGATGGCCAACGGATTCCTCCGCTTCCAAGCGCAGTATCTGCGGCGCATCCGGCTGCCGCGCTGGTCGGATGTCTCCGACGACAAGCGAGCCGCACTCCGCGCAGCCGTCGCAGCGCTCGATCAGGATGCCATCGATGAAGCGGCCTGCGCCATCTATGGTTTGAAGCCCGACGACGTCTCCATCTTGCGGACCTTCCGGGAATCCAACTAGGCTTCCCGCATGCCGTTGAATCTCGAAGGTCTCGATGCCCGCGTGCGGCTAGCCGTGCAGAAGTTCTGGAAGGCGCAGGACGATGCGCTCAAGGCCAAGCGGCAGTCGAAGAAGAAGGATACCGGGAGGCGCGGTGCACTGACCAGCGGCCGGCATCTGGCCGCATTCGCCACCTTGATCCGCGAGATTATCGTCGCCAACGGGCTGCCCGAGTCCGATGTGCGCACCGGCGGGGACGACGTGACCATCCCAGGCTATTTTCGCGCCACCAAGAGTTGGGATATTCTCGTCATACATCGCGGGCTGTTGATCGCCGCCATCGAGCTGAAGTCGATGGGCAGCTCCTTCGGCAACAACCTCAACAACCGCGCGGAGGAAATCCTCGGGCAGAGTGTCGACCTGATGAAAGCGCACGACCGCCGGGTCTATCGCGCCTCGCCCCGCCCGTTTCTCGGATACTGCGTCCTTCTCGCCGACGGTCCTGCGGCACATCGGATACACCGGGCCAGTTCGCCTCACTTCGACGTTCTGCCGGAATTCGCACAGGCTAGCTACGCCCAGCGCTTCGCGATTCTCTGTCGGAAACTCGTCGAGGAAGAACTCTACGCCGAGGCCTGCCTGATGCTCACGCCGCCGGTTGAAGGATTGAAGTCCGGGACCTACAGCCATCTCGATGATGCCACCTCGTTCAAACGCTTCGCCATCGGTCTAGCAGCACATGTTGCGAAGATAGCAGCAGCCGACTGCTAACCGCCCCCCTCGCCCCCGCCGCCAAGCCCAAGCGCCCCCGCAAGAAGGCGACCTCCTGAACCGCCCCGTAGCGACGCGCGTGAGCGCGGGCTTGGCGGCCGTCATGTCGGTCGAGTCTTCGGCGGCCAGCACGCGGAACTGGGCGCCGAGCCCCTCGTTGTAGGGCGGTCGAGGCCTTCTGCCGGCGGATCGCGGCACGTGCCACCACCTCGGCGCGGGCACGGGAGGCGTTCTTGTCGATGATCGCCTGGTCGGCCGTCGCCTTGGCCGCCGTGGCAGCGGCGAACCGGGTATGCAGCTCGGTGGCGCAGGCGGTGAGGGCGCTGATGTCGGTGGCCGCGGCGGCAAGCTGGTCGAACCGTTGAGGCTGTCCCCAGCGCCGCTGGGAGCGCGCCCAAAGCCACCAGGAAAGCTCCTGGCGCCGGGAAGCTTCCTGGCGGTTGTGTGAACGCCACCGGAGTCGCCTGAAACGCGACCGGAATTCTCGTGGAGGCGCTCGGTCCCGCTGGGAACACCCACCACGCGCCCCTGGAGAGCAATGCCGGCACCGTGGGCGCGGGCGGGGCGGCCGTGCAAGGTAACGCCAGCGCCACCGCGCACCGGACCGCCCCGCGGAGCGGATCGATGCGCTCACGCGCATCGCTACGAGGGAGGGCGCTGCTGTTCTCTGCGATCCATGCGTTCTCTGCGGTTAACTTTCCGGGCTCTTTCCCTCTCGGTGCCCTCTGTGGCGAAAGGTCGAATCCAGATCCCGCGCGGATCGATGCCCTCACGGGCATCGCTACGGCGGTCGCCTCGCCCCTCGCCACCCGCTACTCACTACTCCATCTCACTTCCGCAGCCGGCGCTCGCAGGAGCGGCCGTGGGAATCGAGCTTCTCCATCGCGGCGAAGGCGGCCACGGTGGGCGCGGCCTTCGGCAGGCTCTTCGCATCGTAGCGGACGACGCTGGTGCGGCGGAGGAAATCGGCGACGCGCAGGCCGCTGAAGAAACGGCCGGTGCGGCCGGTGGGCAGCGTGTGGCTGGGGCCGGCGATGAAGTCGCCGAGCGCGGTGGGCGTCTCGCCGCCGACGAGCACGGCGCCGGCGGTGGTGATCTTCTTGAGGAGCGCGGGCACGGCCTTCGCGGCGACCTCGAGCTCGAGGTGCTCGGGAGCGATGTAGTCGGCAATCGAAGCCGCTTCGTCGAGCGACTTGGCGACGATGGCGAGCGAGCCCTCGGCGAGCACGCGGCGGATCAGCTCCGCGCGGCCGGCCTCGGGGAGCTGGCGCTCGATCTCAGCCTCCACGGCGGCGAGCGTCTTCGCGGAGGTTGTCACGAAATAGATCTTCTCGCGGCCAGTGCCGTGCTCGGCTTGGGCGAGGAGGTCGGCGGCCACGTATTCGGGCTTCGCGGAGGCATCGGCGATCACGCACACCTCGCTCGGCCCGGGCAGGAGGGCGACGCCCACGGTGCCGAAGACCTGGCGCTGCGCCTCGACGGTGTAGGCGTTGCCGGGGCCGAAGACCTTGTCGACGGCGGGGATGGTGGCGGTGCCGTAGGCCATGGCGGCCACGGCCTGCACGCCGCCGATGCGATAGACCTCCTTCACGCCGATGGTGTGGAGGGCCCCGAGCATCTCGGGGGCGACGCGGCCATCGGGGCCGCAGGGGGTGAATACGGCGATCTCCGGGCAGCGGGCGATCTGCGCGAGCACGACCGTCATCAGGACTGTGGAGACGAGGGGAACCTGGCCGCCGGGCACGTAGAGGCCGACGCGGCGGACGGGATAGAAGCGCTCGCCGACTGTGGCGCCGTCGGGGTTGCGGGCGGTCCAGTCGCGCGGGAGGCCGCGGCGGTTGTAGGCGACGATGTTGCGGTGCGAGTCCTTGATGGCGGCGCGCTGGGCGCGGGAGAGGGACTGGGCGCCGGCGGCGAGCTCCTCGGCGCTCACGCGGAACTGCGCGGGGGCGAGCTCGGCCTTGTCGAACTTGCGCACGTAGTCGGCGATGGCGGCGTCGCCGCGCTCGCGGACATCGGCGAGGATGGCGGCGACGGTCTCGCGGATCTGGGCGGGCACGGCGGCGGCGGCGCAGAAGCGGGCGAGCTCGGAGCGGAAGTTCGGTTCGGTGGACCGGAGGAGACGCATGGGAGCACGAAAGGAGTGCGCGCGGCGCTTGGCAACCGGACAGTGCGGCGG
>CAZXHR010000246.1:0-4855 GCA_964640465.1 uncultured Opitutaceae bacterium
CGATACGTCGAGGACAACCTGCTCAACGGCCGCACCTTCCACAGCCTGGAGCACTACTGCGAGACCCTCCAGTGGTGGCTCCGGGCAAATGCGGGGCTGCGACCGCACCCGCGGACCACGCGCCCGAGCTGGTTGCGGGCGCGCACGATCTTGTCCATCTGCCCGGTGATGACGAGGGCGGGCAGGTGCATCATGGCGCTGGCGCGCAGACCGGTGCCGAGGTTGGTCGGGCAGGCGGTGAGGTAGCCGAGCTCGTTGTCGAAGGCGTAGTCGAGGCTGCCCTCCAGCGCGGTGTCGATGGCGTTCATCGCCTTCCACACGCGCTTGAGCTGGAATCCCGGCTTGATGACCTGCATGCGGAGGTGGTCTTCCTCGTTGACCATGATCGAGCAGGTGCGGTCCTTGCTGATCACGACACCGCTGCCGGCCTTCGAGGCGGAGAGCTCGCGACTAATGAGGTGGCGCTCGACCAGGAGCATCTTCTCGTGGTCGGAGAGCTCCTCCATCGTGAAAACGGTGCCTTTTTTCATCTGCGGCAGGGCGCGGACGGCGGCGGTGCACTCCGCCAATATGTCGCTGCGCTGCGCCTCCTTGGCCCAACCGGTGAAGGGGAAACGGCTCAGGTTGCGCGCCAAGCGCACGCGGGTCATGAGCACGATGGGGCCGACGCCAAACACGGATTCCCCGGCGGCGGCATCCGAATCGATCAAGGCCGCGATGCGGGCCTCGTGGTCGGAATCACTGTCCTGGGGCTGTTTGTTTGATTTGGCGAATTTCATCGCGGAAACGGGCGGCGTCCTCGTAGCGCTCGGTCTTGATGGCGAGATCGAGTTCCATCTCGAGCTTGGTCAGGCGCTCGTAGATGGAGCGGCGGTCGGCAGCGTGCTGCGGGACTTTGCCGACGTGCTTGGTGTCCTTGTGCATGCTGCCCAGCATGGGCGTGAGCATGGGGCGGAAAGCGTCGTAGCACTTCGGGCAGCCGAAGCGGCCGATCTTCTTGAAATCCTGCTGAGTGAAACCGCACTCCGGGCAAACAATGCCGCCCTCGCCTTCGGTTACGGTTTCGTTGTTGAACGCGCCCTTGATGAGGAGGTCGGCTAGGGAGAAGCCGGCAGGGTCGGTCACGCCCTTGGCCTTGGCGCAGTCTTCACACAAGTCCACCTTGTGGATCTTGTTGTTGATGATCTGCGTAAGGTGAACCGTCGCGGGCTTGCCGCAGAGGCTGCACTTTATCGGGTTGGCCATCGGAATTGAGTGGGTGTGGGAGTTAATCGACCGCTGTCGAGCGGACCTGAGACAGGGTTGCTGTCAACAACACTGTCTTCGCAAGGAACATGCCAGTTGCGCACCTCGGTGCAAGCGTCCGCGCCGCCGTGCCTCGGCACAACGGCGACAGCGCCAACAATCTGCGCGCGGCGGGCCTCAGATGCGCGTGCCCTCTTGGGTCACGCGGCGCCGGAACGCCTCGATGAATTTCGCGGTAAGCGGGCCGGGCTTGCCGGTGCCGATCTCGCGGCCGTCGAGCTTCACGACCGGGACGACCTCGGCAGCGGACCCGGTAAGGAACATCTCGTCGGCAATCCAGAAATCGTAGCGCGTCATGTCCATCTCGCGCACGGTCACCTTCAGTTCGGCGGCGATGTCGATCACCGCATCGCGGGTAATGCCGCGCAGCGCGCCGCTGGAGGCCTTCGGCGTGAGCAGCTCGCCGCGGAAGAAGGCGAAGATGTTGTCGCCGGTACACTCGGCCACGTAGCCTTGGTCGTTGAGCAGGATCGCCTCCTGGTAGCCGACGTTCTCGGCTTCGAGCTTGGCCATAATGTTGTTGAGGTAGTTCAACGACTTCACGGCCGGCGGTAGCGCGGCGGAATTCATCCGGCGCGTCGGCACGGTGATAAGATCGAGACCGTTGGTATAGACCTCCTGCGGGTAGAGCGCGATCTTGTCGGCGATGATGAAGATCGAGGGCTTCGGACAGCGCTTCGGGGAAAGTCCGAGGTTGCCCACGCCGCGGGTGACGACGAGGCGGATATAGCCGTCGGTGAGGTTGTTCTGGCGACAGGCCTCGCAGGTCCACTCGGCGATCTGCGCGCGCGTCCACGGCATCTTCAGCGCGATGGCCTTGGCGGAGAACTCCAAGCGCTCCAAGTGCGCATCGAGGCGGAAAATGTTCTTCGAGTAGATGCGGATGCCCTCGAAGACGCCGTCGCCGTAGAGCAGGCCGTGATCGAACACGGAGACCTTGGCTTCGGCGGCGTCGACGAACGATCCATCGAGAAAAATCTTCATGGGGTCGACGATGGGCAGCGCGCGCGGGCTTGTCCAGCAGCGGAATGGGCGAACGGCTCCGCGAGCCGATCGTGCCGAAGGAACGGGCTTGAACCGGTGCCGGTTCCTGTGGGCCAGGTCGGCGACCTGGCCCATCCCAGTTGAACCGCCGCGTGGTCCACGCGACGCAGGCGGGCCACTGCCGACCCGGCATTCTCGAACGGCCACCTCGCCGAGGTGGCCTACAGCAGACACCCCTGCGTGCGTCCGACATCAGACTCACGCGCCACGGCCCAAAACAACAAGGCCCGGCGTTGCGGCCGGGCCTTGTTGTTTCGCTGAAGTTGGTCGGACAGATCGCCGGGCTCAGAGGCCCTTGGCGGCGAACTTCGGGCCGAGGTACTTCGCGCAGCTGTCGAGCGTGGCGAGCTGCATGTAGTCGGCCTCGGGCACCTCGATGCCGTGGCGCTTGCGCAGCTCCATCACAATGTCGAGGAAGTCCATCGAATCGAGCTGGAGCTGTTCGCGCAGCCGCACATCCGGCTTGAGGCCGCTGAGGTCCTCGTCGGGAGCGATGTCGGCAATGATTTCGGTGACCAGCTTCTTGATATCGTCGTTCGTCATGAGATTCAGGCGGAATAGCGCTTCACGATCAGCGCGGAGTTGATTCCGAGCATACCGAAGGAATTGTTCAGAATGGCGTCAACCCGTTTAACCTTCTTGGGCTGGTTGAGCACGAGCGTGGGCAGCGCGCACTGCGGATCGAGGTCGTCGACGTTGATCGTCGGGTGCACGACGAGGTCGTCGAACGACGGCAGGTTACCCGCCAGCTCGAGACTGCCGGCCGCACCCATCGCGTGGCCGATGAAGCCCTTGGTGTTGTTGATATGCGGGAGCTGGTGCCCCTCGAAGGCGGAGGCGACGGCCTGGCACTCCTGCACGTCGCCCAGCGGCGTGGAGGTGGCGTGCGTGTTGAGGATGTCGATCTGCTCGGGCGCGAGCCCGGAGTTTTTGATCGCTAGGCGGATGCACTCGGCCTGGCGCACGGGGTTGGGCAGCACGTAGTCGGTGGCGTCGGAGTTGACCGCGTAGCCGGCGATCTCGCCGTAGATCTTCGCGCCGCGGGCCACGGCGTCCTCGAGCCGCTCCATCGCGAAGATGCAGCCGCCCTCGGAGACGACAATGCCGTTGCGCGACTTGTCGAACGGCCGGCTGGCCTTCGTGGGGTCGACGTGGTGGGCGAGCGCGCCCTGGCTCTTGAACGCCGCGAAGATGCCGAACGAGCGGATGCTCTCGCTCACGCCGCCGGCCAACGCGAAGTCGACCTCGCCCAGCCGCAGCATCTGCGCGGCGTGGATGATGCCGAGGTTACCCGCCGCGCAGGCCGCGCCGAGCGTGTAGGCGGGACCGGTCACGCCGAGGTTGAGCGACGCCTCGCCGGCAGGGTTGTTGGCCACCGTGCGGGGGTTGTGGTAGTGCGACCAGAACTTGGTGTCGTTGTTGAACGTGGCGAGGCTGGCGATCTCATTCTCCGTCTCCACGTTGCCGTGCTCTGTGATGCCGAGGTAGATGCCCACGCGGCTCTTGTCGACCTTGTCCCAAGCGATGGCGGAGTCGTTCACCGCCTCATGAGCGCTGTAGATGCTCACGCTGCCGGCGCGCGTGCCGATCCGCAGCTCCTTGCGGGTCTGGTAGCGCGTCGCCTCGAACTTGCACACACCCGCCAGCACCTTGCCCATGTGGCGGGTCTCGAAGAGCTCCACGCCCGACTTGCCCGTAAGCAGGGCCTGACGGAACTCTGCGAGGTTGTTGCCATTCGGGGCCGTGAGGCCCACGCCGGTGATGACGATTCGGCTGAGGTTCATGATGCGGAAATGAGGCGATAGCGCTGGGGCCGCGCCGGAAAAAGCCGAAAGATTGCCTAGCCTCCCGCGCGCAAGGCAATAAAAGTTTCCCGCTTCAACACCATGAACGTCCTCGTCGTCGGCGGAGCCGGTTACATCGGCAGTCACTGTGTGCGGCAACTCGCGGCCGCCGGGCATCGCCCGGTCGTGCTCGACAATCTCGTCTACGGCCACCGCGCCGCGGTCGGCCCGGAGGTGCCCTTCTACAACTGCGACCTCGGCGACGAGCCCGCGGTCGCCCGCATCCTCGCAGCCGAGAAGATCGAGCTGGTCATGCACTTCGCCGCCTTCGCCTACGTCGGCGAATCCGTCACCGATCCGCTCAAGTACTACTTCAACAACGTCTCCGCCACGCTCCACCTCCTCCACGCGATGCTGCAGGCCGGCGTGAAGAAGTTCGTCTTCTCCTCCACCTGCGCCACCTACGGCGTGCCGCCCACCCTGCCCATGACCGAGGCCACCCCACAGGCCCCGATCAACCCCTACGGCCAGACCAAGCTCGATATCGAGAACGCTCTCAAGAACATCGCCCGCGCCCACGGCCTCGCCTTCGCCGCCTTCCGCTACTTCAACGCCGCCGGCGCCGCCGCCGATGGCACCATCGGCGAGGACCACAAACCGGCGGCACCGCTCATCCCCGTCGCCATCGCTGCCGCCACCGGCCGCGGCCCCGCCCGCGCCGC
>CAZXHR010000247.1:0-2474 GCA_964640465.1 uncultured Opitutaceae bacterium
GCCGAGGTAGTCGAGCCGGCCGCTGCTCTTCGGTGCGACGTAGTCGGCGAGGCAGTGGTTGAACTGGTCGGCGGGTTTCTCGTTCTGCTGGCGGAGAAAGTGGAACGTCTCGACGACGCGGCTGCGCTGCTCGTCGGCGTAGACCTCGACGGAGTCGCCGACGGCGTTGGCCGGCAGGAACGCGATGAGGGCGCGGGGATCGAAACGTTTCTCGGCGACGATGCGGGCGAGGAGCTTCTGGGCGTCGGCAAAGAGTTTGGACGCCTCGGTGCCGACGGTCGGATCTTTGAGGATGTCGGGGAAACGGCCGGTGAGTTCCCACGCGGAGAAGAACGGGGCCCAGTCGATGAACTCGGCGATGACGCCGAGTTCGATTTTCGATTTCGGATTTTCGATTGCGGATTGGTCGGAGCTGAAGACGCGGGTGCCGAGGAACTCGGGTTTCGGGATGTCGACGGTGGACCAGTCGCACTTCGGGGCGCGGGAGCGGGCGGTGGTGAGCGGGAGGAGCGGGGTGCGCTTGAGGCGGGTGGCGAACTCGTCGCGCTGGCGCTGCTGCTTGGCGGCGAGGTCGGCGACGTAGGCCGGTTTCTGCTCGGGCGAGAGGAGCGCGGAGGCGACGTTGACGACGAGCGAGGCGTCGCGGACGTGGACGACGCCGTGCGGGTACTCGGGCGCGATCTTCACGGCGGTGTGCGCGGGGCTGGTGGTGGCGCCGCCGACGAGCAGCGGGATGGTGAAGCCCTGGCGCTGCATCTCCTGGGCGACATGCACCATCTCGTCGAGCGACGGGGTGATGAGGCCGGAGAGTCCGATGGCATCGGCGCCGATGCGCTTGGCCTCGGCGAGGATCTTCTCGCAGGGGACCATGACGCCGAGGTCGGTCACCTCGTAGTTGTTACAGGCGAGGACGACGCCGACGATGTTCTTGCCGATGTCGTGTACGTCGCCCTTGACTGTGGCCATGAGGATGCGGCCGGCGGAGCCGGAGTCCTCGGCGGCGGGGACAGGCAGTGTCTGCGGGGAACCGCCTACTTCTGATGGACCAAGGCGTTGCGTTCCTGGCCTGCCCGGCGAAGCGCTGTGAGGGTAGCCTCGTTGAGGCGCTGAAACCGCTTGAGCACCAGTTCGCGTTTGGAAGAAGCTGTCGCGGATTGCTTCAGCGCAAAGGTCTTGGTTGTCGCGATTTTCACGGAAGTACTGATCGGCCGCGATGCGGCCGGTTTCAAGGAGCTTTTCGACGGATTCATGGAGTTGTTGACGCAGCCAGCGGAGATCGCGCTGGACGGGGTTGAGAAAGTCGGAGTTGTCGAAGACGAAGACGTCATCCGGGTTGTCGAGCGGGGCGTCGGCGAGGGATAGAACGGTGCGTGCCGCCTGAAAGTGGCCGCGGGCGGCGCGCGCCAGCGGCACCACGCGACCGCTGCCTTCCCCGGCGCGTCTGAGAATGTTGGCGACAGCTTTTTCCCAAGGGCAATAGGCGAAGCGAATCTGCACAAGATGGCCGAGGCCGAGCGCGGCATCGATCTGTTGACGGCTGCGGGCCTCGTCCTGGAGGGTGCCATCCATGAGGAGGTCGGCAGCGCGTTCGACCTCCGCTGCGCGGGTGGCGGTGGTCTTGCCGCTGCCCTGGCCGCCGGCGTTGAAGGCGATGAGGCTGTCGGGCGGGAGCGCGGCGAGGCGGCGGGGATAGAGCCAGTCGATGAAGCCGCCGGCGACGCCGAGGGTGGCGACGCTCCAGCGTGTGCGGCTGGTGCGGTCGTCGGGTCCGGTGCCGGCGTAGTCGGGGGAGAGCTCCTGGGCGCTGTTGCGATCGAGAACGTTGCGGAACTCGGCCTCGTAGCGGCGAGCGGCCGAGTCGAGATCGGCGGCGAGTTCGGCGGCAAACTTCTGCTCGATGGCGCGCTCCTCGGGATCGAGGCCGGGGTAGGGCGTGTAGGTGAAACCTTCGACCAGCGTGATCGGTCCGGCGGGCGTGGCGGCGTGGAGCTCGGCGGCGCGTCGGCGGAGTTCGCGGATACGCCTGGCGAGGGCCTTCTCGGCCTCCATGTAGGGAGTGAGCACGGCGACGGCCTTCTTCATCACGCGGGCGGACTTCACGACCTGCGGGAGGAACATCTTCCCGGCGCCGAAGAGTTCGCCGACGGTGCGCATGCCGTCCATGAGCGGCCCCTCGATGATGTGGAGCGGGCGCGGGTACTTGACGGTGTCGGCGCGGGCCTCCTCGGTGTCGGCTTCGACGAAGGTGTCGATTCCCTTCACGAGGGCGTGGGCGAGGCGCTGTTCGACGGGGAGCGAGCGCCAGGCGTCGGGGATTGCGGATTGCGGATCGCGGACTGCGGATTGGCCGGAGGAGACGGAGGCAGCCTTGATTTCGTTGGCGAGGGCGACGAGGCGCTCGATGGCGTGGGGGTGGCGGTTGAGGAGGACGTCCTCGATGTGCGGGAGGAGGTTGGGCTCGATCTCCTCGTAGC
>CAZXHR010000247.1:2484-4854 GCA_964640465.1 uncultured Opitutaceae bacterium
CGTAGACGCCGAGCATGCCGGCGTTGACGATGGCCATGTCGAGGCCGGCGGCGATGGCGTGGTAGAGGAAGGCGGCGTGCATCGCCTCGCGCACGGGGTTGTTGCCGCGGAAGGAGAAGGAGACGTGGGAGACGCCGCCGGAGGTCTTCGCGTGTGGGAGGGTGCGCTTGATGATCCGCACGGCCTCGATGAAATCGACGGCGTAGTTGTTGTGCTCGTCGATGCCGGTGGCGACGGTGAGGACGTTGGGATCGAAGATGATGTCCTCGGGCGGGAAGCCGACTTTGTCGACGAGAAGGTGGTACGCGCGGGTGCAGATGCGGACCTTGTCGTCGCAGGTGGCGGCCTGGCCCTGCTCGTCGAACGCCATCACGACCGCGGCGGCGCCGTAGCGGCGCAGCAGGCGTGCGCGGCGGAGAAACTCGGCCTCGCCCTCCTTGAGCGAGATGGAGTTCACGATGCCCTTGCCCTGCAGGCACTGCAGGCCGGCCTCGAGCACGGACCACTTCGAGGAATCGAGCATGATCGGCACGCGCGAGATCTCGGGCTCGGCGGCGATGAGGTTAAGGAACTTCACCATCGTCGCTTCGCCGTCGACCAAGGCCTCATCGACGTTGATGTCGATCACGGTGGCGCCGGACTCGACCTGCTGGCGGGCGATGGCGAGGCAGGTGTCCCAATCGCCGGCCTTGATGGCCTTGGCGAATTTTGGGGAGCCGGTGATGTTGGTACGCTCGCCGACGACGAGGAAACTGGAGGCGCTGCAGGACATGGGAGAGGAGGCGAAAGGTGTGAGGCTAGAGGCGAGAGGACGGAGTGGCAGTGGACGGTGGACGATCTGGACTGCGTGGACGAAGTGGACGCGGAACAGACGGCGCGGATCAGGTGCGGAAGTAGGCTAGGGCGCCGAGGGCGGCGAAGGTCACGAGGGTGGAGAGAATGAGCAACACGTAGGTGCGGCGGATGTCGCGGGTGTCGGCGCCGGGGGCGTCGGCGGGATCGCCGAGCCAGAGGTCGCAGACTTGCACGCCGTTCTTGAAGAGCGGGCCGATCAGGCGGCGGCGCAGCGCGCCGGCGATGGTGCATTCGGGCCAGCCGCTGTTCGGACCGGGCACGACAGCGTGTTGGGCGAGGCCGATGCGCCAGGCGGTGCGGCCGTCGAAGCCGGGCAGGATCGCCGCGAGGCCGGAGAGCAGGAGCCAGCTCCAGCGCGCGGGTAGGAAGTTGGTGACATCGTCGGTGCGGGCGCCGCACCAGCCGAAGCGCAGGTAGCGGTCGGACTTGTAGCCGACCATGCTGTCCATGGTGCTGACGATCTTGAGCAGCACGCCGCCGAGCGGGCCGAAGCAGAGCAGGAACGCGAGCGGGGTGAGCACGCCGTCTACGAGGTTCTCGGCCATGCTCTCGACGGCGCCGCGGCCGCAGGCGGCGAGGTCCATCTTGTCGGTGTCGCGGCCGACCAGCATGGAAACGTGGTGACGAGCTGCGGCGAGGTCGCCGCGGGCGATGGCGTGCGCGATGCGTTCGCCGTGGGCGATGAGGTCGCGCAGCGCCAGGCTGGCCCAGCAGACGAGACCGGCCGCAGCGTCGAAGACGTAGGGATGGATCGCGTGCGCGGCGGCGAGAAAGGCGAAAACGAGTGGCAGCACGGTGCCGGCGAGGAGGAGCAACAGCGCGATGCCGCCGGCGTAGCCGTTGGCGCCGAGGCGGAAGAGCGTGCGCTCGTAGAACGCGAGCAGCCGGCCGAGCAGGCGGATCGGGTGCGCGGCGAAGATCGGGTCGCCGATCAGCGCGTCCAGCGCGAGGCCGAGCGCAGCCCAGAGGAAGAAACGCGGTTCGAGGAATCCGACGGAGGTATGCAGCGCGTCGGCGAGAATGGCGGCGAGGGCGGACATCTCAGGAGCGGCCTCCTAAGGGTAGGATACTGCTTGCAGGCGAGGCCAGCGGTGTGACGTGTTCGAGGTAGGGCGAGTCGTCCCCGACGAGCCGCGGCTTACCCGGAGGGTTCGCCCTACCTTCGGAATCGCCAGCGCAGGTTGTGGTGCGGCGAGAAGTCATCGGCTTCAGCGTTGCCACTTGCTCACCCAGCCCAGCGCGATGGCGCGGGTGACGAGTTCGACGGCGGCGGGCAGGAGCGACTCCGGCGCGACGGACAGATCGACGGGCAGGGCGGCGACGAGCGCGGCACGGATCGTCGGAAAATCCTCGGGACGGGTGGCGAGGCCGGCGGCGAGGAGCGCGGCCTGGTTGATGAGCGCCTCGCGGGCGGTGGCGGGGGCGAGGGTGCCGGCGAGCGTGCGGTCGAGCACGGCGGCGAGCGCGGAGGCGGCGGCGGCGGTCTGCGGCGCGGAGATGGCGGGGTTCCAGGTG
>CAZXHR010000248.1:0-4853 GCA_964640465.1 uncultured Opitutaceae bacterium
ATGGCGCTTCTCATCATGCGCGTATCCGGTTCCCCCCAAGGCCGCTACTACTACCCGCAAGCCGCCGGCGTCGGCCTCTCCTACAACCCCTTCGTCTGGCACCCCGACATCGATCCCCAGGCCGGCGTCGTCCGCCTCGTCTTCGGCCTGGGCACCCGAGCCGTCGACCGCCGCGCCGACGACTACACCCGCCTCGTCGCCCTCAACGCACCCGGCCGCCGCCCCGAGGCCAGTTTCGACGACGCCCGCGAGCACTGCCAGCGCCGCATGGACTGCCTCGACCTCAAGGAGGGGCAGTTCGTCTCCCTCGATTTTCCCGAGGTCATCAAGGAGCCCACCGACTACCCCCTCGACCTCTACCTCACCTACACCGCCGAGAACTACCCCTGGATCACCTTCGACCGCCTCCTCACCGAGACGACCGTCGCGCCCGATCTGCGACGCATGCTCTCCATCCTGGAGGAGGCCTACGACCATCCGGTCGACGTCGAGTTCACCCTCAACTTCCTCGCCGACGGCTCCTACCGCATCCACCTGCTCCAGTGCCGCACCTTCCAGATCCAGCGCGAGACCGGCATGCTGCTCCCTTCCGAGCAGGTCGAGCGGCAGCGCCTCCTCACCGCCAACGGCGCCGTAATCGGCGTCAGCCGCGAACAGCCGCTCACCCGCATCATCTACATCGTCACCGAGACCTACGCGGCGCTCGCCGACCGCGACCGCTACGCCGTGGCCCGCCTCATCGGCCGGCTCAACCGCCGGCTCCGGGAGGACGACCGCGGGCTCATGCTCATCGGCCCGGGCCGCTGGGGCACCCACAGTCCTTCGCTCGGCATCCCCGTCGCCTTCGGCGAGATCAGCCGCGCCTCCGTCATCTGCGAGATGGTCGAGATGCACGACCGCCTCATCCCCGATGTCTCCCTCGGTACCCACTTCTTCAACGACATCGTCGAGCACGACATGCTCTACCTCGCCTACTTCCCGCGCAACTCGGGCAACAGCTTCGACACCGCCTGGTTCCGCAGCGCGCCCAACCGCCTGCTCGAGCTGGAGCCCGACGCCACTCGCTTCGCAGAGATCGTTCGCGTGATCGACTGCGCCGACATCGAGGGCAACCTCTGGCTCCGCGCCGACGCCACCCAGCAGGAATCCATCGTCTTCCGCACGGACTGAGGCCGCCGGCCAGCAGGCCGGCACACATCCGAGCCGTGCGCCGGCACCCCGGAGACGGGCAGACTGCGATGGGGCGCCGCACTTCGCTGCCCGCGCCCTACTCCGCGCTCTTCTCGCCGCGGAGCGCGTCGAGCCGCTTGCGCAAGGTGGCGCGCGTGATGCCCAAGCGCTCCGAGGAGCGAACCTGATTGCCTCCGAACTCCTTGTTCGCGCGCACGATCATCTCCCGCTCGAGTCGCTCCAAGATCGTCTCCGTCTTGTCGGCACTTAGCCGCTGGTAGACGAAATCGAGCGCAGCTTCCAAGCTCTCGGGCGCGCTGGCTTCGGTCGCCACTGGGGCATGCTCGGCCAGGGCAGCCGCAGGCGAAGGCGCGGCGACGGGCGCGCTCGCAACCGCCGCGGTTGCCGGCGCAGAAGCCCCCAATCCCTGCACGGCCTCGCGCAGTTCCGCAGGCAGATCCTTGGCGAGGATCGTGTCGCCCTGCGCGATGACCGCGCTGCGGTAGACGGCGTTCTCCAGCTCGCGCACATTGCCGGGCCAGCGGTGGCGCACGAGAATGTCCATCGCCTCGGGCGCGACCCTGCGCACACGGGTTTTCTTCGACTTCTCCAGTTTCTGGAGCATGAAGTCGACGATCTCCGGAATGTCGGTGGTGCGTTCGCGCAGGCTGGGCAAACGCAGGCGGACGACGGCGAGCCGGTAGTAGAGATCCTCGCGAAAGGTCTTCGCCTTCACCATGGCCTCGAGATCGCGGTTGGTGGCAGCAATGATGCGCACATCGACCTTGAGGGTCTCGGTGCCACCCACGCGCTGGATCTCTCCTTCTTGGAGAACGCGCAGGATCTTCGTCTGCGTGGCCAGCGACATGTCGCCGATCTCGTCGAGGAAAAGCGTGCCGCCGTCGCACAGCTCGAACTTGCCGTTGCGCTGTCCAGTCGCACCGGTGAACGAGCCGCGTTCGTGGCCGAAGAGCTCGCTCTCGATGAGGTTCTCGGGGATGGCGGCGCAGTTGACGGCCATGAACGGCTTAGCCGAGCGGTGGCTGTGCTGGAAAATGCAGCGGGCGACGAGCTCCTTGCCCGTGCCACTCTCGCCGGAGATGAGCACGGTCGCGTCGCTCGCGGTCACTTGTCCGATGACCTTGAAGACCTCCTGCATGGCGGGCGAGGATCCGACGAGGCCCTCCTTGTAGTCCTCGCTCTTCAGCTTCGGCTTATAGCCGGCGGCAGTCTTGAGATCGGCCTTGGTCTTGAGTGCGTTCTCGGCGATGGCGAGGACCTTGTCGGCATCGAACGGCTTCATCACGTAGTCGAACGCGCCGAACTTCATCGCCTCGATCGCCGTCTGCGCGGTGCCGAAGGCGGTCATGAGCACCACGAGCAGCTGCGGATGCACGGCGCGCAGGTGCTGGAGCGTCTCGATGCCACTCATGCCGCCCATGCGGATGTCGAGAAACACCAGGTCGGGCGCGCTTTTCTTGGCGATGGCGATCCCCTCCTCGCCGCTGCCGGCTTCGACGATGGCGTACTGGCGGGTCCCGAGTACACGACCGAGAGAGTAGCGGATCTCCTCGTCGTCATCGATGATGAGGATCGAGGGGGGGTTCTGCGCAGAAGGATCGGCAGACATCGGTGGCATGGGTTGACAACGGCGGTGGCGCCGCGGCCAAATGGATTTTTTCGTTTAGATGATTCGCTGGTCAATCGCCTTGTTCCGAGTTTTCGGCATCCGCCTGGAGGTGCACATCACATTTGTGCTGCTCCTGGTGGCGGCCGGCTGGCTCGGCGCAAGCAATGGCGGCGCAACCGGCGTGGTGTCGTCGGTCAGCACCGTCATCTTGATGTTCGGAATCGTCGTACTGCACGAACTGGGCCATGCGTTCGCCGCAAGTCGCTACGGCATCCGTGCCTCGCGGATTTTGCTCCTGCCGATCGGGGGCATGGCGGAGTTCGACTCGATTCCCCGCGAGCCGCGCCGGGAGATCCTCATCGCGCTCGCCGGCCCGGCCGTAAACTTCCTGCTCGCCGGACTGATCGCACTGCTCTTCGGCTGGTCAAATTCGCCCACCGATGCGAGCACACCGACGAGTTGGGCGGAGATACCGGACACCTTGCTGGCGGTGAACCTGATCATGGGCGTTTTCAATCTGCTGCCGGCCTTCCCGATGGACGGCGGCCGGGTGCTCCGAGCCTTGTTCGGGCTGAAGCTGGACTACCTTGCGGCTACCCGCCTCGCCGCCCGCAGCGGACAGGTGCTCGCGCTGTCGCTCGCCACCGCCATCGCGACGTACGAACTGGCCGCAGGCGACAACAGCCTCTGGCTCCTGACAGCTCTCTTCCTCTTCATCGCCTACGGCGCGGAGACGGAGTACCGCTTCGTGCGCAACCGCGAACTCTACGCCGGCCTGATCGTCGCCAACGTCACGCGCGCCGATTACCTCGCATTTCCCCCCGAGACCTCCGTCGGCAACGCCTTCGAGGCGCTGCGGCGCTCGGTGCCACAGGACTTGCTCCTCATCGGCGCCACCGGTCCTGTCGGCATCGTGCCGCGCGCCCACCTTGCCGCAGCACTGCGCACTGGCCACGACCTCGACCTGCTCTCGCAGCACGCCGAGCACGAGTTCGCCGTGCTCCAAGCCGAGTGGCCGCTCGGCCCCGTCGTCGCCGATCTCGCCCGCGGCAAACAACGTCTCTTTCCCGTCTATTCCTTCGACCGGCTCATCGGCGTGCTCGACACCAGCCGCATCGACGAGGCCGTCCGTCTCATCCGCCACACCCGGCGCCGTTGGTGAGCGGGATGCAAAAAGCCGCCGCGAAACGAATCAGCGGCGGCGCATACGAACGATTCAACCAGCGACGATCACTTCTTCGCGTCGTCCTTCGGATGCTCGCACTTGGCACCGGCCTCTTTGCACTTTGGGCACTGGCAATCCTTCGGGCACTCGCCCTTAGCCTTGTCGACGTCGGCACACGCCTCCTTGCACTCGGGACATTGGCAGTCCTTGCCACAGCAACCCTTGGACTTATCGCACTTCTCAGCGCATTTGGCTTTGTCGGCGTCGGAGCACTGATCCTTCTTGTCGCAAGTGCCGCAATTCGCGGCGGCGATGCCGGCAAAAAGCGCGAAGGCCGAGGCGACGAGGAGAACACGGATGGTTTTCATGGGTGTGAACTGGGGGATTCGTTTCTGCGGAGCGTGTGCCACGCAGGATGCACGGCACTATCGCCCCGCGGGAGGCCGAGGTTGCGCGGCCTTGATCTGGCGTCAACCGCTCCACTGCATCTCCCCCCGAACCATCACATGCGCTACTCAGCGAGTCGGATGGCGTAAGCCATGGCGCGGCCTCCTGTCGAGGCTGCGGCAGTGAGGGACAACCCCACACCACCGTGGCACTCCACCCATGGATTCAGTAGAGGCGCCCCCCTCAGGGCACAAAAAAACGGCATCCCTTTTGAGAATGCCGTTTTCTTGAAAGTGGTGGAGCCGAGGGGGATCGAACCCCTGACCTCCACAATGCCATTGTGGCGCTCTTCCAACTGAGCTACGACCCCACTTCGAAAAAAACGAGAGGCGAGAGAATCGATGGAGCGGTCTCGGATGCAAGGAGTTTTTTGAGGAATTTTCGGGATATTTTGCGGCGCTATTTCGCGAGTGAAAATGCCCCGGCCGAACGCTCTCGACC
>CAZXHR010000249.1:0-4835 GCA_964640465.1 uncultured Opitutaceae bacterium
GACGGCAGGACGTATTCGATGGGGTCCTCGACGGTGATGATGTGGTCGCTGCGGGTGCGGTTCACCTCGTCGACCATGGCGGCGAGAGTGGCGGTCTTGCCGGAGTTGACGGGACCGGTGATGAGGATGAGGCCGTTGTGGAAAGCGAGGAGCCGGCGGAGAACCTCGAGGTCGGGATAGCCGAGGGCGTCGAGTGCGCGAGTCTGCGCCGGCACGATGCGGTAGGCGCCGGCCACGCCCCATTTGTGGATCGTGATGCAGGCGCGGAAGCGCTGGCTGTTGCCGAAGGCGAGCGCGAGCTCGAGGTCGGAGGTGTCCTGGAGTTCCTTGAACTGTTCTTCGTCGAGCAGCGCGAGGTTGGCGGCCTCGGCGACATCGGCCGGGAGCGGCTGCTCGGTGAGGTAGTGGATCTGCCCGTGCTGGCGGACGAAGGGGCGGGCCTGGGCGCTGAGGTGGAGATCGCTCACGCCGGCGGCTTGGCAATCGGCGAGGAGCCGGGGCATCGCGGCGCGGACCTTGGCGTCGTCGAGCGCGGGGTCGGTGAAGAGGGGGTTGGCGGCGAGGACGGAAAAATCGGTGGACACGGCGAAAACGCAGGCGCGAGGGATGAGGAAAGATGAGGCGCGGACGGTGGGCGCGGCGCGTCCGGGACGGGAAGGTGGCTGGGCTGTGACGCGGCGAAAATCGGCGGGCGGAGCCGGAGCTTGAGGTATGAGCCGTGAGTTTGGGGGAGTTGTGACGGGGCGACTGGGGGGATTCCCCTCGGGCAGGTGGTGCGTGTGGGCGCAAAGCGGGTCTTCGAGCTCGCGGCCGCGAAGGCCAGCGCGGGCGGCTACCTGAAGCCCGACGGCTTCATCGACTTCACGAAGATCTACACCTCGGCCTTCTCCAAGGACATGCATGCCGGCGGGGCGAAGCTTTTCTCGCTCGGCGCGATCTTCTCCACGCCGGTGGTCTCGGGCGGGGTGGTGTTCGCCGGCAACACCGATGGCGGCATCTACGCGCTGGAGTGAACGTGCGGCCGGTAGCCGTGACGCGACGCTAAACCGTCATGACGATCACCGCACATCTGTCGGTATGATTCAGATGCCGATGCGGCTATGGCGCCGGGAGCCGCTTCCGGAACGTGTGCCAACGGTTGTAAAGCGAGTCGGCGGGCCAATCAGGTCCGGCCAGGTTCGCTGGCGAATAGGGCTGTACTGGAGCGTGCCTGTCACCGTCATTTGTAATGCAATGAGAATGCGGTTGCGGCATCGGGAAATGAGGCAAACTCCATGCCCCTAAGCGGGCTGGTCGATGGACCGGTTCCATAGTATACGACAGGGACGGTGTGTGCGGTGATGGTATTGCGGCGCGATGAGACAGGTTCACGGCAGCCTATGTTTTGCGATTGGGCCGGCCTCGGATGAGACATCCCTGTCCAGCGCCGTATCCCTGCGTGTGCTTGGCGCCGCCCGATTTATCCCATGACAACACATTCCTTCCGCTTCTGCCTCTTCCGGGGACTGGTTGGGCCTCTTGGCTTGTGCGGTGCGATGCTGCTCCTGACCGCCTGTACGGTTGTCCGCACCGATCCCCGAGGTGTGACCCATATATGGGCCATCGGGTATGTACGTATTGCCAGCAACACTCCGCAGACTGAGCCCAATGTGCGGGTTACCAGCTTGAGCACATATGGCGGCAGTATGGGCATCGGGAGGGGGGACTATCACCTCTCCCTCGGGTATCGGAGCTGGCAGCGCTTGGTCGTCTATCATCCGGACCTACCGGTACGCATTATCCAAGACGGCTCCGATCTGTCGCAGGCCGCCGTCGACATTTCGGCGACTATGCCACCCGCTGCGGGCACTCCTCACAATGCAGCTCAGCCACCTCAGCCTAAACCATGAACACGATATGCACCCTTGCGACCGTTTCAGCGGTCGTTCTCGCGCTAGCGGGCACCGGTTGTGCCCATAAGGCGCTGTATTTCGGCACCAACACGTCCCTCGGACTGGATGTCTCCGGAACCACTGAGATTCCCAATCGCGTCTCCGTGGCCTACCAGCGCACAGAGGCGGCGATTGTCCCGCGCATCAGCGGCAGCAGTGGGGCCAACCAGCAAGTGTCGGTCCTCGGCAAGGTGGGCACTAATCTGAAGTTCTTCGGCGACCAGAGCATTCGACAGATCTTCGCAACCGGTGTGGCCGCCCAACAGGTCGCGAACGAAGGGCGGAAGGTCGGCGAAGGTGGAACGTACAGCGACAATGGGAGTGTATCGGATGAGAGCGAGACACTGGTTTTTGCCACGCATAGCACGTTCGGATTCAGCCTCGCCTATGGCGATGCCACTATTGCCCCCGAGCTGGTGTTGGGCTACAAGCGCGGCGAGGCCACGGTTATTCCGGTGCATAAGGGGGAATCGGATGTACGCTCCGTTTACGGGGATATTTCCATAACGAGTGGCAGAAATGCTGCGACGGGAGGGGTGGAGATTTATCAGACCTTTGCCACTGGGAAAGCGGCCGAGGTGCTCACGGCGGGTCCCCAAGCGCTGGAGATCAAGAAGTCGATGGGGCTGGCAGTCACCAGTCCGGAAGATGCCCAAGATCGGATGTCGCTGCTCAAGAAGTACAACGCTGCCAGCCCGGAACAGAAGAAACGCTTCGATGCAATCGTCACTGAGCATGGGTTTGCGGACGGTGCCGACTTCTTCGGCTCTTATCCTCCGCAGGCCAGATATGCCGAGATCACCAATGCGCTCAGGGCCGATCCTGCGTTGGCCGCTTTCTTCCAATAACGCCTCTCAACATTCCATCGCCATGTCTCTCAACACCGAAACCTCAGTCCAACTAGTATCCCTCAACAATCCCGCATTGGAGACGACTATTGCCAACATCTGCGATGTCCGTGCCAAAAAGGACTACCGCTTGGCCGGCACTTTTGTGCGTGGCACCGAACTCTGGCTGGTATTCCAGCGTTGGGTCTAGCGTCGGGAGTGGACGCCGCGCGTCGAATGCACTGGTGCGGGAGGGCTTTGCATTCGCCGATTTGCCCCGCCCTGTTGCTACTTTACCGAGGGTTCGCGGGCCTTCGGGCCGAGCGGGTACAGCCAGAGGCGCTTGGGCCGGTCGTTGGGCACGTAGAAGTCGGCCCGGTGCCGGCTGAAGCCCGCCGAGACGCCGACAGGCTCCCAGTTGCTCGCCTTGTAGCAAGTGCCTGTGTACGACTCCGGGTCGGTGAAGCTCTCAGCCAAGAGCGGCCGGTACCCGAACCGCGCCTGCCAGTGCGCTGGCAGGGCCCGCAGCGCGGCGGCCATCGTCTGCGAGGCCAGGTTGGGCGCGGCGCCCTTGTCGGTGAGCAGGAGGAAACGGCGGTTTTGCACCACCAGCTTGAGCCTCTCGACACGCATGGTCGCGCCCCAGCCGATCCACTCGTCGCGGTCCTTGAGCGCGTAACATGCCGGCCCCCACACCAACAGCGCCGCCGGCCGGCCCCGCACCGTGACGATCTGACGCAGGTAGTCGCCCACCGGTCGGCCCGCGCCAAGGTAATGGTGGTCGCGCAGCTGCGCGTCGAACCACTCAAGTTGCTCTTTGCCGGCCACGGTTGCCTCCACCGAACTGTCGGCGGCGGCGGTTGTGGTCTCGTATGGACTGGAGGGTGCTGGCAGGGTCGGGTTCATCCCACCACAGCACAAACACCCCAGCGGTTTTTGTTTACCACAAAACTCCTCTGCTCTGCATCAACGACTTATCGGCTCCGAGGAAAAGGCCATGTTGACGACCCTTCTCGGCCGACCTCCGCGCTTGCGCGGGGCGAGGGCGCGCGGCTGTGTTGGGCGCTTCCACTTCGAACCGATGCCCGATCCCCGCGAACTCCCGATCTACGAAATCCAGGCTGCGCTGCTCGACGGCGCGCGGGCGACCGGGCGTGTGGTCGTGCAGGCGCCGACAGGTTCGGGCAAGTCGACGCAGGTGCCGAAGATGCTGCTGGCGGCCGGGCTGTTGGAGCGCGGGCAGTGTGTCATCCTCCAGCCGCGGCGGATCGCGGCGCGCATGCTCGCCAAGCGCGTGGCGCAGGAGCTGGGCGTGCGGCTGGGCGACGAGGTGGGCTACCAGGTGCGGCTCGATTCGCGCGTGTCGGACAAGACGCGGATCCGCTACGTGACCGAGGGAATCCTGCTGCGGCAGATGACGTTCGACCCGTACCTGCGTGGCGTGAGTGCGCTGGTGTTCGACGAGTTCCACGAGCGCCATCTCGACGGCGACATCGGCCTCGCGCGGGCGCTCCAGATCCAGCGGACGACGCGGCCCGACCTGATCGTGATCGTGATGTCGGCCACGCTCGATGCCGGGCTGCTGCAACAGTACCTCGCGCCGTGCTCGGTGGTGCGCAGCGAGGGCCGGATGTTCCCCGTGGCCGTGGAGTACGAGACGCATCCGCTCAACCCCGACCGCGATGACATCTGGGACGTGGCAGCGCGGGCGTGTGCGCGCGTCGTGGCGAAGCAGGCGAGCGGCGATGTGCTGGTGTTCATGCCCGGCGCGTACGAGATCGGCCGCACGGTGAACGCGCTCCAGTACCAGCGTGAGCTGAAGGACTGCCTCGTCTTCGCGCTGCACGGCGAGATGGCGCCGGAGGAGCAGGACCGCGCGGTCGACCGCTACGAGCGGCGCAAGATCATCGTGGCGACGAACGTCGCCGAGACCTCGCTCACCATCGATGGCGTGACGGCGGTCGTGGACAGTGGGCTGGCGCGTCTGGCGCGGTTCGATCCACACCGCGGCATCAACACGCTGCTGGTGGAGAAGATCAGCGCGGCCTCCGCCGACCAGCGCGCGGGCCGCGCGGGC